>NZ_LT796768.1:1244336-1555420 GCF_900167475.1 Aeromicrobium choanae | reverse complement strand
GGGCGCCCTGCACGACCTCGATGCGACGCGGGCTGCCGCTCGCGTCCTGGGCACCGATCGTCTCGGTCACCCAGTTTGCGGCGTTCGACCGGGCGTCGGACTCGTAGGCCATCCACGGGACCTCGGCGCCGGCCATGGCGACGGCCGCGTCGATCTGCCACACGTGCACGATCCTCAGGTCCGCGCCGCGGAGGTCGGCCTCCTGCGCGGCCCACGTCAGGGCTGCGGCTCCGGCGGGGGTCTCGTCCACTCCGACGACGATGGTGTTGGTGCTCATCGTGGGTTCCTTTCTCGACACCTCCATCGTGCTGGAGTCCGGCGTCGCGGTGCAGGGCCGAAGGTCCCGAGTTGCCGGGACCTCCGGCCCGGCGGTCTGGGTACGGTGAGCGCGTGGACGAACAGGACCGGAAGCGCTGGGAGAACATCGTCGAGGCCGCCGTCGCGGTGACCTCCGATCTCGACCTGGACAGCCTGCTGGCCCGCATCATCGAGCTCGCCCGCGACCTGACCGGTGCCCGCTACGGCGCGCTGGGCGTGTTGGGGCACGACCCCGCCGAAGGGCTGGCCGAGTTCCTCACCCAGGGCATCGACGACAAGACCGCGGCCCTGATCGGCGACCTGCCGCGAGGGGACGGGGTCCTCGGCGTCGTGCTCCGTGACGGGGTGCCGCTGCGGCTGGACGACGTCGCCTCGCACCCGGCCTCCGTCGGCTTCCCGCCGCACCACCCGCCGATGGGCGCGTTCCTCGGCGTGCCCGTCCGGGTCAACGGCCAGGTGTTCGGCGACCTGTACCTGACCGAGAAGCCGGGCGGCTTCACCGACGACGACGAGCGCCTCGTGTCCGGGCTCGCCGCGGTGGCCGGGACGGCGATCGCCAACGCGCGCCTGTTCGACGAGCTCGCCAGCACACGGGCCGAGCTGGCGAGGATGGCCGTGGTCGAGGACCGCAACCGCATCGCCCGCGACCTCCACGACCTCGTCATCGGACGGCTCTTCGCCGTCGGCCTGTCCCTCGACCGGATCTCGCGGAACGTCGACGAGCCGTGGGCGGGCCGGGCCTCGCAGGCCGTGGACGACGTCGACCGCGCGATCGCCGACCTCCGCGGGGCGATCTTCGCGCTGGGATCCGACGCTGCGACCGACGAAGCGCGCCTCGTCCGGCTCCTGAAGGCCACGGCCGCGCCACTGGGGTTCGCACCCGTCATCGACATCGAGGGCGACCTCGGCCGGCTCGACATCGGTCTGCGCAGCGACGTGCACGCGGTGATGAACGAGGCGCTCGCCAACGTCATCCGGCACGCGAAGGCCTCGTCGGTGCACCTGCGACTCGAGGTGGCCGAGCACGAGGTCGTCGCCACGGTGACCGACGACGGGGCCGGCATGGGCGCCGCCGAGCCGGCCAGCGGACTGGCGAACCTGAGCGAGCGGGCCCAGCGCTCCGGTGGGTCGCTGCGGATCGGTCCCGGTACGGGCGGCAGCGGGACGCGCGTGGTCTGGCGCATCCCGGTCGGAGCCGACGGGACCTCGGCCGCACTTCCGTAGGCTGGCCCCGTGAGCGAACCCATCCGCGTCTTCCTGCTCGACGACCACGAGGTCGTGCGGCGCGGCGTCGGCGACCTCCTCGAGGACTCGGGCGGCATCACGGTGGTCGGCCAGGCCGGCACGGTCGCCGAGGCCGCCACCGCGATCGAGCGGCTCCAGCCCGACGTCGCGGTCCTCGACGCGCGGCTGCCGGACGGCTCGGGCATCGAGCTGTGCCGGCGGGTCCGGCTCTCGTCCGAGCGCACGGCGGTCCTCATCCTGACCTCCTACGAGGACGACGAGGCGCTCTTCGAGGCGATCATGTCCGGCGCCTCCGGCTTCCTGCTCAAGCAGGTGCGCGGCAACGACCTCGTCGACGCCGTCCAGCGGGTCGCCGCGGGCCAGTCGCTGCTCGACCCCGCCGTCACCCGCTCGGTGCTCGAGCGCCTGCGCCGCCAGGCCGAGCCCGACCCCCTCGACGAGCTGACCGCGCAGGAGCGCAAGGTCTTCGACGAGCTGCGGCTCGGGCGCTCCAACCGCGAGATCGCCACCACGCTCTTCCTGTCGGAGAAGACCGTCAAGAACTACGTCTCCACGGTCCTGGCGAAGCTCGGCCTCGAGCGCCGCGCCCAGGTCGCCGCCTGGGACCGCTGACACCCGAAGTTTCCCCTGTTAACAGGGGAAACCACCGCTATGCGGGGGAAACTTCCCCCGCATAGCGACGGGAAACCCCGCACGGTCGAGGTACCGAGCCGCGCTAGGCGCCCGTGAGCAGGTCGCCCCGCTCGGCGCGACGGCGTCGCTGCTCGACCGGATCGGGCACGGGCACGGCCGCGATGAGGCTGCGCGTGTAGTCCTCGGCGGGCTGCCGCAGCACCTGGTCGCGCGGGCCGAGCTCGACCAGCCGCCCGCGCTGCATCACCGCGACCCGGTTCGCGAGCGTGTCGACCACGGCGAGGTCGTGCGTGATGAACAGGCACGCGAACTGCAGGCGCTGCTGCAGCTCCAGGAAGAGCTCCAGGACCCGCGACTGCACCGACACGTCGAGCGCCGAGGTGGGCTCGTCCGCGATGAGCAGGTCGGGGTCGAGTGCCAGCGCCCGCGCGAGGCTGATCCGCTGGCGCTGGCCACCGGAGAGCTCGTGCGGGAACCGCTCGGCGAAGTCGCTCGGCAGCTCCACGGAGTCCAGCAGGCTCTGCACCTTCTCGGTGACCTGCGCGTCGCTGAGATCGGTGTGCACCCGCAGCGGCTCCGCGATGCAGTCGAGGATCGACATCCGTGGGTTGAGGGAGGACGCCGGGTCCTGGAACACGAAGCCGAAGCGGCTCCGGTACGGACGCAGGTCCTTGTCGCTGAGGCCGGAGATGGTCTCGCCACCCACCCGGACGATGCCGGAGGTCGGCTGCTGCAGCCCCACGGCGACGCGACCCAGCGTGGACTTGCCCGAGCCGGACTCGCCCACCAGGCCCAGCACCTCACCGCGGTGCACCTGCAGGCTGACGTGGTCGACGGCGCGGAAGGCCGTCTCGCCCCATCCGCCCGGGAACTCCACCACGATGTCCTCGAGGTCGAGCACCACGGCCGCGCCCTCGAGCGGCGCCGGCCCGGTCGGGTCGTCCTCGCTCACGTGCGTGCGGCCGAGGTGGGGCACCGACTCCAGCAGTGCCTGCGTGTACGGGTGCGCCGGGTGGGCGAACAGCTGGTCGACGGGCGCCTGCTCCACGATCCGGCCGCGGTACATCACGACCACGCGGTCGGCGATGTCGGCGACGACGCCCATGTTGTGGGTGATCAGCACGATGGCCGTGCCGAGGCGCGAGCGCAGGTCGAGCAGCAGCTCGAGGATCGCCGCCTGGACCGTCACGTCGAGCGCGGTGGTCGGCTCGTCCGCCACGATCACGTCGGGCTCGCACGCGATGGCGATCGCGATCACCACGCGCTGCTTCTGGCCGCCCGAGAGCTGGTGCGGGTAGTAGTCGACGCGCTTCTGCGGATCGGGCAGGCCCACCAGCTCGAGCAGCTCGATCGCTCGGCTGCGCGCCTCGGCCTTGCTGGTCTGGCGGTGCGCGCGGATCGCCTCGACGACCTGCCAGCCGACGGTCCGGACCGGGTCGAGCGCGGTCCCGGGCTCCTGGAAGACCATCGAGATCTCGTCGCCACGGATCGGGCGCAGCTCCTGCGGCGTCATCCCGATCAGCTCGCGACGGGCGTCTCCGCTGGTGTGGAGCACCGCCGATCCGTCGACGCTCGCCGTGCTCGGAAGCAGACCCATGACGGCCCGTGACGTGACCGACTTGCCCGAGCCGGACTCGCCGACGACCGCGACGACCTCGCCGGGGGCGACGTCGAAGCCCACGCCGTCGACCGCCACCACGCGGCCGGCGTCGGTGCCGAAGCTCACCCGGAGGTCGGACAGGGACAGCACGGCTGTTCGCCGGGTCTCGATCGACCCGGGTGCGCTGATCGGCGCGGTCTCGGTGGAATCGATGATCTCCGGAGCGGCGCTGAGGTCCTCGGCCAGCTCGATCTCCAGCTCGCCCTCGCCCTTGTCGGCCGCGCGCGTGCGCAGCAGCGGGTTGGTGATGTCGTTGAGGCTCTCGCCCATCAGGGTCACGCCCAGCACGACCAGCACGATCGCCAAGCCCGGGTAGAGCCCCGTCCACCAGATGTCGTTCGTCGCGTCGGGCATCGCCTTGTTGAGGTCGTAGCCCCACTCGGCCGCGGCCGACGGCTCGATGCCGAAGCCCAGGAAGCCGAGCGCGGCCAGGGTCAGGATGGCCTCGGAGGCGTTCAGCGTGGCGATGACCGGCAGGGTCTGCGCCACGTTCGACAGGATGTGCCGGAACAGGATCCGTGGTGTGCGCACGCCCACGACCTTCGCCGCATCCACGTACGGCTCGGTCTTGACCGAGACGGTGGCGTTGCGGATCACGCGGTAGTACTGCGGGATGAAGATGACGGTGATCGAGATCGCCGCCGAGGCGATGCCACCCAGCGCGCCGCTCGATCCGCCCGAGACGACGATGGACACCACGATCGCCAGCAGCAGCGACGGGAACGAGTAGAGCGCGTCCATCACGAGCAGGAGCGTCTTGTCGAGCGCGCCGCCGAGGTAGCCCGAGACGAGTCCCAGCGGCACGCCGATCAGGCTCGAGACGAGCACGGCCAGGACGATGACCTCGACGGCCGTGCGCGCTCCGTAGACCACCCGCGACAGCACGTCGGCCCCGCCGACGGTGGTGCCGAACAGGTGGTCGGCACTCGGCGGCTGCTGCGTGCCGAACAGGACGCCGTCTTCACCGCGCACCTGATTGAAGTCGTACGGCGCGATCCACGGCGCGAAGATCGCCAGGACGAGGAAGAGCACGATCAGCCCGAAGCCCAGCAGCAGCATGAAGCGCTGCAGGCCGTGGGACTGCTGGATGACGGTGCGGCCGGGGTAGCGCATCAGAACCTCACTCGGGGGTCGACGAGCGCCACGATGGCGTCGATCAGGAAGCTCGCGATGCACACGATGAACGCGATGGCGGTGACGATGCCCTGCACGGCGAGGAAGTCGCGACGGATCAGGTACTGGGCCAGCTCGTAGCCGATGCCCTTCCACTCGAACGTGGTCTCGGTCAGCACGGCGCCGCCGAGCAGGATGGCGATCTGCATGCCCATGACCGTGACCACGGGGACGAGGGCGTTGCGGAAGGCGTGCTTGCGCTCGACCTGGCGCTCCGAGACGCCGCGGGCGCGCGCCGCGGTCACGTAGTCGGCGCGCATCGTCTGCAGCAGGTTGACGCGCACGAGGCGCAGGAAGATGCCGCCCGTCAGCATGCCGAGGGCGATGGCCGGCAGGACGGCGTGCTGCAGGACGTCCCAGATGTACTCGGGCTCGCCCCACAAGATGGCGTCGATGATCATGATGTTGGTCTGCGGCTCGACCTTCGCCAGCGTCAGCTCGGTGGCGGTCGAGGCCCGGCCCGAGGTGGGCCAGCCGAACGGGGCGACGGCCAGCTTCAGCAGCAGGCCGACGAAGAAGACGGGCGCGGCGTAGGCGACGATCGCGAACAGTCGCAGCAGGACGTCGCGCCAGCGGTCGCGGTGGCGGGCGGCGATGCGGCCCAGCGGGATGCCGATGGAGAAGGCCACGATCAGGGCCCAGAACGAGAGCTCCAGCGTGGCGGCGCCGTTGACGATGAGGATGTCGGTGACTTCACGGTTGTCGGTCAGCGTCGTGCCGAAGTCACCGTGCAGGATGTTCCAGAGGTACTCGAAGTACTGCACCATGATCGGCCGGTCGAGGCCGGCCTCGGCCTTGCGCTCGGCGATCTGGTCGGGGGTCAGGCGGCCGCCCTGCGCCGCGGTGATCGGGTCACCGATCACCCGCATCAGGAAGAAGACCAGGGTGACCAGCACCCACAGCATCGGGATGATCAGCGCCAGCCTGATCAGCAGGTAGCGCGCGAGCGGGCTCAGCCCCCCGCGGCGGCCGGGTGGTTCGGCCGACGGTGCGTCGGCGGCGACGAGGACGTCAGTGGTCACGCTGTGCTCCTGCCTACGTGGAAGCGGGGCCCCGGCACGCGCAGTGCGTGCCGGGACCCCGGTCCCGGGTGTCCGTTACTTCGACAGCGACGCGAACCGGAACTTGAACGACGGGTCCAGCGTGTCGCTCACGCCCTGCACGTCCTTGCCGGCCACCGCGACCTGCGCGCCGGTCAGCAGCGGCAGGATCGGCACCTGGTCGGCCACCATCTCCTGCGCCTCGGCGAGCTTGGCCTCGCGCGAGGCGGCGTCGGCGTCGACCCTCTGCTCGTCGAGCAGCTTCGTCATCGCGTCGTCCTCATAGTGCGACTGGAGGAAGTTGTTCGGCGCGAAGAACGGCGTCAGGTAGTTGTCGGGGTCCGGGAAGTCCGGGAACCAGCCCAGCTGGAACGCCGGGTAGGCGTCCTTCACGCGCTCCTCGGAGTAGGTGTTCCACTCCGTCGACTGCAGGTTGACGGTGAAGAGCCCGCCTTCCTCGAGCTGGCGCTTGACGGCCTGGTACTCATGGTCGGAGCTGCCGCCGTAGTGGTCGGGGTTCCACTGCAGGTTCAGCTCGACGGGCGTCGAGACGCCGGCGTCGTCGAGGACCTTCTTCGCGGCGGCCGGGTCGGGCGCGTCGCCGTACTTGTCCTTGAACGCCTCGGTCGCGCCGACCTGGCCCTCGGGGACGGCCGAGTAGGCCGGCGTGTAGGTGCCCTTGTAGACCTCGGAGGAGATCTCGTCGCGGTTCACCAGGTACGCGGTGGCTTGGCGGACGGCCTGCTTCTGCGCGTCGTCGTCGCCGGGCATCGTCTTGAGGTTGAACACGATGTAGCGCAGCTCGCCACCGGGGCCGGTGTGGACCGTGACGTCGTCGGACTTCTTCAGGCTGTCGATGTCCGTCGGGGTCAGCGAGCGGTAGGCGACGTCGATGTCGCCCTTCTCCACGTCGAGCTTGAGGTTGTTCGAGTCGGCGTAGTAGCGCATCGTCACGTCCGACTTCGGCTCGCCGTAGGTGCCGTCGTAGTCGGGGTTGACCTTGAACTCGGCCAGCTCGTTCTTCTTGTACTCGCCGATCGTGTACGGGCCGGAGAAGGCGTTGGCCTCGACCGCCGCGTCGTCGTCGAGCAGCTTGTCGGCGGGGTAGGTCTCCTCGTCGACGATCGGGCCGGCAGAGGTCACGAGGACCTGCGCGAAGGTCTGGTCGTTCGGCGCGGCGAGCGTGAATGCCACCGTCGTGTCGTCGCGGGCCTCGACCTTCTTCATGGCGCCGAGCAGCGAGGCCGGACCGTTGGGGTCGTTGATGTCGACGATGCGCTGGAACGAGAAGGCCACGTCCGAGGCGGTCAGCTCGTTGCCGTTCCCGAACTTGAGGCCGGACTTCATGGTGCACACGTAGACCGTGGGCTCCTCGAAGTCGCACTTCTCGGCCGCGTCCGGGGTCAGCTCGGTGCTGCCCGCGGGAAAGTTGAGGAGGTACTGGTAGACCTGCGTCTGCACCGCCATCGAGCCGTTGTCGTACGAGCCGGCCGGATCGATCGAGACCACCTTGTCGGTGGTGCCCACGATCAGGCTGGCGTCGCTGTCGTCGTCGTTGTTCTGTCCTGCCCCGCACGCTGCCAGGACGGATCCGGCCAGGGCCGCGGTCGCCACAGTGGTGACGCGTCGCCGCATCGAGTTCATGTGTTCCTCCCCTTCGGTGTCCACCATCCGGACACTCGCTGTGACGCTACTCCCGTCGCGCGGTGGGGGCCATCCGCAGCGAGGTTGCGTTTTGGTTACGCCCGGAGGGGGCGCGCGGATCTGGGCGTGCGGAGCGGGCGATATCCTCGGACCATGAGCCACGACCAGCATCTCGCCGATTTCGATCCCGACATCGCCGCGCTCCTCGACGCCGAGCTGGGCCGCCAGCAGACGACGCTCGAAATGATCGCTTCGGAGAACTTCGCTCCCGTCGCAGCCCTCGAGGCGCAGGGCAGCGTGCTCACGAACAAGTACGCCGAGGGCTACCCCGGCAAGCGCTACTACGGCGGTTGCGAGTTCGTCGACCAGGTCGAGCAGCTGGCCATCGACCGGCTCAAGCAGCTCTTCGACGCCGAGTACGCCAACGTGCAGCCCCACTCGGGCGCCTCGGCGAACGCGGCCGCGCTGCACGCGATCGCCACCGCCGGCGACACGATCCTGGGCCTCGACCTGGCCAACGGCGGTCACCTCACGCACGGCATGAAGCTCAACTTCTCGGGCCGTCTGTACAACCCGATCGCCTACCACGTCGTCCCCGAGACCGGCCTGGTCGACATGGACGAGGTGCGCTCGCTCGCGATCGAGCACCGTCCCCGCGTGATCATCGCCGGCTGGTCGGCGTACCCGCGCCAGCTCGACTTCGCCGCGTTCCGCGCGATCGCCGACGAGGTCGACGCGATCCTGTGGGTCGACATGGCCCACTTCGCCGGCCTGGTGGCCGCGGGCCTGCACCCGAGCCCGCTCCCGCACGCGCACATCGTCACCACCACGACGCACAAGACCCTCGGCGGCCCGCGTGGCGGCGCGATCCTCACCAACGACGAGACGATCGCCAAGAAGATGCGCTCGGCGGTGTTCCCGGGCCAGCAGGGCGGACCCCTCGAGCACGTCATCGCCGCCAAGGCGGTGGCCTTCAAGATGGCCCTGCAGCCCGAGTTCGCCGAGCGTCAGCAGCGCACGATCGAGGGTGCGCGCATCCTCGCCGACCGGCTGCTCGCCGCCGACGCGGTGGCCGCGGGCGTCCAGGTCCTCAGCGGCGGCACCGACGTGCACCTGGTGCTCGTCGACCTGCGCAACTCCGAGCTCGACGGCCAGCAGGCCGAGGACCGGCTCCACGAGGTCGGCATCACCGTGAACCGCAACGCGGTCCCGAACGACCCGCGTCCGCCGATGGTCACGTCCGGTCTGCGCATCGGCACGCCGGCCCTGGCCACGCGTGGCTTCGGCGCCGAGGAGTTCACCGAGGTCGCCGAGATCATCGCGGCGGCTCTGCAGCCCGGCGAGGTCGACATCGACGGCCTGCGCAAGCGCACGGCCGTGCTGGCCGAGCGCTTCCCGCTGTACCCCGGCATCAAGCCGTTCACCTCGTGAACGACCGGCCGGGGGTGGGTGCGTGGTTCCGCCCGGCCGTCCTCGGCCTGCACCTGTTCGCGATCGCGGCGATCGGCTTCTGCCTGTTCATGGGCACGTGGCAGCTCGGCGCGTACGACCAGCGCCAGGAGGACGAGCGCGCCGAGCAGGGCAGCACCGGCGCCGTCGCCCTCGAGTCGGTGTGGAGCCCGACCGACATCTTCACCACCGACCAGGACCAGCGCCCGGTCACCGTCACCGGCACCTTCCGTCCCGCGGAGGAGCAGCTGTGGGTCACCGGGCGAGAGCACGACGGTGAGGACGGCGTCTGGCTGCTCGCCCCGGTCACGGTCGACGACGCGCAGCTGATGGTGGTGCGGGGCTGGGCCCCTCGCCCCGCAGCCACCTTCCCCGAGGTGCCGGCCGGCGAGGTCTCCTTCGAGGCCGTGCTGCAGCCCGGTGAGGAGTCCGCCGCGGGCTGGGACGCCACCGCGCGCACGATCGGCTCGGTGCGGATCCCCACGCTGCTGAACGAGCTCGGGTATGCCGACCTGTGGTCGGGGTTCGCGATCTCCACCGACGCCGCAGTGGCCGGCGGGCTCGAGGTCGCCGACGTGCCCGAGTCCGACGTGTCCTGGACCGCCGGCGGCCGGAACCTCGGATACGGCCTGCAATGGTGGGTCTTCGCCGCCTTCGCGCTGTTCATGTGGTGGCGGATGGCCCGCGAGATGGTGCTTGGCCGCGATCGGTAATCTGGGGCGGTGAACGACCGACTCCTGCGCGCTTACCAGGTCATGGCGACCATCGTGGGCCTCAACCTGCTGATCGTGATGGCCGGCTTCATCGGCAAGTACGCCACCGACGCGGGCTCGTGGTGGAACCGCAACCAGGACGCCTTCCTGGTCATCGATCAGCTGCACGGCTTCCTCTTCATGGTGCTGATCGTTCTGGTCGCCCGCCTCACGCTGCGCGAGAAGTGGTCCTGGGGCTACATGCTCAGCGTCATCGTTCTGGCCTGCATCCCGCTGGTGTCGTTCTGGTCCGAGCGCCGCACCACGCACCGCGTGCACGCCGGCCGCCAGACCGCCTCCGTCTGAGGCGCTAGGCCTCGTCGGAGCCGGGGACGAACAGGTCCTCGATCCGGCACTCGAACACCGCAGCGAGTCTGAACGCGAGCGGCAGCGACGGGTCGTAGCGCCCCTTCTCGATCGAGATCACCGTCTGGCGCGACACCCCGAGCTCGTCGGCGAGCCGCTTCTGCGACCAGCCGCGCTCCTCCCGTACGCGCACGACGTGGTTGTCCATCAGCCGTCCCGGCGCTTGAGCCACAGCATCCGCAGGCCTGCGTCGGCCATCGCGAACGCGATGACCACGGTGAGCGCGACGTGCGCCGACACGTCGAGGTCGACGAAGACGCCGACGACCAGGGTGACGCCCAGGAGCAGCAGCAGGTCGGTGAACGCCCCACTCTGGGCACGCCGGACCCACTGGACCTCGATCGTCTCCTCGGGGCGGTCCACCGCGTCGCGCAACGACGCCTGGTCGACCAGCGCGACCCAGGCCAGCGCGAACACCGACGGCAGCGCCAGGGAGGCGAACACCAGCACCACGTCCTGCCGCGTTCCCTCGAGGCCCGTGAGCGCGTAGGCCGCCATCGCCCCCGACACGGCCAACGCGATCCCCACGCACGACGCGAGCAGCACCCCCGTGCCCCCGCCGAACCGCGCCCGCCCCCAGTAGCTGCGCTGCTGCGTCTCCAACGACATGCCGTTCCCCTCGTCCCGGCGCCACGCGGCGCCGTGACGACCGTAAGGTCAAGGTCACTTGACTGTCAAGCGACCTTGACCATCGCCGTGTTCTCCGCGAACTGTCAGCGCCCGACGAACGTGGCGTTCCCGGGCCCGTCGGCGAGGAAGGACGCCATGCCGTGCTGGAGGTCCTCGGTGTCGAAGAGCTCGGCGGCGATCTCGGTGGTGCGGGCGACGGAGCCGGGGACGCCACCGGTCTCGAACTCGCGCAGGATCTGCTTGGCGGCGCCAAACGCGCGGGTGGGGCCGGCGGCGAGGTCGGCGGCGAAGGCGGCGACGCCGGCGTCGAGGTCGTCAGGGGCGAAGACACGATTGACGACGTTCCAGCGCTCGAGGGTGGCCGCGTCGTACGGCGTCCCGGTGAAGACGAACTCCTTGGCGCGGGCCACCCCGGCCCGCCCGGCGAGGCGCTGGGTGCCGCCCATCGTGGGCGTGAGGCCGATGACGCGCTCGACGAGGCCGAACTTCGCCTTCTCCGACGCCAGCAGCACGTCGCAGGCCAGCGCCACCTCGAACGCCCACGTGAGGGTCAGCCCGTGGGCGACGAAGACCGTCGGGACGTCCAGGGCCGCGAAGCGCTCGGGCAGCTCCAGCATCCGGTCGTAGAGCTCGCGGGTCTCGACCTTGGACTTCCGCGCATGGAACTGGGCCACGTCGACGCCGCCGGAGACGATCTTGCCCTCGGCGCGCACCACGAGCACGCGCGGCGGGTCGGCCTCGACCCGCTCGAGCGCCGCGTCGAACTCGTCATGGAGCTCCAACGAGTACAGGTTGACCGGCCCGGAAGCGAACGTGAGCGTCGTCACCCCGCCCTCGGTGCGGAGGTCGACGGTCACCGATCGTCCCTCGGATCGTAGGAGCCACCGCGGTCAGCGGTGGCCTTGCGGAAGACCGCGACGGCAGCCGCAGCGGCGATCAGGAGCAACACCAGTCTCGACATGCCCCCACGCTAGCGGCCCGCGCTCGACCGCTCGTGCAAGGATGGAAGCAACCCTTGAAAGGACGTGAAGTGCCCACCATCGCAACGCTCCACACGAATCGTGGAGACATCAAGATCGAGCTGTTCGACCACCAGGCCCCCAAGACCGTGGCGAACTTCGTCGGCTTGGCCGAGGGCACCAAGGAATGGGTCGACCCCGCCACCGGTTCGGTGTCGACGAAGCCCTTCTACGACGGCCTCACGTTCCACCGGATCATCCCCAACTTCATGCTCCAGGGCGGCGACCCGCTCGGCGACGGACGCGGTGGCCCCGGCTACGAGTTCGACGACGAGTTCCACCCCGAGCTCCAGTTCGACCGCCCCTACCTGCTGGCCATGGCCAACGCGGGCACCAAGGCCAACGGCGCCGGCACGAACGGCTCCCAGTTCTTCGTCACCGTCGCCAAGACCGAGTGGCTGAACCGCAAGCACTCGATCTTCGGTGAGGTCAAGGACGCCGACAGCCGGGCCGTGATCGACGCGATCGCCGCCGTCGAGACCGATCGGTTCGACCGCCCGGCGGAGCCCGTCGTGATCGAATCCGTGACCATCGAGAAGTGACCGAACAGGGCGCCGGCCAGACCTGCTACCGCCACCCGGGTCGACCTGCGTTCATCCAGTGCCAGCGCTGCTCGCGCTACATCTGTCCTGAGGACATGCGCGAGGCCAGCGTGGGCTTCCAGTGCCCCGAGTGCGTGCAGAAGGGCCAGGCCGCGGTGCGTCAGCCGCGCACCCTCGCGGGCGGGGCGATCTCCACGAACGCCGCCGCGATCACGATGGCGATCATCGCGATCAACGTGGTCGCGCAGGTGGTGGTCGTGGCCACGGGCGGCGTGCGCAACCCGAGCAACAGCGAGTTCTTCCGGTGGGGCTGGCTCAGCGGCATCGAGGTGGCCGACGGCCAGTACTGGCGGCTGCTCACGGCGGCGTTCCTGCACGGCGGCTGGCTGCACCTGGCGTTCAACATGTACGCGCTGTACCTGTTCGGACCCTTCGTCGAGCAGACGCTCGGGCGGGTGCGTTACGTCATCACCTACCTGACCCTGGCGATCGGGTCATCGGTGCTGGTCTACCTGCTCGAGGACCCCCTCACGCCCACAATCGGTGCGTCGGGCGCCGTCTTCGGCCTCTTCGGGCTCGCGCTGGTGTTCCTCACCCGCACGCGCCAGAACATCACCGGCATGGTGATCCTGCTGGCGATCAACGGCTTCATCAGCCTGCAGGAGGGCATCAGCTGGCAGGGTCACCTCGGCGGATTCGTCACCGGCGTGCTGCTCGGGCTGATGTTCGCCTACGCGCCCCGCGAGCGCAGGACCCTGATCCAGGTCGTCACGTTCGTGGCGCTGTGGGCGGTGTTCGCGGCCGCGGTCGTGTGGCGCACGGACGAGATCATGGGCGCGCTCGCGCCCTGGCTCCCCTGACCTGGACCTGAGTTGTCCACAGGGGTGTGCACAACCTGTGGGGCATGACAGGCGTGTGATTCACTCCCACTTCATGGCGAACCCGAAGGCCGCCAGGATGAAGCCCATGCCGATCGCCAGGTTCCATCCGCCGAGGTCGCTGTAGAGCGGAATCGTCACGTCGGTGTTGCTGATCGTGTAGAAGACCACGATCCACGCCAGGCCGATGACCGCGCACGCGACCATCAACGGAGCCGCCCACCGGTTGCCGATGCGCACGGGCTTGGGACCGTTGTCGTTCACGGACTTGCGCTTGAACCTGTTGAACACGAGCATCTCCCGGTCTGGCGGCTTGGCACGGCCGCGGTGTGTCGTACTCCGCTAGCGTAGTCGTCGTGCCGGGAACGCCACGCGACCAGGGGAAGATCAGGGCCGTCAGCAGGTGGAGCCTGCTCGCCCTGACGGTCGCCTGCGCCTGCGGCGTGGTCGTGGTCGCCGCGGCGGTCACCTCCAACGGCTCCGACCTGCGACCCGCCGGTGGCGACCTCAGCTCCGTGCTGAGCGACCGTGCGCACGAGGTCGAGAACCGTCGGCGCGAGGCGGTCGAGCTCCAGCGCGAGGTCGACGCGCTCACGCGGGGGGTCGACGACGCCGACCTGCGCCGCGAGGCCCGCCGGGTCTCCCGGCTCTCCGACCCCGCGGGGCTCACCCCCGTGGAGGGGCCGGGGGTGCGGATCTCCCTGGAGGACGCCCCCCGCTCGGTGGACATCCCGGGCCTGGACCCGAACCTCCTGGTGGTGCACCAGCAGGACATCCAGGCGTTCGTCAACGCCCTGTGGGCCGGTGGTGCCGAGGCCGTCACGCTGCAGGGTCAGCGCCTGATCACCACGACGGGGATCAAGTGCGTCGGCAACACGGTCGTGCTCGACGGCGTGCCCTACTCGCCGCCCTACGTGATCGAGGCGATCGGCGATCGCAGCCGGCTGCGCGGGGCGATGACCTCCTCACCCGAGGTCATGACGTACACGCAGTACGCGAGCCGGTACGGCCTCGGGCTGGAGCAGCGCGACGTCGACGTGGTGAAGGCGCCCGCCCACGGCGGCAGCGTGGCGATGCGCCACGCCACCGTCGTGGACTGAGCTACGGCGTAGGAACGACCGTCGGCGGGGCGTTCGGGTCCGGCGTGGGCTCCGTGGTGGGAGCCGGCGGGCGCGACACCGTGATGGTGATCGTGGTGCCCGGAGACACCATCGATCCGGGCTCGCGGCTCTGCTCGGTGACGGTGCCGTCGGGCGCGGTGCCGGCGGGATCGTTCTGGACCGAGACCTTCAAGCCGGCGTCCTCGAGCGTCTTCGTGGCGGCGTCGACCGACTGACCCACCACGTTCGGCACGTCGACCTGGCCGCGGGACACGATCAGCGTGACCGTGCTGCCGCGCTCGACCTCGGTGCCCGGAGGCGGGTTGCTGTTGAGGACGCGACCCTTCGGCTCGCTGCTGTCGGTGTTCTGCCGCTTGACGTTCAGCCCGTAGCGGTCGCCCTCGAGCAGGTCCTTGGCCTCGTCGTACGAGTAGCTCGTGAGGTTCGGGATGTCGACCAGCTCGGGACCCGAGCTGACGACGAGATTGATCGCGGTGCCCTCGTCGACCGTGGTGCCGGCCTCGGGATCGGTCGTGATGACCTGGCCCTCGGGGATGTCGGCGCTGGTCTGCTCGGTGGTCTCCCCGACCACGAGGTTCTGCGACTCCAGCCGGTTCGTGGCCGTGGGGACGTCGAGTCCCTCGACGCGAGGCACGTCGACCGTCGGGGTGTTCACCTCGGGATCACGGTCGTTGAGCATGAGGGCGATGCCGATGGCCGCGGCGATCGCCAGCAGCACGAGGGCCAGCGCCCACCACTTGCCCGAGCCCTTCTTCTCCTCCTCCTCGTCCAGCGGCAGGACCGCGGCGGCCGCCGGAGCGACCGCGGTGGCGCCCGGCACGGCGGCGACGGCCTGCGTCGGGGCGTCGACGGATCCACCGGCGAGCACCCGCTCGATGTCCTTGCGCATGTCGCCCGCGCTGGAGTACCGGTCGTCGACGCGCTTGGCCAGGGCCTTGGCGACGACGTTGTCGACCTCGACCGAGACGTCGGGGTTGAGCTGCGACGGGGGCCGGGCCTCCTCGCGCACGTGCTGGTACGCCACCGAGACGGGGCTGTCGCCGACGAACGGCGGGCGGCCCGTGAGCAGCTCGTAGAGCACGCAGCCGGTGGAGTAGATGTCGCTGCGGGCGTCGACCGTCTCGCCGCGCGCCTGCTCGGGCGAGAGGTACTGCGCCGTGCCGATGACCGCCGCCGTCTGGGTCATGGCGCTGGAGGTGTCGGCGATCGCCCGGGCGATGCCGAAGTCCATCACCTTGACCTTGCCCTCGGGCGTGAGCATGACGTTGGCCGGCTTGATGTCGCGGTGGATGATGCCGGCGCGGTGGCTGTAGTCCAGCGCGGCGAGGATGTCGGCGGTGATCGACAGGGCGCGCTCGGGCAGGATCTTGCGACCGTCGCGCAGGACGTCGCGCAGCGTGCGTCCCTCGACGAGCTCCATGACGATGTACGGCACGGTGGCACCGGTGGGATCGGTGGCCTCGCCGGTGTCGTAGACGGCCACGATCGACGGGTGGTTCAGCGACGCCGCCGACTGGGCCTCGCGGCGGAAGCGCTCCTGGAACGTCTCGTCGGCGGCCAGGTCGGCGCGGAGCAGCTTGATGGCGACCGGGCGACCGAGTCGCATGTCGTGGCCGGCCCGGACGTCGGCCATGCCGCCACGTCCGACCAGCTCGCCGACCTGGTAGCGGTCGCCGAGCGGGCTCATGTTCGCGTCACTCTCGGTCATGGTGTCCAGTCTCCCAAAGGGTGGATGAGGTTCATCGGAGCACCGCTTCCATCACGGAGCGGGCGATGGGGCCGCCGAGGCGGCCACCGCCGATGTCGTTGGTGTTCTGTGCGGACTCGACCAGCACGGCGACCGCCACCTGGGGGTCGGTGGCCGGTGCGTAGCTGATGAACCAGGCGTAGGGCGGGCGATCGGGCGCCGACTCGGCCGTGCCGGTCTTGCCGCCGACATCCACGCCGGGGATCGCGGCAGGGGCGCCCGTGCCGTCCTCGACGACCGAGACCATCATGTCGTTCAGCTCGCGGGCGTCGCCGGCCGACATGGCCCGCTCCAGCTCCTGCGGCTCGGGTTGCTCGAGGATCGAGAGGTTGGGCGCGCGGACGGTGCGCACGATGCGGGGCTTCATCAGGACGCCGTCGTTCGCGATCGTCCCGGCGACCATCGCCATCTGCAGCGGCGTGGCGGCCACCTCGTACTGACCGATGCCCGACTGCGCCAACTGGGGCGGCTCGAGCTCGGTGTCGGGGTCGGCCGTGAACCGGCTGGCGGCGGACGCGAGGTCGTCGAGGGGGCGCTCGCCGAAGCCGAACTTGGTGGCCTGGGCGGAGAGCTTGTCCTGCCCGACCTTGCCGGCCATCCAGCCGAAGGAGACGTTGCAGGAGACCTCGAGGGCCCGCTCGAAGCTGATCGGGTTGCCGCCGCAGTTGCTGCCGCCCTGGTTGGTCAGCTGGTAGTCGATGCCGGGGAAGCTCAGCGTGGCGCCGCCGCGCACGTCGTCGTCGGCCTCGAGCCCGAGGTCCTCGATGCCGGCGGCGGCCGTGACGGCCTTGAACGTCGATCCCGGCGGCAGCGTGGTCTGGGCGCCGCGGTTGATCAGCGGGTCGTTCTCGTCGCCCTCGAGCTTGCGCATCGCCGACGTGACGGCGTCCAGGTCGTGGCTCGCGAGCTGGTTCGGGTTGTAGGTCGGCTGGCTGACCATGGCCAGGATGTCGCCGGACTGCGGATCCAGCGCCACCACGGCGCCGCGGGTCTTCTCGCCGAGGTCGGCCAGCCCTTCGAACGCGGCCTTCTGCGCGGCGGGGTCGAGCGTGAGCTCCACGCTGCCGCCCTGGGGCTGGTCGTTGGAGATGACGTCGATGACGCGGTTCACGAAGAGCCGGTCGTCGCTGCCGGAGAGGATGTCGTTGTACGACTGCTCGATGCCGTCGCGGCCGTAGATGTAGGAGAAGTAGCCGGTGACCGGCGCGTAGAGCTCGGGCTGGGTGTACTTGCGCTGGAACTGCCACTTGTCCTTGACGGGCACGGACTGGGCGATGGGCTCGCCGTCGACGATGATCGCGCCGCGCTCGCGGCTGAACTGCTCGTCGATGACGCGCCGGTTGCCCTCCTTCTCGTTCAGGTCCTTGGCCTGGACGAACTGCACGTAGTTGGCGTTCAGCAGCAGGGCGAGGAACATCAGCAGGCACGCGACGGCCATGGCACGGACGGGCTTGTTCATGACAGCTTCACCACCTGTGTCTCGTCGTCGCCGCTGATCGTGGCGACCTCCGGCGCGGGGCGCCGGGTCTGGTCGCTGATGCGCAGCAGCAGCGCGACGATGATCCAGTTCATGATGATCGAGGAGCCGCCGGCGGCCAGGAACGGAGCGGTCAGGCCGGTCAGCGGGATGAGGCGCATGACGCCACCGGCGACGACGAAGACCTGCAGGGCGAAGGACACCGAGAGGCCCACGGCGAGCAGCTTGCCGAACGCGTCACGGCACGTGAGGGCGATCCGCAGGCCGCGCTCGACGATGAGGGCGTAGACCATGATCACGGCCATCAGTCCGGCCAGGCCGAGCTCCTCGCCGATGGACGACAGGATGAAGTCGGAGAAGCCGAAGGGGGTCAGCTCGGGGCTGCCCTGGCCCCAGCCGCGGCCGAGCAGGCCGCCGTGCGCGAGACCGTAGAGCGCCGTGATGATCTGGTAGTTCTTGTCCGGATCGGCCCACGGGTCGAGCCACGCGTCGAAGCGGTCGCGCACGTGGCCGAAGGCGGCGTAGCCGAACCAGGCGCCCACGGCGAACAGCGCGCCGCCGACGACGAGCCAGCCCGGGCGCTCGGTGGCCACGTAGAGCATGACGACGAAGAGGCCGAAGAACAGCAGCGACGAGCCGAGGTCGCGCTGGAACACCAGGATGCCGACGCTGACGAGCCAGCCCAGCAGGATGGGGCCGAGGTCGCGGCCGCGGGGCAGGTCGATGCCGAGGAACCGCCGGCCGGCCAGGGCCAGGGCGTCGCGCTTGGCGACGAGGTAGCCGGCGAAGAAGATGGCCAGCGCGATCTTGGCCGCCTCCGCGGGCTGGAAGCTGAAGGGGCCGAGCTGGATCCAGATCTGCGCGCCGCGCTTGGCGTTGCCGATGATCGGCAGGATCGGGAGCACGAGCAGCGCGATCGCGGCGAGGCCGAACGTGTACGTGTACTGCTGCAGGCGGCGGTGGTCGCGGATCAGCACCAGGACGGCGACGAACATCAGGATGCCCAGGATCGTCCAGCGCAGCTGGCCCTGGGCGAACGGACCGAACCCGGAGCCGTTGGCCTCGAGGCCGAGGTCGATCCGGTAGATCATCACCAGGCCGATGCCGTTGAGGGCCACCACGAGCGGGAGCAGCACGGGGTCGGCGTACCCGGCGAACCTCCGCACGGCCAGGTGGGCGCCCAGCGCCACGACCGCGTAGACGGCACCCACGGTGTAGATGCCAGCGGGAACCGTGCCGTCGAAGCCGAGCCCGACGGCGGCGTACGACCCGATCCCGATCGCGATCGCCAACAGCAGCAGCCCCAGCTCGGCGGTGCGGCGCTTGCGCGGGATCCAGGCGGGAGTGACGCCGCCGGCACTCATGGTGCCTCCGTCGGCGCGGACGTGGCGGGGGTGCGGCGCGGCGTGGGAGTCGGCGTCGGCGTCGGGGTGGGCGTCGGCTCGGTCACCTGGATGCTGAGGTTGGTGACGATGCGCTGGGCCTCGTCGCGGTCGGCGGCGGGGATGCCGGCCGCGACGCGGTCGCGCTGGTACGGCGGCAGCGTGTCGATCTCGATGCGGGTGACCTCGTCGACCGTCTTGAGGCTCAGGCCCGGTACGTCGACGTCGACCCCGCGGTAGATCGCGACCACGTCGCCGGACGGAGCGACGAAGTACTGGCGCTGCGACCAGTCGTAGGCGTAGGCGGCCGCGCCACCGACCAGCCCGAGGATCACCAGGGACGCGAGCAGGTACCGAACCCAGCGGCGTCTCGGCACCGGGAGGGGGGCGTAGCGCAGTTCCTCGGGGTCGGGCTCGACCGCACCGGGTGCGCCGGCGACGTGCACGGCGGGTGCGTTGGACGCCGAGACCGATCCGGTGCGACGGCGGGGCTGGCTGGTGGCGGCGCCCACGAGCTGGGGCTTCCCGTCGGCGCAGACCAAGTCCTCGTCGAGGGGCTCGTCGCCGGGCACGAACTCCGCCAGCACGACGGTGACGTTGTCGTAGCCGCCGGCCTCGAGGGCGAGCCGCACCAGCTCGGTCGCTGCCGCGTCGATCGTCTCGAGCTTCATCGTCCGCTCGATCGTCTCGTCGTCGACCATGTCCGTGAGGCCGTCGCTGCACAGCAGGTAGCGGTCGCCCGCGGCCGGCTGCAGCCACGTGAAGTCGGGCTCGAAGTCGTCGCGGCCCAGGATCGCCTTCAGCAGCAGCGAGCGGTGCGGGTGGACCCGCGCCTCCTCGGGCGTGATGCGCCCCTCCTCCACGAGGCTCTGCACGAAGGTGTGGTCGACGCTGAGCTGGCTGAGGCGGCCGTGGCGCAGCCGGTAGGCCCGTGAGTCGCCGATGTGGGACACGGCCAGCTTCTCGCCGTCCCACAGCATCGCCTCGAGCGTGGTGCCCATGCCCTCGACGGCCGGGTCGTCGGCGATCAGCTGGGCCAGCCGGTGGTTGGCGTTGGCGACCGCCGTGCGCATCGCGTCGAGGGCATCGCCGTCGACGTCGTCGTCGAGCTCACGGTCGAGGTCGCGGATCTCGGCCAGGGCCGCCGAGGAGGCCAGGTCGCCGGCGGCGGCGCCGCCCATCCCGTCGGCGATGACCAGCAGGCGCGGGCTGGCGTACCCGGAGTCCTGGTTGTTCGAACGGCGCAGACCGACGTCGGTCAGCGCTACGTAGCGATAGGTCAGCGGCGCCATCTACTTGCGCAACTCCACGATCGTCTTGCCCAGTCGCACGGACGTGCCGATCGCGACGGGCACCGGCGAGGTGACGCGCTGACTGCCGATGTAGGTGCCGTTCGTGGAGCCGAGGTCCTCGACGAACCACTGCTCGCCGTTGGTGGCGAAGCGGGCGTGACGGGTGGAGACGTAGTCGTCGTCGAGGCGGATGGCGGCGTCGGTGCCGCGACCGAGCAGGATCGGATCGGTGCCCAGGGGGACGCTCTGGCCGGCGTTGGGGCCGTCGACGATCTGGAGCTTGTTGGGGGCGCCGCGCATCCGTCGGCTGCTGCGCGGCGTCTTCTTCTGGGGCTTGGGCTGCTGCTTCTGGCCCTTCGCGGGCTTCGGGGTCTGGACCTTCGTGCCGAAGATGTCGGTGCGGATCACCGAGACCGCGGACAGCACGAACAGCCACAGCACGGCCAGGAAGCCGAGCTTGATCAGCGTGAGGGTCAGTTCACTCACGCGAGCTCCTCGCTGATCTGGACCGCGATCGTCGTGTTGCCCAGGCGGATGGTGGAGCCGTTGCGCAGGAAGGCGGCGTCGACGCGGCGGCCGTCGACGATCACGCCGTTCGTGGAGCCGAGGTCACGGACCTCGACGCCGTTGCCCAGGAACGAGATCTCGGCGTGGTTGCGGCTGATGCCCGGGTCGTCGATCTTCAGGTCGACCGAGGAGCCGCGGCCGATCGTGATGCCGGGCGGGTTCACCGGGTGCCGCAGGCCGCCGATGTCGAGGACGACGCGGGCGCGGCGCACCGCCGTGTCGGTGATCGGCTCGCCGCGCACCGGGGTGACCGACGCGTTCGACGCACTGACGATCGTGAAGCGGCCCGTGTGCAGGGCTTCATCGAGCGCGAACTCGATGTGCAGCGGACCGGCGGCGGTGTAGTGCTGCTCGGCGAGGTGCTCCTTGAGCAGCGTGGCCAGCTCGGTGGCCAGCGTCGCCCCGTAGGGAGCGAGGCGCTCGTGGTCGGCGGGCGAGAGCTCCACCGTGAAGTCGTTGGGCACGAGCGTGCGCTCGCGGCTGAGGATCGTGGCGCTCTGGTCGACCTCGCGCTGCAGGGCGGCGGCGATCTCGACCGGCTGGACCGCGCTGCGGAAGGCGCGCGCGAAGGCCCCGGTGACGGCACCCTCGAGGCGCTTCTCGAAGCGCTGCAGGACTCCGGCCACGGGTGCTCACCTCCTTGGGCATGCGACGTCGACGACGGTTGGTCCTGTCGATCGTATCGACACCGCACCAGATCGGCGGCCTCCGTGCGTGCGACCCGCCGCACACGCGACGCCGATCGGAGGGCGACCCGGGGAGTTCGCGTCCTCCGCCGGTCCTGTTAGACTCTGACGTCGGTCCGGTTCACCGGGCCACTGCGCGAGTGGCGGAATGGTAGACGCGCTGGCTTCAGGTGCCAGTGTCCGCAAGGGCGTGGGGGTTCAAATCCCCCCTCGCGCACCAGATCGACGAAGCCCCTGACCTGCGGAAGCCCGCAGAGCAGGGGCTTTGTCGTGTCTTCGCGCGCCGTCACCCGCCAGCAGCCCTGACTTTTGTGACACGTTTAGCCCTTCGGTGACCGCTCGGGCCGACTCCTGTCACAAAAACTGGGTATGTGAGCCGGTAAGTCACAGAGTGCTCGGGGCCACAGCGCTCACCCGGCGGGACCGGCGGTGGCGACCCTAGGATGGCGGTGACGCGCCCGACGTCGCGCGCGCTGGAACCGAATCCCCATCACCCCCGCGGGAGTCACATGTCCGAGTCCCTGGAAGTCCACGGCGTCGATCTCGACGACCTGACCCTTCCCGAGCCCACCCCCGAGCAGTTCCGCCGCTCCCTGCTGCACCACCTGCAGTACACGGTCGGCACGGACCCCGAGCACGCCTCGAAGTTCGACTGGCGGATGGCGCTGTCCTACACGATCCGCGACCGCGCGCTCGAGCCGTGGTTCAGCGCCACGCGCCGCACGTGGAACGAGGACCGCAAGCGCGTCTACTACCTGTCGATGGAGTTCCTGATCGGGCGCCTGCTCGAGGACGCCACCATCAACCTCGGGCTGCGCGACGTCGCGGTCGAGGTGTTCGACCGCCTGGGCCTGGACTTCGCCGACATCGCCGACGACGAGCCCGACGCCGCGCTCGGCAACGGGGGTCTCGGCCGGCTGGCGGCCTGCTACCTCGAGTCGATGGCCACCCTCGGCTGCCCGGCCTACGGCTACGGGATCCGCTACGAGCACGGCCTGTTCAAGCAGCGCTTCGAGGGCGGCCGACAGGTCGAGGCCCCCGAGGACTGGCTCGTCACCGACAACCCGTGGAGCTTCACCCGCCCCGAGTCGGCCTACCCCGTCGGCTTCCGCGGCGAGGTCGTCGAGCAGGACGGCCGCCAGGTCTGGACGCCGCAGCTGCAGGTCCTCGCCGAGGCCCACGACACCCCCGTCGTCGGCTACGGGCGCCAGTGGGCGAACACGCTGCGCCTCTGGGCGGCCAAGCCCAGCGCCGACCTGTTCGACCTCGAGCGCTTCAACGCGGGTGACTTCACCGCCGCGGCCGAGCCCGAGGCGTGGGCGCGCACCCTCTCGCGCGTGCTCTACCCGAACGACACGACCTCGCGCGGCAAGGAGCTGCGGCTCTCCCAGGAGTACTTCCTGACCTCGGCGTCGGTGCAGGACATCGTGCGCCGCTACCTCGAGACCCACGACGACCTGCGCCGGCTGCCCGAGTACGTCGCGATCCAGATGAACGACACGCACCCGGCGATCGCCGGTCCGGAGCTGATCCGGCTGCTGGTCGACGACCACGGCTTCGGGTTCGACGCGGCGGTCGACCTCTCGACGCAGGTGCTCGGCTACACGAACCACACCCTGCTGCCCGAGGCGCTCGAGCACTGGTCGGTCGGCCTCATGCGCAAGGTGCTGCCGCGCCACCTGCAGATCATCGAGCAGCTGGACCGGCGCGACGCCGAGCTGCACGGGCCGCGGCCCGAGGGCGTCGGCCTGATCCTCGACGACCAGGTCAAGATGGGCGACCTCGCGTTCGTCACGAGCCACAAGATCAACGGCGTCTCGGCGCTGCACACCGACCTCGTGCGCCGCGACCTCTTCCCGGCCCTGGACAGCCTGCATCCCGACCGGATCGTCAACGTGACCAACGGCGTCACGCCGCGCCGGTGGATCGCACTGGCGAACCCGCCACTGGCCCAGCTGCTCACCGACACGCTCGGCTCGGGCTGGGAGACCGACCTCGAGCGACTCCGCGGCCTCGAGGACCACGTGGACGACCCGGCCTTCCGCGAGGCGTTCGGCGCCACGAAGCGCCAGGCCAAGGAGCGGCTCGCCGGCTGGCTGGCCGACCACCACGGCATCGAGGTCCCGAAGGACGCGCTGTACGACGTCCAGGTCAAGCGCCTGCACGAGTACAAGCGCCAGCTGATGAACATCCTCTGGACGATCGCCCACTGGCAGCGGATCAAGCGCGATCCGGGCGCGGGATGGGTGCCGCGGGTCAAGATCTTCGGTGGCAAGGCCGCGCCCAGCTACGACATGGCCAAGGACATCATCCGGCTCATCAACGACGTCGCCGCCGTCGTCAACGCCGATCCGGAGACCCGCGACCTGCTGCAGGTCGTCTACCCGGCGAACTACAACGTGTCGATGGCCGAGAAGCTCATCCCCGCGGCCGACCTCTCCGAGCAGATCTCGACCGCCGGCATGGAGGCCTCGGGCACGGGCAACATGAAGTTCGCGCTGAACGGCGCGCTCACGATCGGCACCCTCGACGGGGCCAACGTCGAGATCCGCGAGCACGTCGGCGCCGACAACTTCTTCCTCTTCGGCCTGACGGCCGACGAGGTCACGGCTCGCCGGAACGAGCCCGACCACGCCCGCACGGCGATCGAGAAGAGCCAGGCGATGCGCGACGTGCTGCAGGCGATCGCCGAGGGGACCTTCAGCCCGGGCGAGCCGAACCGCTACGGCGGCATCCTCGACATGCTGTGGAACAGCGACTGGTTCCTCGTGGCGTCGGACTTCGACTCCTACGACGAGACCCAGCAGGCGGTCGACCGCACCTACCTCGACCACGAGCGCTGGCAGCGGATGGCCATCCTCAACGTCGCCCGGACGGGGTACTTCAGCTCCGACCGCTCGGTGCGCGAGTACATGAGCCACATCTGGAACATCACCCCGGCGCTCTGAGCCCCGTGACGTGACGTCCCGGGCGCAGCGCAAGGGTGCCAACCGGCGCCACCGGTGGTTGTATGAAACAGATGGCAGCCGAGGAGGGACGCATGGCCGGTGAGGACACGACACCGCTCGTGCTCGACGCGGCCGAGGCGTGGCAGCTCGCCCAGGGCCTCCACCGCGATCCGTTCGCGGCCCTCGGTCCCACCGACGACGGTCATCACGTCGTCGTGCACCGCCCGGGCGCCGAGCGTGTCTGGGTCGTCAACGACACCGATGAGATCGAGCTGTCCCGGCACCCGGCCGCCCGCGACGTCTTCGTCGGTCCCTCGCTGCCGTTCTACCGGGTGCGCGTCCAGTGGCCCGAGGCCGGCACCGAGGAGTTCGAGGACCCCTACCGCTTCGGCCCCGTCCTCGGCGAGATCGACGAGTACCTGATCGGCGAGGGCACCCACCGGCGGTTGTGGCAGGTGCTCGGCGCCCGGGTCGTCACCCACGAGGAGGCGACCGGCGTGCACTTCGCCGTGTGGGCACCGAACGCCGAGCGGGTGTCCGTCGTGGGCGACTTCAACGGCTGGAACGGCACCGTCCACCCGATGCGCCCGCGCGGCGCGACCGGCGTGTGGGAGGTCTTCCTGCCCGGGCTCGCTGAGGGCTGCGTCTACAAGTACGACATCCTCGGCCCCGGAGGACGCCAGCTGCCGCTCAAGGCCGACCCGGTCGGCTTCGGCAGCGAGCACCCGCCCCGGACCGGCTCCGTCGTCCGCGAGCTCGGCCGCCACGCCTGGCAGGACGCCGAGTGGATCGCGAACCGTGGGGCCATCCACGCGGTCGACGCCCCGATGAGCATCTACGAGGTCCACCTCGGCTCCTGGCGTCGCGTCGCGGAGGAGGGCAATCGCCCCCTGTCGTACCTCGAGGCGGCCACGCGACTGGTCGACTACGTCGCCGACCTCGGCTTCACCCACCTGGAGGTGCTGCCGGTCAGCGAGCATCCCTTCGACGGGTCGTGGGGCTATCAGCCGATCGGCCTGTACGCGCCGACGATCCGCTACGGCACGCCCGCGGAGTTCGCCGCCTTCGTCGACGCGGCCCACGCGAAGGGCCTCGGGGTGCTGGCCGACTGGGTGCCCGGGCACTTCCCCACCGACCAGCACGGGCTCGGACGGTTCGACGGCACCCCGCTGTACGAGCACGCCGACCCGCGCGAGGGGTTTCACCCCGACTGGAACACGCTGATCTTCAACTACGGCCGTCCCGAGGTGCTGAACTACCTCGTGTCGAACGCGCTCTACTGGCTGGACGAGTACCACCTCGACGGCCTGCGCGTGGACGCCGTCGCCTCGATGCTCTACCGCGACTACTCGCGCCAGCCCGGGGAGTGGATCCCGAACAAGGACGGCGGCCGCGAGAACTACGAGGCGGTCGCGTTCGTGCAGGAGGCCAACGTCGCGGCCTACGGCGAGCACGACGGTGCGGTGATGATCGCCGAGGAGTCGACCACCTTCCCGGGCGTCACCCGCCGCGTCGACGAGGACGGCCTGGGCTTCGGCTACAAGTGGAACCTCGGCTGGATGAACGACTCGCTGACCTACTTCGGCAAGGACCCGATCCACCGCAAGCACCACCAGGACGAGCTCACCTTCGGCCTCACGTACGCGTTCACCGAGAACTTCGTCCTACCGATCAGCCACGACGAGGTCGTCCACGGCAAGGGCTCGATGTACGGCCGCATGCCCGGGAGCCACGCCGACAAGCTCGGGAACCTCAAGTCGTTCTACGGCTACATGTGGGGCTACCCCGGCAAGAAGCTGCTGTTCATGGGCCAGGAGTTCGGCCAGCCCGCCGAGTGGAACCACGACGGCGAGCTCGACTGGGGCGTGCTGCACGACCCGGGCCACGCCGGGGTGCAGAACCTCGTCCGCGACCTCAACCGGCTGTACCGCGAGCTGCCCGCGCTGCACCGCCACGACACCCACGGCCGCGGATTCCAGTGGCTGCTCGTCGATGCCGTCGAGGAGCAGGTCTTCGCCTGGCTCCGACGCGGCGACGAGGGCGACCAGCACGTGGTCGTCGTGCTCAACCTGACCCCCGTCGAGCGCACCGGCTTCCGCATCGGGTTCCCCGTGGCGGGTCGCTGGACCGAGGCGCTCAACACCGACTCGCGCTTCTACGGCGGCGCCGACCGTGGCAACGGCGGCGCCATCGAGACCGAGCCCGTCCCCGCCCAGAACGAGGCACAGTCGGCGATGCTGACGCTGCCGCCCCTGTCCGCTGTCTACTTCGTGGAGGAACGGTCATGACCATCCCGATCTTGACGGGTCGCGACGCCGGCGCGCCGCCCCGACTGTCCAGTCAAGCGATGGCGTTCGTGCTGGCGGGCGGCCGCGGCAGCCGCCTCGAGGAGCTCACCGACCGGCGGGCGAAACCGGCCGTGCAGTTCGGCGGCGAGTGGCGCATCATCGACTTCCCGCTGTCGAACGCGCTGAACTCCGGCATTCGGAAGATGGCCGTCGCCACGCAATACAAGGCCCACTCGCTGATCCGGCACATGCAGCGCGGCTGGAACTTCTTCCAGGCCGAGCGCAACGAGTACCTGGACATCCTCCCTGCGAGCCAGCGTGTCGAGGAGACCAAGTGGTACCTCGGCACCGCCGACGCCGTGACGCAGAACATCGACATCGTCGACGACTACAAGGTCAAGTACGTGATCGTCCTGGCCGGCGACCACGTCTACAAGATGGACTACGAGGTCATGCTGCGCCAGCACGTCGAGACGGGTGCCGACGTGACCGTGGGCTGCCTGACCGTGCCGCGCGAGGAGGCGACGGCGTTCGGCGTCATGCACGTCGACGCGACCGGCCGCATCGTCGACTTCCTCGAGAAGCCGGCCGATCCGCCGGGCACCCCGGAGGACCCGAACGTCGCCCTCGCCTCGATGGGCATCTACGTCTTCGACTGGGACTTCCTGCGCGAGCTGCTGCGCCAGGACGCGGAGGACACCAGCTCGCGGCACGACTTCGGGTTCGACCTGATCCCGGCGATCGTCCGCGGAGGCAGCGCCTTCGCCCACCGCTTCAGCGAGTCGTGCGTCATGACGGGCCTGGAGACCGAGCCCTACTGGCGTGACGTCGGCACGATCGACACGTTCTGGCAGGCCAACATCGACCTGACCGAGTTCATCCCGGCGCTCGACCTCTACGACAACTCGTGGCCGATCTGGACGTACGCGGAGTTCACCCCGCCGGCGAAGTTCGCCCACGACGAGGAGGGCCGGCGCGGCCAGGCGATCCAGTCGCTCATCGCCGGCGACTGCATCGTCAGCGGCTCGGAGGTGCACAACTCCCTGCTGTTCACCGGCACCCGCACCCACTCGTACTCGATGCTCGACCGCGTCGTGGCGCTGCCGCACGTCGACGTCGGGCGTGGCGCCCGGCTGACGAACGCCGTGGTCGACAGTCGCGTCCACATCCCCGAGGGGCTCGTGGTCGGCGAGGACCCGGACGAGGACAACCGCTGGTTCCGCCGGACCGAGAACGGCATCGTGCTGGTCACCCAGCCGATGCTCGACCGCCGCGCGGCATCACTGGAGTAGTCGATGCCCCCTCGTCCGCGCCGCCTGTTGTCGGTCGCGTCGGAGTGTGCGCCGCTGCTCAAGACCGGCGGCCTCGCCGACGTCGTCGGAGCCCTGCCGTCCGCGCTCGCGGAGCAGGGCTGGCGATCGCGCGTCCTGATGCCCGCGTACCCGGGCATCCTGGAGCGCGTCGGCTCCACCAAGGTCGTCTGGGAGGACCCCGACCTCTTCGGTGGTCCGGCGGTCGTGCGCGCCGGGCGCCACGGCGGGGTGGAGCTCCTGCTGCTCGACGCGCCGCACCTGTTCGACCGGCCCGGCGGCCCGTACAACGTCGACGGCCACGATCACCTGGACAACCACGTCCGGTTCGCGGCGCTGTCATGGGCTGGTGCCCGGATCGCGATCGAGGGCACGGCTGACCGCTGGCGCCCCGACGTGGTGCACGCACACGATTGGCAGGCCGGCCTCGTGCCGTCGTACCTGCACTACGCGCAGGCCGACGTGCCGACGGTGATGACGATCCACAACATCGCCTTCCAGGGCATCTTCGGACCCGACCAGCTGGACCTGCTGCGTCTGCCGACGTGGGACTTCCACCACGAGGCGCTGGAGTACCACGGCCTCGTCAGCACGCTCAAGGCCGGCATGGTGCACGCCACGAAGGTGACGAGCGTCAGCCCCACCTACGCGCAGGAGCTGACGACGCCGGAGTTCGGGTTCGGCCTGGAGGGGGTGGCCGCCGCGCGGCGGGACGGCGGCGACCTGATCGGCATCGTCAACGGGATCGACACGACCGTGTGGGATCCCGCGGCGGACCGCGCGGTCGTCCACTACTCCGTCGACGACCCGGCCGCGAAGGACCGCAACCGCCGCGAGCTGCTCGCCGAGTTCGGGCTCGCCGAGCCGGCCGGCCCGCTGGCCGTGGTGGTCACCCGGCTCACTCATCAGAAGGGCGTCGACCTACTCCTCGAGGCGCTCCCGGGCTTCGTGGAGGCCGGTGGGGCGGTGATCGTCCTGGGCTCCGGCGACCCCGGATACGAGTACGCCCTGAACGACCTCGGCGCCCGGTACTCGCAGTCGATCGGCGTGCGGATCGGCTACGACGAGCCGCTCAGCCACCGGATGTACGGCGGCGGCGACCTCGTCCTCGTGCCGTCGCGGTTCGAGCCCTGCGGCCTGACCCAGCTGTACGGGATGAGGTACGGCGCCATCCCCGTCGTGGCATCCACGGGAGGCCTGCGCGACACGGTCGTGGACGCCTCGCCGGAGAACCTCGCCGCGGACGTCGCCACCGGGTTCGCCTTCGCCGACATCGACGCCGGCGGGCTGGCCTGGGCGCTCTCCCGGGCGCGCGAGCTGTACGCCGACCCGCCGGCCTGGCAGCGGTTGCGCCACCGGGCGATGTCCACGCCAGTGGACTGGGGGCCGTCGGCCGAGCGCTACGCGGCGCTGTTCGCGGAGATCATGCGATGACCCGAGCCGTGACCACCGGCCGGCCGTTCCCCCTGGGTGTCACCGTCGACGACGACGGCGTCAACGTGGCGGTCTGGTCCGCGAACGCCGCCCGCGTCGAGCTCTGCCTGTTCGACGAGACCGGTGCCGAGGAGAGGATCGACCTCGTCTTCCGGGACGGCGACGTCCGGCACGCCCACGTGGCCGGAGTCCGACCCGGCGCGCGGTACGGCCTCCGGGCCCACGGCCCCCACCGGCCGGACGAGGGGCTGCGGTTCAATCCAGCCAAGCTGCTCATCGACCCGTACGCCCGCGCGCTCGACCGGCCGCTGCGCTGGGACGAGGCGATGGCCGGGCACGCCGGCGACGACGACCTGACCCTCGACGACCGCGACAGCGCGCCCGTGGTTCCGCACGGCATCGTGCAGGGCGACCCGGCGGGCCCCGACCCGACCACCAACCGCCCGGGTCACGCGTTCAGCGACCTGGTGATCTACGAGGCGCACGTCAAGGGCCTCACCGCGGCGCACCCCGGAGTCCCCGAGGACGTGCGCGGCACCTACGCGGGCCTCGCGTCGCCTGCCGTCATCGACCACCTGACCTCGCTGGGGGTCAACGCCGTCGAGCTGCTGCCGGTGCAGGCGTTCCTCGACGACCGCTTCCTCGTGGCGAAGGGGCTGCGCAACTACTGGGGCTACCAGCCCATCGCGTGGTGCGCTCCCGAGCCGCGGTACGCACGGGCCGACGCGGTCGCGGAGCTCCGTCAGGCCGTCCACGCCCTGCACGAGGCGGGCATCGAGGTCATCGTGGACGTCGTCTACAACCACACCGGCGAGGGCGACGAGCTCGGTCCCACCCTGTCGCTGCGCGGCCTGGACAACACGGCGTACTACCGCCTCGCCGACGACCACCGCCACTACGTCGACGACACGGGCACGGGGAACACCCTCGCGGTGGACCGGCCGCCGGTGCTGCGGCTCGTGATGGACAGCCTGCGGCACTGGGTGGAGGTGCTGGGGGTCGACGGGTTCCGGTTCGACCTCGCCACCACGCTCGGCCGCACCCAGAAGGGCTTCCGCCCCCACGGGCCGTTCTTCAGCGCCATCCGGCAGGACCCGGTGCTGTCCACCGTCAAGCTGATCGCCGAGCCCTGGGACCTCGGGCCCGGCGGCCACCGGCTGGGCCGGTTCCCACACCCGTTCTCGGAGTGGAACGACCGCTTCCGCGACGGGATCCGGCGGGCATGGCAGGTCCGGTCGCTGGGCAGTGCCGACGTGGGCGCCCGCCTGCTGGGCTCGGCCGACCACTTCGACCACGGCTCGCGCGGCGCCACCGCCTCGGTCAACTTCGTCACGGCCCACGACGGGTTCACGGCGGCCGATCTCGCCTCCTACGCGCACAAGCACAACGAGGCCAACGGCGAGGACAACCGGGACGGTCACGACGAGAACCTCTCGGACAACCTCGGGATCGAGGGGCCCACCGACGATCCGGACGTGCTGACCGCGCGGGCGCGCCGGGTGCGAGGCCTCCTCGCGACGCTGCTCGTGTCGCAGGGCGTGCCGATGCTGTTGGCCGGCGACGAGCTCGGCAACAGCCAGGGCGGCAACAACAACGCCTATGCCCAGGACAACGCGCTGGGCTGGATCGACTGGTCGGCGCCCGACACCGAGCTGCTCGACCTGGTGCGCCGACTCGTCCGTCTGCGCCGTGACCAGCCGGTGCTGCGCCAGCGCACCTTCATGCACGGCCGCGAGCGCGCCGACGGCCATCGCGACGTGGCGTGGCACCGGGCCGACGGGGCCGCCCCGACGGCCGAGGACTGGCACGACCCCGAGTGGCGGTCCGTGGGGCTGCTCCTGCGGGGCGCCGCGGGCGACCCGGTGGGCGAGGCGCTCGATGACGCCGTGTTCCTCGTCCTCAACGTGGGCGACGACGTCGAGGTGGTGCTCCCCGAACCCGGACAGGACCGTGCGTGGCGGCTCGAGGTCGACACCGCCCGACCGGGCGACGACGTGTCGTTCGGCTCGACCTACCCCGCGCTGGGGCAGTCGGTCGTCGTGCTCGCGGCGCGCTGAGGACGCCCGAGAACGCGCAATGGCCGCGGGGGGAGTGCCCGCGGCCATTGCCAGAGAGCTGAGGTCGGCAGGAGGAGGGAGCCGGCGTCAGCTGAGAAGGAGACGCTTCAGTCGCCGGGCCACTCGCCCGTCGCCTTGGCGAACGCCTTGGCGCCCTGGCGCTGGACGATCGCCCGCACGCCGGAGAAGATCGCGCCCTGGATCACCGCGGCCAGCAGGATCTCCTTGAGCGGGAACTCCGACTGGGTCGGCGTGGGCGGATCGCCCTCGCTGTTCGGGCTGGCGCGCTTCCACACCTGCTTGAACACCGCCGAGGCGATGAGTCCGGCCAGGATCGACGTGATCAGCCCGACCGGCTGGTAGAGAATCTTGGCGGAGGTGCTGGCCTTCGCCTTCTTCGGCGCCGCCATCAGCCGGCGGCGGCCTGACGGCCGGCCAGGATCTCGGAGCGCTCGGACTCGGTGAGGCCACCCCAGACGCCGTACGGCTCCTGGACGGCGAGCGCATGCTCCCGGCACCGGTCGATGACCGGGCACGTGGCGCAGACGGCCTTGGCGGACTCCTCGCGGCGGTGGCGCTTCATGCCGCGTTCAGCTTCGGGCGAGAAGAAGACAGACGAGTCGACGCCCATGCAGGCGCCTTCCCACTGCCATTCGTAGGACTCGATGATGGGCGACGGAAGTCGCTTGATGTTGACCATGTTTCCTGCCCCTTCCCCAAGGGTGAGGACTGACGCGGGCTGTTTGCGCAACCCGGCAAGTAGTTCGACGGTACTACCTAATCTATTCATTGTGCAACCACCCTGAATAGGTTTTAGGATCGACCGCATGCACCGCCGCTGGACCGTGGGTTCGCTCTCCGAGATGCTCGGAATCGCCGCCCCGACCCTGCGGACGTGGGAGCGTCGCTACGGCGTGGGGCCGACGTTCCGCACCGCCGGGGGCCACCGCCGCTACACGATCGTCGACGCCGACCGGGTCGCCACGATGGCCCGATTCATCGAGTCGGGGGTGACCGCGCACGACGCCGCCGAGCGGGTGAAGCGGCTCTCGCCGCACGAGCTGGCCGCGATCGTGGGCGCCGGACCGGCCGGACTCAGGGCCTCGGCCCACGAGCAGACGGTCTTCGACATGCTCGAGGGCGCGAAGGAGTTCGACGCCGCCAGGGTGCAGCAGGCCGCCGAGAGCGCGATCGAGCGGTTCGGCATCGAGGAGGCCTGGGACTCGGCCATCGCCCCGGCGATGATCGAGGTCGGTCGGCAGTGGGAGGACTGCCGGATCGACGTGGCCGGCGAGCACCTCGTCACCGCCTGCGTCCTGGCAGCGCTGCGGGCGGCGGCGCACCGCTACCCCACCCGCGGCCCGGCGCGGGTCGTGCTGGCCAGCGTCGAGGACGAGCAGCACAAGCTCCCGGTCGTGGCGCTGGGCGCGGCGCTGGCCCGCCACGGCCATGCCTGGACCGAGCTCGGTGCACGGCTGCCGATGGAGTCGCTCGAGACCTTCGTGCGCAGCAGCCGGCCCGACGCCGTGTTCCTGTGGTCCTCGGTGATGAAGCCGGGGCCGGAGACGCTGGAGCGACTCACCGAGCTGGGGCGTCACACCGCCCTGTTCCTCGGTGGCGCGGGATGGCCGCGAGACGTCGTCACGTCGCACACGCTGACCGAGACCGTCCGGCAGTTGCGGAAGGCTCTCGGCGACGATCTACCCTGAGCGCATGACCGAACAGCATGTCGTCACCGAGATCGAAGGGCCCATCGCCCACGTCTGGCTCAACCGCCCCGACAAGCTGAACGGCATCACGTTCGGCGTGCTCGACGGGCTCCTGGAGGCCGCCGACCGGATCGAGGCCGATCCGAACGTCCGCGCGGTGCTGCTCGAGGGCCGCGGCTCGTCCTTCTGCGCGGGCCTGGACTTCGGCCAGGTGATGACCGAGAAGAAGCGCGTCGCGCGGTACTTCACGCCCAACCCGTTCAAGGGCACCAACAAGTTCCAGCAGCCGCTGTGGGCCTGGCGCGAGCTCTCGGTCCCGGTCATCGCCGTCACGCGCGGCCACGTGTTCGGCGGCGGCATCCAGCTGGCGCTGGGCGCGGACTTCCGGTTCACCACCCCCGACTGCCAGTGGTCGATCCTCGAGGCCAAGTGGGGACTGGTTCCCGACATGAGCGGCACCGTGGCGCTGGCGGAGCTGGTCGGCGCCGACCTGGCCAAGCGCCTCGTGATGACCGGCGAGGTGTTCTCCGGCACGCAGGCCGTCGAGTACGGCATCGCCTCGGGCGTCGCCGAGGACCCGACCAAGCCCGCCCTCGAGCTGATCGACCAGCTCCTCGCGCGCTCGCCCGACTCGGTCGCCGCGTCCAAGCGCCTGCTGAACGAGACTCGTCTCGCCAAGCCGCGCCGGGCGTTCGCGCTCGAGCGGAAGTACCAGCGCGCCATGCTCAAGTCGCCGAACACCGCCGTCGCGCGCAAGGCCGGCATGGCGAAGTCCGAGCCCGAGTTCGGCCCGCGCACCTTCGGCCGCTGATCGGCGTCCTGCGATGACCGCCGTTCAGCCCCTGATTGTTAGGGTTGCCCGGTGAACGAGGACAAGCCCAGCAAGAAGGTCGCCGACCAGTACGACCGGGGATACGACTACACCCAGTACTGGAACAACCGCGACTACGAGAACGCCGCCGAGCAGGTCGCGATCCGCCGGCTGCTCAAGGGCCGACGGTTCGCCAAGGCCGCCGACGTGGGCGGTGGCTTCGGCCGGCTCGCGCTGCTGCTGCGCGAGTACGCCGACCAGGTCACGCTGGCCGAGCCCAGCCAGACCCAGCTGGACGCCGCCGAGAAGTTCCTCGAGGGCACCGACGTGGTCAAGGCGCGCCAGCAGGCCGACGCCCTGCAGTTCGGCGACGGCGAGCTCGACCTCATCACGATGGTCCGGGTCATGCACCACATCCCCGAGCCCACCGAGGAGTTCGCCGAGATCGCCCGCGTGCTCGCCCCCGGTGGCACCGCGATCATCGAGGTCGCCAACTACGGCCACTTCAAGAACCGTCGCGCCTTCAAGAAGGCCGGCAAGGCGCTGCCGAAGGAGCCCGTCAGCATCCGCACCGTCGCCGCGGACGAGCCCGACGCGATCGCCTTCGTGAACCACAACATCGACACGGTGGTCGGCCAGCTCGCCGCGGCGGGCCTGGTGCTGCAGCGCAAGCTGTCGGTGTCGAACCTGCGTAGCCAGAAGCTCAAGCGCTACGTGCCCGCCAAGGTGCTCGTCGCGGTCGAGCGCGTGCTGCAGAAGCCCCTCGCGTCCAGCGACTTCGGTCCCTCGATCTTCCTGGAACTGCGCAAGCGCTGAGGGTGGCGACCTACCGCACCATCGACCTCGGCCTCGGCGACACCGCCGAGGCCGAGATCGTGGTGCTGAGGTCGCGATTCCTGGCGCGCGCCGGGCGCGTGGAGGACGAGGCGAGCGCCCGGGCGCTCATCGCCGGCGTCCGCGCGACGCACCACGACGCGCGGCACCACTGCACCGCCTTCGTCATCGGACCCGACGCAGCGCTGCGCCGCAGCAACGACGACGGCGAGCCCTCGGGGACCGCGGGACGGCCCATGCTGGAGGTCATCTCGGGTCGCGAGGTCAGCGACGTCGTCGTGGTCGTGACGCGCTGGTTCGGTGGCACGCTGCTGGGCACGGGTGGCCTCGCCCGCGCCTACGCCGACGCCACCGGGGCCGCGCTCGACGCGGCCGGAACCCGCGAGCGGATCCTGTGGCAACGGGCGCGGCTGACCGTCCCGATCACCGAGGTCGGCGCGATGGAGAGCCGCCTGCGCCGGGACACCGACGTGATCGACGTGGCCTACGGCCCCGACCGCGTCAGCTACGAGGTCGCCGCCGACGACCTCTCGGTCCTCGACCGGCTCCCCTTCGAGCGGCTCGAGCCGGTCTGGCGCGACGCCTGAGCTGAGACCCGGGCGCCGCGCCGCGGCGTCAGCCCTGGACGGTGGCCTTCGCGACGACCAGCTGGTGGTCGGACGGGCTGTCGAGCGCGTTGAACGCCGCGCCCGACTGCGTCCACGGGGTCTTGTTGTTCGAGAAGAACACGTGGTCGATCTTGCGCTTGCCGCTCTGGTCCGTGGCGTTGCCACCGCGGTTGGCGGTCTGCCCCTCGAGCTGCGCCGCCTCGAAGAACTTGCCGTTCGGGGCGTTGCCCTCGTTGTCCACGCCCCGGGCGTACATGCGGTTCAGGACCGGGTCCTTCGGGACGGCGTTGAAGTCACCACCGACCACGACCAGCTGGCCGTTGCCGATGAACGTCGCGGTGATGTCCTTGATCTCCTTGATCTGGGTCTTGCGCGCGTTGAGGGCGGGGTTGCCGACGACGTAGGCCTTGCCCAGTGCGACGTGCACGGAGCAGACGGTGCGCACGGAGGTGTCCGTCCACCGCACGCACACCAGCTCCTGCTGTCGCGTGTGCAGGCTCCCGTCGTCGTTCACCGACTCGTCCTGGGAGAGTGACCGGACGACGTTGTCCGCACCGGCCGCGGTCCGCACGGCGACGGTCATCACGTCGCCTCTGGCGCCGCAGCCGCCGGTACGGCTCTGCTGCGGATGGACCGACCAGGTCTGGCCGACGCTGGCGGCGTAGGACTGGATCAACGGCACGTCGCTCGCACAGACCTCCTGCAGGGTCACCGCCTGCGCACCGAGGTCGTGGGCCTTCTTCAGTGCGTGGGTGATCGCCGCGCCGTTCTTCTCCACGTTGTGCTGGACGACGATGAACTTCGTCGCGGCCTGAGCACTGGTCGGCGAGACGAACGAGATCGCCGTCAGGGCGAGGGCGCCGGCGAGTGCGGTGAAGGCGCTGCGCGCGCGTCGTGGGGTGCTGTGCGTCATGCGGATGCCTCATTCGTCGAAGGACTCGGAGTTTCCCACGATGCGTCAGGTGCGGGTCGGTGTCCACCCGAGCGCCGGCGGAGCCGACCTGCGGCTCAGTGGCCGAGGCGGCCCAGGACCTTACGGACGTGGCCGAGCGCGTCGGGGCTGCCCAGGCCGGTGGTGTCGTCGAAGTAGAGGCCGTCGCCGATGAGCTGGATCGTGCGGGCGAGGGCCTCGTCGCCGAGGTGCTCGTTCAGGACGCCGAACCACGCGTCGCGGATGTCGGCCAGTGCCGTGCGCGCACCGTGGTCGTGCTCCTGGGCGATGCGTGACGCCGCGATCAGGGCGCGGTCGAAGTCGCTCCCGGTGTCCACCGAGGTCTCCAGGTAGAAGCCCACCGGACCCTGCTCGGCCGAGCGCATCAGCTCGACGTCGCGGGCGGCCTGCTCGCGCAGCCGCTCGACCATGCCGTCGACGAGGGCCTCGCGACTGTGGAAGTGGTACAGCAGCCCGCCCTTGGAGACGCCGGCCTCCGCGGCGACGGCGTCCAGCGTGGCGGCACGGCTGCCGGCGCCCACCAGCAGGCGCTCGAAGGCGTCGAGGACGCGATCTCGGGTACTGCGCTCCTCGGCCATGGGCTCAGCCTAGTGATCCGGGTGCCCCCGCGGCCCGGAACCCGAGCTCGGCGTGACCCCGATCACGGAAACCCCTGTGACGCGAGTCATTTTGGAACTGTACCGTCTGGACGGTACAGTAAGGGTGATGTCCACGTTCACTCCTCATGCCGCCCGTGCCGGCCGACGCGAATGGTCCGCGTTGGCGGTGCTGATGCTGCCCGTGCTGCTCGTCTCGGTCGACAACACGGTGCTGTCGTTCGCGCTGCCCGAGATCAGTCGCGAGCTGCGCCCGAGCGGCAACCAGCTCATGTGGATCGTCGACATCTACGCGCTGATGCTGGCGGGCCTGCTCATCGCCATGGGCAGCCTCGGCGACCGCATCGGTCGCCGCCGCCTGCTCGTGGTCGGCTCCGTCGGGTTCGGCGCGGCCTCCGTGCTCGCGGCCTTCAGCACGAGCCCCGAGATGCTGATCGCCGGCCGTGCCCTGCTCGGCTTCTTCGGCGCGACCCTCATGCCCTCGACGCTGTCGCTGATCCGCAACATCTTCGAGGACGCGCGTGACCGTCGCACCGCCATCGCGGCGTGGGCGGCCATGTTCTCCGGCGGCGCCGTCCTCGGCCCGGTGGTGGGCGGCTACCTGCTCGAGCACTTCTGGTGGGGCTCGGTGTTCCTGCTGAACGTGCCGTTGATCATCGCCTTCGTGCCGGCGGCGCTCGCCCTCATCCCCGAGTCGCGCGACCCCCAGCCGGGCCCGTTCGACCCGGCGTCGGTCGTGCTGTCGCTGCTCGCGATGGTGCCGCTCGTCTTCGCGGTCAAGCACGGCGCCACCGCCGGTCTCGACGACACCACGCTCGCCGCGCTGGCCCTCGGCCTCGGTGCCGGCTGGTGGTTCATCCGCCGCCAGCAGCGCAGTGCCACCCCGATGCTCGACCTGAGTCTGTTCCGCAACCCGGTCTTCAGCGGCGCCCTGGCGGCGAACGCCCTCAGCCTCATGGCGCTGGCGGGCTTCCTCTACTTCGGCGCCCAGCTGCTCCAGCTCGTGCTGGGGCTGTCCCCGCTGGAGTCGGCGCTGGTCCTGGTGCCCGGCTCGATCGCCACGATGGCGGCCGGCTTCGCGGCCGTGCGCCTTGTCGAGCGGATCCCGGCGCGCACCCTCGTGCCGTTGAGCTTCCTGCTGTCGTCGAGCGGCTACGCGCTGGCCGCCTTCACGGGCCATCCGACGGTGATCTCGGTGGGCGTGGCGTTCACGATCCTGGGGATCGGCATCGGTCTGGCCGAGACGATCACCAACGACCTCATCCTGTCGAGCGTGCCGCCGCAGAAGGCGGGTGCCGCGTCGGCGATCTCCGAGACCGCCTACGAGATCGGTGCCGTCCTGGGCACCGCGGTGCTCGGCAGCGTGCTGACCGCGACCTTCCGCTCGAACCTGACCGTCCCGGCGGTCGCGAAGTTCGGCGAGCAGGAGAACGCGTTCGAGACCCTCGGCAGCACCCTGCAGTTCGCCGAGCAGTTCGCGGCGCCGGTCGAGGGCTGGATCCATGCCTCGGCCGCCTCGGCGTTCGACCTCGGTGTGCAGTTCACCGCGGGTGCTGCGATCTTCGTCGCCCTGGCCGCGGCGCTGATCTCGCGACGCGCCCTGCGCCACGCCTGAGCGGACCTACACTCGGCCCATGCGGGGTCGTGTCGCGCTGGTCTCAGCACTCCTGGTGGTGGCGGGGTGCTCGGCCGCGCCCGACCTGGAGGACGCGCCGGACGGGTTCACGGCGCAGGTGATGCAGTACCGGAGCAAGCGGCTGACCCGCGACATCGCGATCGCGATCAGCAACGGCACCGGCAGCGAGATCACCCTCTCCGCGATGCGCCTGGAGTCGAACCGCTGGCCCGAGTCGGTCGACTGGGCGGGCACGGAGTCGGTCGGCGCCGGCTTCGGCACGGGGATCGACGTCGACCCGCCCGCCGGCACGTGCCCCGACGGCGAGGACCTCGCGACCGTCGCGGAGTTCACCTACCGGACGGGCGACGAGGAGCGCCGCTCGCGGGTGGACGTCGAGGACCCGTACGGCGTGCTGCGCGACCTGGTGGACGGCGACTGTGGTGAGCAGGCCTTCGAGGCCGCCACCACGGTGACGGCCGGGTCGCCCCAGGTGCGTGGGGACACGTGGTCCGCGACCCTCGACCTGGTGCCGCGCGAGCCGAACGACGTGGTGCTGCTCGGCTTCGCGCCCACGCTGCGCTTCGCGTTCGGGCCGGCCACGCCGGTGGACGTCGAGCTGCCGCTCGACCAGCCGCAGCGCGTGCGGCTCGACGTCGTGATGGGCCGCTGCGATCCGCACGTGGTCGCGGAGGACAAGGTCGGGTCGCGCTTCGGTGTCCGCGTGCGCACCACCGACATCGAGCACGCGTACTTCACGCTGCCGCTGGACGACGCGATCCGGGCGTCGCTGGAGGAGTTCTACGCCGAGCGCTGCACGCCCTGACCCTGCAGCCGACAGCGGTGAGGTCTGGAACACTGGCGACGTGACCGAGCACTACCCCCTGGACGACCACGCCGACTCCCGCTCGCTGCTCGTCGCCGCCGCCTACGTGATCCTGCGCCGCGGCGACGAGGTCTTCGTGCAGCGTCGCGCGGGGACGGGGTACCGCGATGGGTACTGGGCGGTCGTGGCCGGCCACGTCGACCCCGGCGAGTCGGTGCACGAGGCCGCGGTGCGTGAGGCGCTCGAGGAGGCCGGGGTGACGATCGCGCCCCAGGACCTGCGACCCGTCACCGCGATCCACCGCTTCGAGCGCGGCGGCCCGCAGGTCGAGCAGCGGATCGACCTGTTCTTCGAGGTCACCCGGTGGAGTGGCGAGGCCGCCCACCTGGAGGCCGACAAGGCCGCCGAGGCGGGCTGGTACCCGCTGGCGTCCCTGCCCGAGCCGTTCGTGCCCCACGAGCGCGACGTGCTCGACCTCCTCGCGGCCGGAACCGGGGTCCCGGCCGTCATCTCGCTGCCGATGTGACCCCCCGCCGGTGGCGTGATCTCGACGAGGACTGGCAGCGGCCGCCGCTGCGTGAGCCGCCGGGCCCTGACAGCATGATCCGGTGACCCGCCGCGACAGCCTGCTCGCCGTCCTCGTGGCGGTGCTCTGGGGCTGCAACTTCGTCGCCATCCACGTCGGTCTCGCCGACGTTCCGCCGTTCCTGTTCCTCGCGATCCGGTTCGTCCTGGTGGCCTTCCCGCTCGTGTTCTTCGTGGCCCGGCCGAAGGCCTCGTGGCAGGTCGTCGTCGCCGTCGGCTTCTTCATGAGCTTCGGCCAGTTCGGGCTGCTGTACCTGGCGATGGCGATCGGCATGCCCGCGGGCCTGGCCGCCCTCGTCCTGCAGGCGCAGGTCATCTTCACGATCCTCATCGCCGCCGGCGTCCTGGGTGAGCGGGCGTCCCGCCGCCAGGGGATCGGCGCCGCGATCGGCACCGTCGGCCTGGCGATCGTCGCCTGGGGCTTCCATCAGGACGCGCCGCTGGTCCCGCTGCTCGTCACGGTGGGGGCCGCGCTCTCGTGGGCGATCGGCAACGTCGTCGCCCGGGCCGCGAAGGTGTCGTCGGGCCTGTCGCTCGTGGTGTGGTCGGCGCTCGTCGTGCCGCTGCCCGCGCTGGCCGTCTCGCTCACGGTGGAGGGACGGGCCGAGATCTCGGCCGCGCTGGGCCGGTTCGGGATCGAGGCCTGGGTCAGCACGATCTACACCGTGGTGCTGTCCTCGCTCGTGGGCTACACGATCTTCAACGGCCTGATGGCGAAGTACCCCGCGGCCAGCGTCGTGCCCTTCATCCTGCTCGTCCCGCCGGTCGGGGTCCTGTCGGCATGGGTCGCGCTGGACGAGGTGCCCAGCGCGCTGGAGTGGGTGGGCGGCATCGTGATGATGGTGGGCGTGGCGGTCGCCACCGTCTCGCTCAGGTCGCGAGCAGCGCGGCCCGGGCCATCGACGCCAGCAGCCGAGCCATCGCGTCCGCGCTGATCCGCGCCGAGTGCGGCGTGGAGTTGATCAGGCCGAACACGGCCTGGACGGCCGCGCGGGCCGTGGCGCGGTCGAGGTCGGTGCGGAGCTCGCGCAGCGTCTCCACCCACGCGTCGATGTAGGACAGCTGCAGCTCCCGCACGGCGGTCTGGGCGGCCGGCGGGAGGTTCGACCACTCACGATCCTGGATCACGATGAGCGCCGGGTGGGTCAGCGCGAACTCCACGTGCCACGCGATGAGGGCGTCGAGGGCTGCCCCGGGATCGCCGGCCTCGGCGCGACGGAGGCGGCCCTCCGTCAGCAGCCGCTCGCTGATCGAGGTGAGCGAGTGGGCCAGCAGGTCCTCCTTGCCGGTGAAGTGCTTGTAGAGCGCCGGGCCGGAGATCCCGCACGCCTCGCCGATGTCGTTGACCGAGACGCCGTGGTACCCGCGCTCGGCGAACAGTCCGGCGGCGGTGTCGAGGATCTGCTCGCGGCGGCTCACGGCAGGAGCATAGCAGCGCAGGTTAATGAGTGTTAACCTTCGAGCCGTGAACATGAGAGAGCTCGTCGCCGAGCTGAGGGAGCGCACGGCCACCGCGCGGCTGGGTGGGTCGCAGAAGGCTCGCGAGCGCCACGTCTCGCGCGGCAAGCTGCTGCCGCGCGACCGGGTGGACCGCCTGCTCGACCCGGGCTCGCCCTTCCTCGAGATCGGCGCGCTCGCCGCCTACGGCCTCTACGGCGACGATCCCTTCGCCGTCCCGAGTGCCGGCATCATCACCGGCATCGGCACCGTGTCGGGCCGCGCGTGCGTGATCGTGGCGAACGACGCGACGGTCAAGGGCGGCACGTACTACCCGATCACGGTCAAGAAGCACCTGCGGGCCCAGACCATCGCGGCGGACAACCACCTGCCGTGCCTCTACCTCGTGGACTCCGGCGGGGCCTTCCTGCCGATGCAGGACGAGGTCTTCCCCGACCGCGACCACTTCGGCCGGATCTTCTTCCACCAGGCGCAGATGTCGTCGCGCGGCATCCCGCAGGTGGCCGCGGTGATGGGCTCGTGCACCGCGGGCGGCGCCTACGTGCCGGCCATGAGCGACGAGTCGGTGATCGTGCGCGACCAGGGCACGATCTTCCTCGGCGGGCCGCCGCTCGTGAAGGCGGCGACGGGCGAGGTCGTGACGGCCGAGGAGCTCGGCGGCGGCGAGGTCCACGCGAAGGTCTCCGGCGTCGTCGACCACCTGGCCGACGACGACGACCACGCGCTGCAGCTCGTGCGCTCGATCGTCGACACCTTCGCGCGCCCGCAGGAGCCCACGATCACGCGCCGCGAGCCGATGCCGCCGCGTGAGGATCCCGACGGCCTCTACGACGTCGTCCCGGTGGACTCGCGGACCCCTTACGACGTGCGCGAGGTCATCAGCCGCATCGTCGACGACTCGCGCCTGCACGAGTTCAAGCCGCTGTACGGCGACACGCTCGTGTGCGGGTTCGCGCACGTCGACGGCTGGCCCGTGGCGATCCTGGCCAACAACGGGATCCTGTTCAGCGAGTCGGCGCTCAAGGGCGCGCACTTCATCGAGCTGGCCAACCAGCGCGGCATCCCGCTGGTGTTCCTGCAGAACATCACCGGGTTCATGGTCGGCAAGGAGTACGAGCACGGCGGCATCGCCAAGGACGGCGCGAAGCTCGTCACGGCCGTCGCCTCGAGTGTCGTGCCGAAGTTCACCGTGGTCATCGGCGGCTCCTTCGGCGCCGGCAACTACGGCATGTGCGGCCGTGCCTACGACCCGCGCTTCCTGTGGATGTGGCCCAACGCCCGGATCTCGGTGATGGGCGGCGAGCAGGCCGCGTCGGTCCTCGCCACGGTGCGCGGCGACTTCGAGTCGCCCGAGGCCGAGGAGGCGTTCAAGGCGCCGATCCGCGACCGGTACGAGACCCAGGGCTCGCCCTACTACTCCACCGCGCGGCTGTGGGACGACGGGATCATCGACCCCGTCGACACCCGGCGCGTCCTGGCCCTCGGCCTGGCCGCCGCCTCCCACGCCCCCGTTCCCCCGCCGAGCTTCGGCATCTTCCGGATGTGAGTGACATGACCCTCGACTCCGTGCTGGTCGCCAACCGTGGCGAGATCGCCGCCCGCGTGCTGCGGGCGTGCCGCGAGCTCGGCATCCGTGGCATCGCGGTGCACGTCGCCGGCGACACCGCGCACCTCCCGTGGGCCGACGCCGCGGTCGAGGTGCCGTCGTACCTCGACGGTGCCGCCATCGTCGATGCCACCCGCGAGGCCGGCGCCGCCGCCGTCCACCCCGGGTACGGCTTCCTCTCCGAGAACGCCGCCTTCGCGCGCGCCGTCACCGAGGCGGGGCTGGTCTTCGTCGGGCCGGACGCCGACGTCATCGAGCTGATGGGCCGCAAGGACCGCGCGCGCGAGGTCGCCGAGCGGGCCGGGGTTCCGGTCATGCCGCGCTACGAGCCGGACGCGGTCCCGACCGACGCCTTTCCCGTGCTCGTCAAGGCCGCGGCCGGTGGCGGGGGCAAGGGCATGCACGTCGTGCGCGACCCGCAGGACCTCGGCCACGCCCTGGCCACCGCCGCGCGCGAGGCCCGCGCCGCGTTCGACGACGACACGCTGCTGATCGAGCGGTACGTCGAGGGCGGCCGCCACGTGGAGGTCCAGGTCTTCGGCGACCGCCACGGTCATGTGGTGCACCTGCTCGACCGCGACTGCTCGGTGCAGCGACGCCACCAGAAGGTCGTCGAGGAGGCTCCGGCGCCGGGGCTGGACCCCGAGGTGCGCGAGCGGATCCGCTCCGCCGCGGTCGCCCTGTGCCGCGAGGTGGGCTACGTCAACGCCGGCACGGTGGAGTACCTCGTGCACGGCGACGAGGCGTACTTCCTCGAGATGAACACGCGACTGCAGGTGGAGCACCCCGTCACCGAGGAGGTCACCGGCACCGACCTCGTGCACTGGCAGCTGGCGGTCGCGGCGGCCGAGCCGCTGCCACTGCGCCAGGACGAGATCACCGAGCACGGCCACGCCGTCGAGGTGCGCGTCTACGCCGAGGACCCCTACGCGGGCTTCCTGCCCCAGGCCGGCCGGATCCGCGAGGTCTGGTGGCCGGGCGCACGCGTGGAGTCGGTCATCGAGGACTTCGACGGGGCCACCGTGAGCGCCGCCTTCGACCCGATGATCGCGAAGATCGTCACGACGGGCGCCGACCGCGACGAGGCCGTCGACGCGATGGTCGAGGCGCTCGACATGACGGCGGTCTTCGGCATCCGCTCGAACGTCGGGTTCCTGCGCCGCGTGGTCGACTCGGCGCGGTTCCGTGCGGCCGGGATGGACACCGGCTGGCTCGACACGGCGCCCGAGGAGCTGCTGTCGCTGCCGGTCGTGCCCGAGGCAGCGGCGGCCTGCGCGGCGCGCCTGCTGTGGCCCCGGCCCGCGGACGGCTGGCGCGTGGCGGGCCCTCCGGCGCCGCTGCTGCTGCCCGTGGTCGACGAGGAGGGCGAGCGGCACGAGGTCACCACGTGGTCCGACCACGTCCTGCCGGCCACGACGGACGGGGCCCGCGCGTGGGTGGCCGTCCGGGGCGAGACCCACGTCTTCGAGCGGCCCGACGGCACGCGTCGTCCGCGCGCCGTCCACGCCGGCGACGCCGAGGTCACGGCGCCCATGCCCGGCACGGTCATCGCCGTCGAGGTCGAGCAGGGCGATCGGGTGGAGGCCGGGCAGCGGCTCGGTGCCGTCGAGGCGATGAAGATGGAGCTGACCCTCACCGCCGCCCACGCCGGCGTCGTCACCGTGGTGGCCGCCACGGTGGGCCGTCAGGTGAAGATGGGGGACCTGTTGTTCCACGTCGAGGCCGGGGAGGACTGATGGACGCACTGCCGATGGTCGAGCGAGACCCCACCCTGCCCGAGCGCGTCACGATCTACGAGGTCGGTCCGCGCGACGGGCTGCAGAACGAGGCCGGCATCGTCCCGGTCGACGCCAAGGTCGCGTTCATCCGCGACCTCATCGCGGCCGGGCTGCCGGTGGTCGAGGCCACCAGCTTCGTCCACCCGAAGTGGGTGCCGCAGCTCGCCGACGCCGGTGAGGTCGTGGCGCGGCTGCCGATGGACGGCGCGGTTCCGCTGCCCGTCCTCGTGCCGAACGAGCGCGGACTCGATCGCGCCCTGGAGGCCGGGGTCCGGCACATCGCGATCTTCGCCAGCGCCACCGAGACGTTCGCGCGGAAGAACCTCAACAGCTCGGTCGAGGACCAGTTCGCGATGTTCGAGCCCGTCGTCGCGCGCGCCCTCGACGCGGGCGTGGACGTGCGGGCCTACGTCTCGATGTGCTTCGGGGATCCGTGGGAGGGCCCGGTCGATCCCGCGCAGGTCGTGCGCGTCGGCTCGCGCCTGCTCGACCTCGGGGCGACCCAGCTGTCGATCGGCGACACGATCGGCGTCGGCACGGCCGCGCACGTGGCGCGGCTCGTGGCGGAGTTCGCCGCGGCCGGCGTGGGTGCCGAGCGGCTGGCGATGCACTTCCACGACACCTACGGCCAGGCGCTGGCGAACGCGCTCGCGGCGCTGCGCTGCGGGATCACGACCTTCGACGCGTCGGCCGGCGGCCTCGGCGGCTGCCCCTACGCCGAGAGCGCGACGGGCAACCTCGCCACCGAGGACCTCGTGTGGATGCTGAACGGCCTGGGCATCGAGCACGGCGTCGACCTGCCGGCGCTCGTCCGGGCGAGCGTCGCGATGGCGCAGGTGCTCGGCCGCGAGAGCCCCTCCGCGGTCGTCCGCGCCCTCGCCTGATCTCGATATGCGGGCTCGTTCCTCGCCCTGCTACTCGATCACCGGTGGTCGAGTAGCTTGCGAGCGCAGCGAGCGGCGTATCGAGACCACGTGCCGGTTCAGCGACGGAGGCGACGATCCTTGAGCTCGTCCTGGGCGTAGCGGCCGACCTGCCACGTCCCGAAGCCGTCGGCGGTCGCGCCGACGGCGCCGCCGAGCAGCGGGATCTTCTTGCCCGCGAGCATGAGCGCGCGGCGACCGATCGTGCGGCCGACGAGCTCGCCCGTGACCTCCTTGGCGATCCGGTCGTCGAGCACCGGGTCGTGCATCGGCGAGGTCGCGAGCGCCATGGGCGAGGACGGCAGCGTCTGCTTTTTGATCATCTCCGCGACGGTGTCCTCGCCGAGCATCACCGCGAGCACGGCGTTGCGCACGCGGGGGTCCTCGATGTCGTAGCCGCGCAGGTGGGCGATGCTGGCCACCAGGTGGCACTGCACGATCGTCACGCCCACGACGTTCGCCGGGACGCTGACCGGCGCGAGGGCGATGCCGCCCAGGTTGGTCACGAAGCCCTGCAGTCCCGCGAGGCTCGTGTGGGAGCGGACCAGTGCGGCGACCGCCTTCTCGACGTCACCGCCGTGCGCCGCGAGCTTCGCCCCGGCCGTCTCGGCCACCGAACGCAGCGGGCCGACGCCGTCGATGGCGCGGTCGAGCACCGTGCGGACGTACCCGGAGGCCACGTTGGGCACGACACGGGTGCCGGCCTCCTTGGCGATGCGGTCCTTCATACCCATGCGGCAAGCATAGGAAGCCTGAGCGAATCCGCTCACTCGCCGCAAGCGCGCCGCCGCCCCTAGGGTGGCGCCATGGCGCAGGAGCCGTTCTCGACGCAGGTGGCGACGCCCCAGTGGCGCGCCCTCGCGGTGGAGTGGCTCACGGCAGCGCTCGCCGATCACGCGATCGCGGTGACCGGTGAGATCGAGCAGCCCCGGATCCGGCCGTGGTCCACCCAGCTCGTCGTCCCCACGGATGCCGGGCGGATCTGGTTCAAGGCCATGTGCCCGGCGATGGCGTTCGAGGCCCCACTGCAGCAGGCGATGGCGCGCCTCGCGCCGGGTGCGGTGCAGGAGCCCCTGGCCGTGGACGGCGAGCGGGGCTGGATGCTCACGCTCGACCACGGCCCCACCGTCGGCGACCAGCGCACGCCCACGGCGCAGGACTGGTGCCGGGCGGTCGCGCAGGCGGCCCGGGTGCAGCGCGCCCTGGCCGGTCATCGCGACGAGCTGCTCGCCACCGGGCTGCCGGACGCGGGTCCGGAGACGGTGGTCGCGCGATTCGACCGGCTGCTGGAGATCCACGAGCAGCCCTCCGTCGACCACGACGGTCGCGTCTCGCCCGAGCGGATCGAGGAGCTCAGGGCGCGTCGGTCCGAGCTCGTCGACGCCTGCGCCGTGCTCGCCGCGTCGACCGTCCCGTCCACGTGGCAGCACGGCGACCTGCACCCGTGGAACCTGCACGGCACGGGCGACGACATCGCGTTCTTCGACCTCGGCGACGGCATGTGGGCCCACGCGGTCGAGCTGCTCTCCGTGCCCTACGGCGTCGTGACGTCGCAGGACGCCGTGGCGTGGGAGGACGTCGCGCCCGCCTGGTGCGAGGTGTGGGAGGTCGAGCCGCCCGAGTTCGAGCTGCTGTGGCGGGCCTCGGGCTTCACCCACGCCGTGAACCGGGCCGTGACGTGGCATCGTGCGCTGCTGACCGCCACCCGCGACGAAATGGCCGAATGGGGCGGTGCCGTCGAGGACCACCTGACCTCCATGCTTGACGCATGAGACCGGTCCCCCTGCCGCCCTCGCCGTGGGCGTTCGAGCCCGCGGAGTGGCCCGAGGAGGACTGCATCGCGTCGGGGGCCGACCTCGAGCCGTCCACCCTCATCGCCGCCTACCGGCACGGAGCCTTCCCGATGCCCGACCGCAGGCGCCTGCTCTGGTGGTCGCCGATGGACCGCGGCGTCCTCGGGCCGGGCGACCTGCGCGTCTCGCGCTCCTTGCGGCGCTCGATGCGCTCGTTCTCGATCACGGTGGACCAGGACTTCGAGGCGGTGATCGCGGCCTGTGCCGACCCGCGCCGGCCGGGCGCCTGGATCAACCCCGCGATCCGCAAGGCCTACATCCGGCTGTTCGAGCTGGGTCACGCCCACAGCGTGGAGACCCGCGACGAGCACGGACGGCTCGTCGGAGGGCTGTACGGACTGGGGATCGGTGCCCTGTTCGCAGGCGAGTCGATGTTCCACCACCGCACCGACGCCTCGAAGGCGGCGCTGGTCGGCCTGGTCGAGCGGATGTCGGTGCTCCCGGAGTGGCTCATCGACACCCAGTGGCAGACCGACCACCTGGCGACGCTGGGGGTTCGCGAGGTTCCCCGGGCGGACTACCTGGCCGCGATCGAAGCCCTCACGGAGCTCCCCGCACCCGATTGGCCCTGAAATCTCGCGACACGCCCGGGGGGCCCCGGCAGGCGGACCCTCCCGTGTCATCCCTAGACTGACGCAGTACCCATTTCATCCATTTCAGGAGCAGAATCGTGGCACTTTCCCGCAACGATCTCGTGGCCGAGCTGGCCGCCAAGACCGGCAGCACCAAGAAGGACGTCGACGAGTTCGTCACCGCCTTCGCCGAGCTCGTCATCGACTCGGTCGCCAAGGGCGAGAAGATCTCGATCCCGGGTGTCCTCTCGGTCGAGCGCGTCCAGCGCGCCGCTCGCACGGGCCGCAACCCCGCCACGGGCGAGACCATCGACATCCCCGCCGGCTACGGCGTGAAGGTCAGCGCCGGCTCGCGCCTCAAGGCCGCCGCGAAGTGATCTGACGCCTCGCGTCGCGACGCCCCCGCCCCTGTGGTTCCACGAGCTGTGGACACAGGGCCGGGGGCGTCGTTCGTCTGTGTGAGGATGCGGCCGTGAGCACCTCGACGACGTCCTATCCCCGACTGGCGCGTGAGTCCCCCGACTTCGCGCACTGGAAGCTGCCGGTGGCGGCGATCCTGGCGGTCCTGCTCTACACCGTGCTCGTCGTCGGCCTGGTCATCGTCGCCGCGCTCGCCGTCGCCGCCTCCGGGACGCCGTTCGACACGTGGTTCGACACGTCGGACACCGACATCGCCCTCGACGACCCCGGACTCCTGCTCTTCCAGCTCGCCACGATCGTGGCCCTGCTGCCGTGCGTCGTCCTGGCCGTCGCGCTCGTGTGGCGGCGTCACGTCGGCTTCCTGCACTCGGTCGAGGGCCACGTGCGCTGGTCGTGGCTCGGCCGGTGCACCCTGCTGGCGTTCGTGGTCGTCGCGGCCGCGCTCGGCCTCTCGGTGCTGGTGGCCGCGGCGGGCGACGAGCCCGTCAGCGTCGAGGCACCCGACGGGCGCGCCCTGGCCGCCCTCCTGGTCGTGCTACTGGTCGTGCCGTTCCAGGCCGCCGCCGAGGAGTACGTGTTCCGCGGCGGGCTGATGCAGCTGATCGGCTCGTGGACCCGCTGGTCGGCGGTCCCCGTCGTCGCCACGAGCCTGCTGTTCGCCGCCGGCCACCTCTACTCGTTCTGGGGACTCGTCTCGGTCTTCGCCTTCGGTGTCGTCGCGGCACTGCTCACGATCCGCACGGGCGGACTCGAGGCCGCCGTGGCCCTGCACGTGGCAAACAACGTCGTGCTGATGACGCTCGACATCATGGGCGTGATCGACTCCAGCGGCGAGGGTGCGGGGTTCTGGAACGAGGTCGTCCCGTCCACGGTGATGTGCCTGGTCTTCTGGGCGCTCGTCGAATGGTCCGCGCGGCGTCGCGGACTCCGGCGGCGCCGTGCGCCGCTGCCCGCACCGGCGCCCGCACCCGCACCCGCACCCGCACCTTCCTACGTCGTGGTCCCGCCCCCGCCGTACGTGCCGACCTCGCAGCATCCGGCCCCCGCGATGCCGGCGCATCCGCCCGTCACGCCTGCCGCCCCGCAGCCTGTCGTGCCGCCCAACGCGCCGTCCTACCCCGGGGATCCCGGCGTGTGGGGTCGCTGACCGGCGCGGAGACGACGACGGGCTGCCCACGGATTCACCGTGGACAGCCCGTGCAGGCCGAGGATCAGGCGTTCACCTTGGCGTAGTGGTCCTCCAGGTGGGGACGATGCAGGTTCTCCCCCTCGATGTCCACGTTGGGCAGGATCCGGTCCAGCCAGCGCGGCAGGTACCACGCCTTCTCGCCCATGAGGTACATCAGCGCGGGGATCAGCACCATCCGCACCACGAACGCGTCGAAGATCACCGCGGCCGCCAGCGCGAAGCCCATCGACTGCACGATCGGCTCGTCGATGAAGATGAAGCCGGCGAAGACCGAGGTCATGATCAACGCCGCCGCCGTGACCACGCGGGCACTGTTGCGGAAGCCGTCGACGACCGCCTCGCGGTACGAGGCGCCGTGCACGTGGGCCTCACGGATCCGGGTCACCAGGAACACCTGGTAGTCCATCGCCAGGCCGAAGACCACGCCGATCAGGAAGATCGGGATGAAGCTCACGATGGGCTGGCCCGGGAAGATCCCGAACAGGCCCTCCTGGAAGATCGCGACGGTCGCGCCGAGCGTGGCCATCACCGACAGCAGGAACCCGAGCGTCGCGGTGAGCGGCACCAGCAGCGAGCGGAAGACCATGACCAGCAGCACGAAGGCCAGGCCGATGACGATCGCCAGGTAGACGGGCAGCGCGTCGGCCAGCTTCTCCGAGACGTCGGTCTGGATGGCCGTCATCCCGGTGACGCCGATGGACGTTCCGGTCTCGTCCTCGATCGCCTGCTCGCCGTCGCGCAGCGACTGGAGCAGCTCCTCGGTGGCGGTGTCCTCGGCGCCCGACGACGGCGTCAGGAGGATCATCGCGCCCTTGTCGTTGCCGGTCGCCATCATGGCGCTCGCGACGTCCTCCTGGCCGCCAGCCCATTCCGTGACGGCCTGGTAGGCGGCCTGCTGCTCCTGGGGGTCCTCCACGCCGCGCGCGTCGACGACCACGAGCATCGGCGAGAGCCGGCCGGGTCCGAACGCCTCGGTGACGAGGTCGGACGCCTTGCGCTGGGTGGTGTCCTCCGCGGCCGTGCTGTCCGTCGGCAGCGCGAGATGCATGTCCTTCACCGGGATCGCGAGGGCGCCGAGCCCCACGACGACCAGCAGCACCCACACCAGCGGCGCCCTGCCGATGAACCGCGCCCAGCGGACACCGTGGTTCAGGACGTGGCCGTTGGCCTCGCGGGCCGGCGTGTAGCGGCGGAACCGCAGCGAGAAGGCCTTCGTCTTCAGCATGCCCAGGATGGCGGGCAGCAGCGTCAGCGCGACCAGCACCGCGACGGCGACCGTCGCGGCCGCTCCCAGGCCCATGGCCGTCAGGAACGAGATCCCGACGACGCTGAGGGCGACGAGGGCGATGATCACCGTCAGGCCGGCGAACACCACGGCCGATCCGGCGGTGCCGACGGCGATGCCCATCGCCTCCTGGCGGTCGTCGGTGTGCTCGAGCTCGCTGCGGTAGCGGGCCAGGATGAACAGGGCGTAGTCGATGCCGACCGCGAGGCCGAGCATGCTGGCCAGCGCCGTGGTGCTCGACGGGACCTCGGTGACCGCCGTCATCGCGGTGATCGCGGTGAGGCCGATGCCGACGCCGATGCCGGCGGTGACGATCGGCATGCCCGCCGCCACGAGCGAGCCGAACGTCAGGGCGAGGATCACCAGGGCCAGGCCGATGCCGATCAGCTCCGACGAGGCGCCGGCGGGCTCCATGGACTGCATGGCCGATCCGGAGACCTCGACGGTCAGGCCGGCGTCGCGGGCCGTGTCGATGACCTCGGTGACCTCGTCCTGCATCTCGGGCGTCACCTCGAGGACCGTGGGGGTGTCGAAGGTGAATGCGACGGTGCCCACACGGCCATCCTGCGACAGCGGGGTGGCCGCGTCGATCTGCGCGGTCGCCCGGGCCAGTGCGGCGTCGCGGTCGAACGGCTGGCCGGCCGCGGTGGCCTGCTCCTGCGCCTGGTCGACACCGCCCACGGCCTGGGCCTCGAGCCCGGCCGCCGCCTCGACCGGCCCGACGACGCCGTCAGCGACGTCCTCGAGCGCGTTCAGCTCGGAGACGAGCGTCGCCACGGTGGCCGCGTGCGGCTCGTCCGACAGCTGCTCGTCCTCGGGGGCGGCCACCACGATCGTCGCGCTGGGCGCGTCGACCGCTGCGGCGTCCGGGAAGAGCTCCTGCTGCAGCTCGGCAGCCTCGACGGACTCGATGCCGGGGATCGAGAAGGTGTTGGACATCGGCTTGGACAGGTAGCCGGCGACGGCACCGAGGCCGATGAGGGCGATGAGCCATGCGGCGATGAAGATCGGCCAGCGCCGGTAGGCGGTCTTGCCGAGCCGGTAGAGCAGGGTTGCCATGAAGGTCTCTCTGGGGTGGGTGGGCGGATGATCAGGCGCGACGGGTGCCGAACAGGGCGCTCGTCGCGGTGAAGACGCGGTCGAAGTGGTGGGCCATCGTCTGCGACGGGTCGGCGAGCGACTCGTCGAGGGCGGTGTCGCACCACGTGAGGATCAGGTTGCCGATGAGTCGGACCTCGAGCGGATCCACGGCCTTGCCCTCGCGGTGCGCGATCGCCTCGGAGAGCATCCGGGCACGGTCCACGAAGCGCTCGTGCACCGCCTCCATGAGCCGGGTGTCCTGGCGCAGCGTGCGGCGCAGCACGTCCAGCTCGGCCGGATCGGGCACGTCGGCCTCGAGCGAGGCACGGACGAGCTCCTTGACGTCGACCAGGAGGTCGCCTGTCGGACCGCCGGACAGGAAGGTCGAGACGATCGTCTCGTCCGGGCGCTCGTCGGGACCGAGCACGGCGTCGAGCTTGCCGGGCACGTAGTTGAACAGGGTCCGGCGCGAGACGCCGGACGCCTCGGCCAGCTCCTCCATCGTGAAGCCGTCGAGGCCGCACTGATCGGTCAGCTGGCGGGCACAGCGCACGATCGCCGCGAGCGTCCGCTCGCGCCGGGTCGAACTTGCACTCTGCGCCATGGAGTGCATTCTTGCACTCTCATCCAGAAGAGTGCAAAAGTCGTGATGTCGCTCACGCCACGACGGGCCGACCGGCCGCCTCCCAGGCGTCCATCCCGCCCTCGAGGTTCACCGCGTGGTGGCCGATCGAGGTCAGCCAGGCGGTGGCGCGCGCCGAGCGGTGTCCGAGGTGGCACACCACCAGCAGGGGTCGCTGCGGATCGAGCTCTCCGACGTGCAACGGCAGCTGTCCCAGCGGAACGTGCAACGCCGACTCGACGTGCCCGGCGGCCCACTCGTGGGGCTCCCGCACGTCCAGCACGACCCAGTCCGGCGGCAGCGGATCGGGCACCTCGGCGACCGTGACGTGGGGTACGTGGAAGTCACTCATGGGACGCAGCACCTTCCCTGGGGTCTTGAATCCCCGCCGGTTGAATGGTTAATTGTTACTAGTCATGTGGTCGTGGCGCACGGTGCGCCCTGCCCACATGACGGGCGCATGTCGACCGAGGCGTGCTGGGAGGAGGACCCATGGTGGAGAGTCGCGACGTCGTGCGACTGCCCTTCGAGTCTTCCACCCCGGGCATCGCCCGCACGAAGCTCGCCGCGTTCCTCACCCGCAACCGCACCGATCTGGCGGCCATCGACAACGCCCTCATCGTGCTGAGCGAGATGATCGCGAACGCCGTCGCCCACGGCACGCCCGACCACGACGGTGCCATGGAGATCGGCTGGGCGATCGAGGACGGTCACCTGCTGCTGAGCGTGCGCGACTTCGGCCACGGGTCCGGCGCCGATCTCGTGCCGCGCCCCTTCGACGAGGACTCCCTCGGCGGCCGCGGCCTCTCGATCATCAGCCGGGTCGCCGACAGCTGGTCGGTCGACCTGAGCGAGGGCACCTGCGTGCGCGCCGAGCTCACGTTGGCCTGAGCGCCGGACCTACCCCGCCGACGGATACCGTGTCGGCCATGGGCAAGAAGTCGCGAGGAACCAAGCCGGCCAAGCAGCGCATGCCGTTCGTGGCACGCACCTTCGAGGGACTCCCGTCCGAGGGTGACTGGGTCGCGATGCGCGAGTTCGTTCCGTCGGCCACGGCCCTGGTGAGCCTGCGCGACGGCGGAACGGTCCGGATCTGCTCCCTGCTGCCCGGCGCCGGCGCCGGGCTCGTCCGTCCCGACGGCGAGATCTGGGTGGGGCTGCAGGTCATGCACAACCACGGCGACATCAGCCGCGACCTGGCCCACGTGATCGAGACGGCCCGCGAGACCGAGCCGGGCACGCCCATCCGCATGACGCCCCCGGGTGTGGGCGCGCGCCTGCAGGACCTCATCGACCCCGACGGCGCGTTCGAGATCGAGCTGCACGACGGATTCGACTGGTGGCTCGTCGAGGAGGACCGCGGCTCGGCCGAGGCCGCGTCGGCGCTCCAGGAGGCCAACGCCACCGTGGCCCCCACCACGCGCCTGACCGCCACCGACTCCGCCTACGTCACCGAGATGGGCGACCACGCCTACCTGCGCTGGATCATGCTCGACGAGGAGGGCCCGCTGCTCGACGCGTTCGCCCGCCTGCGCGCCGCCGGCACCGACTCGCTCGGCGACGGTGCCAAGCTCATCGGCATCTTCCGCGCGCACGGCCTGCTGGTGCCCGTCTGGGAGCTCGACGGCGTCGGGGCCACCGAGCTGGACGCCGCCGTCCCGGACTTCGTCGCCGTGCTGGACGAGGCGAAGGCGCAGACCGCCGAGCTGTCCGCGGCCGAGCGAACGGCCCGCCGTGACCTGGTGAGCCGCCAGGTCACCATTCGCTGAATCGACGGTCGGATCGACGTGCCGTCGGTCACGGGGTTCGGTGTCACCGCCGTGCAGCCCCTAGGCTGATTGCGTGGACTGGAACGACTACGACGCCGCGTTGTTCGACCTCGACGGAGTGATCACCCCCACCGCCGAGGTCCACGAGACGGCCTGGGGCCGGATGTTCAGCGACTTCCTCGAGGGGCACCCGGACGCCGAGCCCTACACCGACGCCGACTACTTCGCTTACGTCGACGGCAAGCCCCGCTACGAGGGCGTGCGCTCGTTCCTCGAGTCGCGCGGCATCGAGCTGCCGTACGGCGACCCGTCCGACGACCCGGCGGCCGAGACCGTCTGCGCGCTCGGCAACCGCAAGAACGACTACTTCCGCGAGGTGCTGCGCACTGAGGGGGTCGAGGCGTACCCCGGCTCGATCCGGCTGCTCGACGCCCTCGAGGAGCGCGGCGTCAGGGCCGCCCTCGTGTCCAGCTCCCGCAACGCCCGGCCCGTGCTCGAGGCCGCCGGCATCACCGAGCGCTTCGAGGTGATCATCGACGGTGAGGTCGCCGCCGCGGAGCACATCGCCGGCAAGCCCCGTCCCGACACGTACGCCGCCGCCGCCGATCGCCTCGGCGTTCCCACGCAGCGATCGGTCGTCCTCGAGGACGCCGTGTCCGGCGTCCAGGCCGGCGCCGCCGGCGACTTCGGTCTCGTCGTCGGTGTCGATCGCGGCGCCGGTGCCGAGACGCTCCGCGAGAACGGTGCCGACGTGGTCGTCTCGGACCTGGCGGAGCTCCTGTGAGCGAGCCCCAGCGAGTGAGCCGTCCGTACCTTCGCACGCCCACGGTGGTGACGGCATGAGCTCGCACGAGGCTCCCGTGGCCGACGACTTCCTCGACCGCGCGCGCTGGCCCGCCGATCCGTGGCGGCTCGTCGAGACCGAGCCCGACCAGACCGACCTGGGCGTTACCGAGACCCTGTTCGCGGTCGGCAACGGCTACCTCGGCATGCGTGGCAACGTCACCGAGGGCCGCGACTCCCACACCCACGGCACGTTCGTGAACGGCTTCCACGAGACGTGGAAGATCCACCACGCCGAGGAGGCCTACGGTTTCGCGCGGGTCGGCCAGACGATCGTCAACGCCCCCGACGCGAAGGTGATCCGGCTCTACGTCGACGACGAGCCGCTGCTGCTGAGCGTCGCCGACCTGCTCGAGTACGAGCGCGCCCTGGACTTCCGCGAGGGGGTGCTGCGGCGCGAGATCCTGTGGCGCACCCCGTCGAACAAGCGCGTGCGCGTCGTGGCGACGCGGATGGTGTCGTTCGCCCAGCGCCACCTCGCGGTGCTCGAGTTCGAGATCACGATGCTCGACGACCACGCGCCCATCGCGATCTCGTCGCAGATCCTCAACCGCCAGGACGGCGAGGACGAGTACCACGTCCGCTCCAAGGCCATGGGCGAGGGACACGACCCCCGCAAGTCCGAGGGCTTCGACCGCCGGGTGCTCGAGCCGAAGCACAGCTGGGGTGACGCCGACCAGGGCCGGGTCTCGCTGGGCTTCCGTTGCTCGGACAGCGGCATGACCCTGGCCGTCGCGGCCGACCACCGACTCGAGACCTCCCTGGACTACACGACCCGGGTCCAGGTCGAGGACGACCTGGCGAAGCTGACGTACCGGATCGCGGCGAAGCCCGGCGAGACGATCCGCCTCACCAAGCTCGTCGCCTACCACACGTCCCGCGGCGTGCCGGTGCGCGAGCTCGTCGACCGCTGCCGCCGCACGCTCGAGCGCGCCGCGCAGGACGGCGTCGCGCAGCTGCACGAGGACCAGGCCGCGTGGCTCGCCGACTTCTGGGCCCGCTCCGACGTCGAGGTCCCCGGGCACGCCGCCATCCAGCAGGCGATTCGCTGGAACCTGTTCCAGGTGGCGCAGGCCAGCGCACGCGCGGAGGGCGCGGGCATCCCCGCGAAGGGCGTCACCGGCTCGGGCTACAGCGGTCACTACTTCTGGGACACCGAGGTCTACGTCCTGCCGTTCCTGACCTACACGAACCCCGACCACGCCCGCAACGCCCTGCGCTTCCGGCACAGCCTGCTCGACGCGGGCCGGCGCCGCGCGCGGGAGATGTCGCAGTCGGGAGCCCTCTTCCCCTGGCGCACGATCAACGGCGAGGAGGCCTCGGCCTTCTACGCCGCGGGCACCGCGCAGTACCACATCGACGCCGACATCGCGTATGCCGTGACGCAGTACTACCTCGCCACGGGCGACGAGGACTTCATGATCCGCCAGGGCATCGACATCCTCGTCGAGACCGCCCGGATGTGGGTCGACCTGGGGTTCTGGCGCGACGAGGAGGTGGGCACGTTCCACATCCACGGCGTCACCGGTCCGGACGAGTACACCACCGTCGTGAACGACAACATGTTCACGAACGTCATGGCGCGGTTCAACCTCAGCGCGGCGGCGTTCGCCGTGAAGCGCCTCGCCGATCGCGACGTGACCGCCTACGAGCGGATGCTCACCCGGCTCGCGCTGCAGGACCACGAGATCACCGACTGGGAGCGCGCCGCGCGCAACATGGCGATCCCCTACGACGAGGCGCTCGGCGTCCACCCGCAGGACCAGCACTTCCTCGAGCGGGAGGTCTGGGACCTCGACCACACGCCGCTGGACAAGCGGCCGCTGCTGCTGAACTACCACCCGCTGGTGATCTACCGGTTCCAGGTCATCAAGCAGGCCGACGTCGTGCTGGCCCTCTACCTGCAGGGCCACCACTTCACGTCGGAGCAGAAGCGCGCCAACTTCGAGTACTACGACCCGATCACCACGGGCGACTCCACCCTGTCCGCCGTGGTGCAGTCGATCATCGCGGCCGAGGTCGGGTACCGCGACCTGGCCTACCGCTACTTCCTCGGCGCCCTCTTCGTCGACTTGGCCGACCGCCACAAGAACGCCACCGACGGCGTGCACGTGGCCTCGACCGGGGGCGTCTGGGGCGTCCTGGCCAGCGGCTTCGGCGGGTTCCGCGACCACCAGGGCGAGTTCTCGATCGACCCGCGCCTGCCCGAGGCCTGGGACGAGCTGACCTACCGAGTGACGCTCCACGGCACCCGGGTCCGGGTCACCGTGCGTCGCGAGGAGCTCGAGCTGTTCGTCGAGGACCAGCAGCCCGACGCGCAGGGCCGGCTCGTCGACCCCACGTTCTTCGTGCGCAAGCGCTCGATCACCGTGAAGCCCGGCGAGCCCGTGGTGGTGCCGCTGGAGGGTCAGGGTCCCGCGATCGAGGGCACTCCGCCTCCGGTGTCGGGCCGCCGTCGCGCCGACGGCACGATCATCACGGCCATCGTCCCCGGCGGCTGAGTCCTACTCGGCGGGGGCGAGCGCGGCGGGCACCCGCACCAGGACGACGCCCGGGTGGATCTCGGCCGTGATCTCGCGGCCCTCGCCCACCGGGTCGCCGTCGAGCTGCATCGGCACGGGCTTCTCGGCCTTCACGTGCACCCGCTGGGCGCACAGGCGGGTCAGCCGCGCGTCGTTGGTCTTGCGGCGGGTGATCACGCGAGCCACGATCGACAGCCAGCCGATGAAGCGCTTGGGCGCCACGATCACGACGTCGAGCAGCCCGTCGTCGATCTGCGCGTCGGGCAGCAGGGGGATGCCACCCTGCAGGAAGCCCACGTTGCCGATCACCACGGTGCGGGCCCGGAAGTGGCGCGGCTCGTCGTCGTCGAGGGTGATCTCGACCTTGGTGCGCGGGAACGTGATCGCCTTGACGCCCGAGACGAAGTACGCGAGGTACCCGACGCGCTTCTTCAGGTCCTCGTTGACGCCGGTCATGATCATGGCGTCCATGCCCAGGCCCGCCATCACCAGGAACGAGGTCTCGGTGCCGCCGTCGGTGGTGAAGCTGGCCAGGTCGATCGCGCGGTCCTGGCCGCCGAACACGACGTCGAGGGCGTCGCGGGTGTTCACCGGGATGTCGAGGTTGCGCGCCAGCAGGTTGCCGGTGCCGTGGGGCAGCACGCCGATCGCGACGCCGGAGCGGGTCGCCTCCTCGCACACGGCGCGCACCGTGCCGTCGCCACCGGCCGCGATGACGAGGTCGACGTCGGAGTCGAGCGCGGCGCGGGTCTGGCCGTGGCCGGGGTCCTCGATGGAGGTCTCGAACCACTGCGGCTCGTCCCAGCCGTGCGCCGCCCCGACCTGGCGCACCTTCGCCTTGAAGTCCTCGATGTCACCGACCTTGACGGGGTTGAGCACCACCGCGGCGCGGCGGCGGCCCGAGCCCGTGACGACCGCGAGCTCGGACGGCAGCCGTCCGCGCCCGTGGACGAGGAGCTGCCACAGCAGGAGCGTGGCGGTGACGCCGAAGCACAGGCCCGCGGTGACGTCGCTGAGGAAGTGCACGCCGAGGAAGACGCGGTCGGCCGCCACCAGGAGGGCCAGCACGACCCACAGCGTCAGCCAGAGGCGACGGCGCAGCCCGCGGCCGGTGACCACGATCGTCAGCAGGGCCAGGACGGTGAAGAGCAGCCCGGCGCCCGCGGAGTGGCCACTGGGGAACGAGTAGCCGCCGATCTCGTGCAGGGGAAGGTCCCACACGGGACGCTCGCGCTTCACCGCGAGCTTGATCAGCGCGTTGCCGGCCAGGACCACGACACCGGAGACGACCACCCAGATCGCCACGAGCCGCTCGTTGCGCCACCACAGCAGCCCGGCCAGCACGGCGAGCACGACGGCCACGGTCCAGTTGCTGGTGACGATGGCGACGACGTCGAGGAGGTCGACCAGCCAGGCGCGCGACGCCGAGACGTCGTAGGCCCACTCGGCGACCTCCTGGTCGAGGTCCATCAGCGGCTGCCAGCGGATCGACACCAGGATCGTCAGGACGACGAACACGACGCCGCCGATCACCATCAGGGCGGTCGGCAGGAGCGGCCGGTCGCCATCGGCACGGCGCAGGTCGATCGTCACTGCGGTCCTCTCGTCAGAAATGGGGCCCGCCCAGCGTAACCGCGCCGGGACGCCTCGGCCGGTCGCGCCTCGCTAGGCTGGCGGGGTGATCGATCCCCGACTGTTGCGCGACGAACCCGACCTGCTGCGAGCCGCCCAGGAGCGCCGGGGCGAGTCGCCCGAGGTCGTCGACCAGCTCATCGCGGCCGACGAGGCACGTCGTGCCGCCATCGTGCGGTTCGAGGCCGTGCGGTCCGAGCAGAAGCAGCTCGGCAAGCAGATCCCGAAGGCGCAGGGCGACGAGAAGCAGGCGCTGCTGGCGCGCACGAAGGAGCTGAGCACCGAGGTCAAGGCGGCCGAGGCCGCCCAGGCCGAGTCGGCCAAGGCGTTCGAGGCGCAGCTGAAGTCGCTGCCCAACCCCACCGTCGACGCGCCCCCGGGCGGCGAGGACGACTTCGTCGTGCTCGAGGAGATCGGCACCCCGCGCGACTTCGCCGCCGAGGGCTTCGAGCCGCGCGACCACCTCGAGCTGGGCGAGCTGCTCGGCGCCATCGACGTCGAGCGGGGCGCGAAGGTCAGCGGCTCGCGGTTCTACTACCTCACGGGCGTCGGTGCCCAGCTCGAGCTCGCGCTCGTGCAGCTGGCGATGTCCACGGCCGCCGAGTGGGGCTTCACGCCGATGATCCCCCCGGCCCTGGTCAAGCCCCAGGCGATGGAGGGCACCGGCTTCCTCGGCCAGGCGGCCGACGACGTCTACCACCTGGAGAAGGACGACCTCTACCTCGTGGGCACCTCCGAGGTGCCGCTCGCGGCCTATCACGGTGGCGAGATCCTGCCGACCGAGACGCTGCCGCGACGCTACGCCGCCTTCAGCCCGTGCTTCCGCCGTGAGGCCGGGTCGTACGGCAAGGACACCCGCGGCATCTTCCGCGTGCACTGGTTCGACAAGGTCGAGATGTTCGTCTACACCACGCTCGACCAGGCGGCCGCCGAGCACGAGCGGCTGCTGGGCTGGGAGAAGGCGTGGCTCGCGAAGCTCGAGCTGCCGTTCCGCGTCGTCGACGTCGCCGCCGGCGACCTCGGACTGTCGGCCGTGCGCAAGTTCGACTGCGAGGCGTGGATCCCCACGCAGGCCAAGTACCGCGAGCTCTCCTCGGCGTCGAACTGCACCGAGTTCCAGGCGCGCCGGCTCGACGTGCGCACCCGCGGCGCGGCGGACGAGAGCACTTCGCACGTCGCCACGCTCAACGGCACCCTGTGCGCGATGACCCGCACGATCGTGGCGCTGCTGGAGAACGGCCAGCAGGCCGACGGCTCGGTCCGGCTCCCCGCGGCGCTGCACCCGTTCCTCGGCGAGGTCCTGCGGCCGATCGGTCAGGCGTCGGCGTGACCTGGCGCCCGCGGCTCGTCGCGCTCGACGTCGACGGCACGATCGTCGACCACCGCAACGAGCTCAGCCCTGCGGTGAAGGAGGCGATCCTCGGCCTGCGCGAGCAGGGCGTCCCGGTGGTCATCGCCACCGGCCGCGCGGTGCCGGGCGTGTACGACGTGCTCGACAAGCTGGGGTTCCGCGAGGGCCTCGGGGTGGCCAGCAACGGCTCCGTGGTGTTCTCCGTCGACCCGTTCGAGGTCGTCCACACCACCACGTTCGATGCCCGCGAGGCCGTCAAGCGCGTGCTCGAGCGGGTGCCGGAGGCGCTCGTGGCGGTCGAGGAGGTCGGCGTCGGCTACCGCGTGAACCGCGCGTTCCCCAAGGGCGAGATCACCGGGAAGATCATCCTCGACGAGGTCGACCGCATGGTGTCGCAGCCCGTCACCCGCGTGGTCGTGCGCGCCCCCGACCACGACCGCGACGAGTTCTCGAAGCTGGTCGGGGACCTCGGCCTCGATGGCACGAACTACTACATCGGCTACACCGCGTGGCTCGACCTCGCGCCCGAGGGCGTCTCGAAGGCGTCGGGCCTCGACGTCGTGTGCCGCTCGATGGGTCTGACCGCCGCCGACGTCCTCGCCGTCGGCGACGGCAGCAACGACGTCGAGATGATCCGCTGGGCCGGCCGCGGCGTGGCCATGGGCCAGGCCCCCGACGAGCTCATCGCCGTCGCCGACGCCGTCACCGGCCCGGTCGAGGCCGACGGCCTCGCCGAGGAGCTCTCGCGCTGGCTGAGGTGAAGTTTCCCCGGTTAACAGGGGAAACCGTCGCAGAGCGGGGGAAACTTCCCCCGCACAGCGAGGGGAAACCCCGCTCGGTGGTGCGCGGAGAGGCCCGAGAGGGCACCGCTCGCCGCACGACAGGGGCCGCTCGTCGGTGTGGTCTGGCGCACACGGGCCGGGATGGGGCACCGTAAAGTCGTCGGCAGTTGTGACCTGCGACACCAGAAACCCCCACCGCGCCAGGAGGCCCACTCGTGACTCAGACCGGCATCGACAACCTCGCCCACGAGGATCGCATCTTCGAGCCGCCGGCCGACCTGGCCGCGAACGCCAACGTCACCGCCGAGGCCTACGACCGCGCCGAGCAGGACCGCCTCGGCTTCTGGGGTGAGCAGGCGAACCGCCTCACCTGGGACACCCCGTTCACGGACGTCCTCGACTGGTCGAACCCGCCGTTCGCCAAGTGGTTCGTCGGCGGCAAGCTCAACGTCGCGTACAACTGCGTCGACCGCCACGTCGAGAACGGGCTGGGCGACAAGGTCGCGTTCCACTTCGTCGGCGAGCCCGGCGACACCCGCGACATCACGTACGCCCAGCTCAAGGACGAGGTCTCCAAGGCCGCCAACGCGATCACCGAGCTCGGCATCGAGGCCGGCGACCGCGTGGCCATCTACCTCCCGATGATCCCCGAGGCCGTCATCGCCATGCTCGCGTGTGCTCGCCTGGGTGCGCCGCACACCGTGGTCTTCGGCGGCTTCAGCTCCGACGCGCTCGCCAGCCGCGTGGAGGACTGCGAGGCGAAGCTCGTCATCACCGCCGACGGCGGCTACCGCCGCGGCAGCCCCTCGGCCCTCAAGCCCGCCGTGGACGAGGCGATCGCGAAGCTCGGCGACAGGAGCCCCGTCGAGAACGTGCTCGTCGTGCGCCGCACCGGCCAGGAGGTCGCGTTCGACCAGGACATCGACGTCTGGTGGGACGAGCTGGTCGACGAGTCCTCGACCGACCACACCCCCGAGGCGTTCGACGCCGAGCACCCGCTCTACGTCATGTACACGTCGGGCACCACGGGCAAGCCCAAGGGCATCCTGCACACCAGCGGCGGCTACCTGACGCAGTGTGCCTACACGTTCGACGCCGTCTTCGACCACAAGCGCGACACCGACGTGTTCTGGTGCACCGCCGACGTCGGCTGGGTCACCGGCCACTCGTACATCGTGTACGGCCCCACGGCCGAGGGCGCCACGCAGGTGCTCTACGAGGGCACGCCCGACACCCCGCACAAGGGCCGCTGGTGGGAGATCATCGCCGAGAAGGGCGTGACGCTCTTCTACACGGCCCCCACCGCGATCCGCACGTTCATGAAGTGGGGCGACGACATCCCCGCCCAGTACGACCTGTCGACGCTGCGCATCCTGGGCTCGGTGGGCGAGTCCATCAACCCCGAGGCGTACGTCTGGTACCGCAAGAACATCGGCGGCGACCGCACGCCGATCGTCGACACGTGGTGGCAGACCGAGACCGGCGCGCACATGCTCAGCCCGCTCCCGGGCGTGACGACCGCCAAGCCCGGCTCGGCCATGGGCCCGCTGCCGGGCATCAGCGCCGAGGTCGTGAACGACGAGGGCAAGCCGGTGGGCAACGGCGAGGGCGGCTACCTCGTCCTCACCGAGCCGTGGCCGTCGATGCTGCGCACGATCTGGGGCGACGACCAGCGGTTCAAGGACACCTACTGGGCGCGCTTCCCGAACATGTACTTCGCGGGCGACGGCGCCAAGAAGGACGACGACGGCGCGATCTGGCTGCTCGGTCGCGTCGACGACGTCATGAACGTCTCGGGGCACCGGCTGTCGACCACCGAGATCGAGTCCGCGCTCGTGTCGCACCCCACCGTGGCCGAGGCCGCGGTCGTGGGCGCGTCGGACGACATGACCGGCCAGGCGGTCGTGGCGTTCGTCATCCTGCGTGAGTCGGCCGGCGAGGCGGGTGGCACCGACGAGGCGATCGTCGCGCTGCGCAACCACGTGGCCAAGGAGATCGGCCCGATCGCGAAGCCTCGCCAGATCATGGTCGTGCCCGAGCTGCCCAAGACGCGGTCGGGCAAGATCATGCGTCGCCTGCTGCGCGACGTGGCCGAGAACCGTGAGGTCGGCGACGCGACGACCCTGGCCGACTCCTCGGTGATGGACCTGATCACCGCCGGCCTGAAGAAGCCGGCCGCCGACCAGGAGTGAGATCCCGAGTCCGGGGGTGCGGCGGTCACGAAGGGCCGCCGCGCCCGGACTTGGGTACGCTCGGGCCATGACGAAGACCACGGACGACCCCACGATCGGACGGCTCGTCGCAGACGTGACCCGCGACCTCTCGTCGATCGTCCAGCACGAGATCGCGCTGGCGAAGTCGGAGCTGCGTGTCAGCGTGAAGGCGGGAGGCATCGGCATCGCGCTCGTGGCCGTCGCCGCGTTCCTGCTGCTGCTGGTCCTGATCCTCGCCTCGATCACCGTGGCGTACTTCCTGACGATGACCGGGCTGCACCCCGCCTGGGCGTTCCTGATCGTGACGGCGTTCTACCTGCTGCTCGCGGTCGTGCTCGTGCTCGTGGCCTGGACTCGCTTCAAGAAGGTGCGCGCGCCCGAGAACACCATCGGCACGGTGCGCCAGCTCCCGTCGGCACTCAAGCCGGGCACCCCCTCGCCGGGGACGCGCGTCAAGACCGCCGCGCGCGGCTGAGCAGCCCCAGCGCCGTCATCGCGGCGCCGCCGAGAGCCACCCACACCAGGGTCGCGTCGAGCGACGCCACGATCCGCGCGGTCAGCACCTCGTGCAGCTCGCGGCCGTAGGCCGTGGCCGCGGACTGGTCCTCGATGAACTGCGGCAGGGCCACGCGCCCGAGCACCCACCAGGCGGCCGCCGCGGCCAGCACGCCGATGCCGAGCGCGGCCAGCGTGGTCGAGCGGCGGCGCGATGCCGCCAGCGCGAGCACGGCGGCGATCAGCGCGGTCCCCACCGCCACGATCGTGAGGTCGCGGGCTCGGGAGACGGCGGCGACGAGGTCTGCCGGGTCCTCGTCGCTCACGGTGACCGGCAGCTCGCCGGGCCCCGGCAGGGAGATCGGCAGGTCCACCTCGGCGATGGCCAGGTCGACCAAGGGGGCGACGTCGGCGCGGATGTCGGTGGGCGTGGGCTCGGCGAACAGTCGCTGGTGCGTGCTGCGGGTGGTGGCGCGCCAGGCCTCGCTCCAGTCCGGCGACTCCGTCAGGCGCAGGATCGCCCGGCTGACCCCGGAGGCGACCTGGTCGTGCCACACGATCGGCAGCCCGGTCTGGTCGGCGAACGCCTCACCGGCGAGCGCCGCGGCGGCCTCCTGCACCTCGCGGTCGTCGCCGACACGCGACGTGAGCTCGACGAAGCCGCTCTCGTCCAGGAGGTGCGTCGCGGACCACTGGGCGCCGATCGCGACGAACGTGGCCAGGGTCGCGACGCACCACAGCAACGCGGTGGCCAGGGTGCGCATCAGGCGCACGCCCCGGTGGACACGGTCGCCGTGGCCCGCGTCGCCGCCTGCGCGACGGGCAGGGTCTCGGTGGCGGTCACGGCGTAGCCCGTCTCGGGATCGGACAGCGAGGCCGCGAAGATCACGCCGATGACGTCGCCCTGGGCCGAGAGCAGCGGGCCGCCGGAGTTGCCCGAGCGGACGAGCGAGCGGATCGAGAAGACATCGCGCGCCACGCGGCCGTCGCCGTAGATGTCCGGCCCTCGGAGGTCGAGCCGGCCACGCACGCGTGCGGCGCGGGCGTCGAACGGGCCGTTCTCGGGGAAGCCGAGCACGGCGGCGGGGTCACCCTGCTGCGCCCCGGTGTCGAAGCGCAGCGGCGTGCCGTCGAGTCCAGGGACGTCGACGACCGCGAGGTCGAGCTGGGTGTCGAACCACACCGGACGCGCCTGGAGCCTCCGGTCGCCCAGCGTCACCGTGGGCCGGTCGACGCCGGCGATGACGTGGGCGTTCGTCATGACGCGCTCCGGGGCGATGACGAACCCGGAGCCCTCGATCGTGCGCCGGCACTCGGCCTCGCCGAGCAGTCGCACGACGCTCTGGCGGGCCGAGCGGACCGACTTCAGGGCCAAGGTGGCGTCATCCGGCGGCTCGGTGTCGGGGATGATCTCGGTCTCGAACGGATCGAGGTACCGCGGGAAGACGTCGCCGGTGAGCGTGTCGGTGAACGCACGGAGCGCCTCGCCGGCCCGCTCGGGCATCAGGTGGTCGACGCGGGCGAGCACCGAGGAGTCGCGGACCGCCGAGCTGACGTACGGCAGCGTGGAGGCGCTCACCGCGTAGCCGAGGGCCCACGAGGCCGCCATCACCACGACGGCGCCGAAGGCGGCCCCGAAGACGGCGTCGACGGCGCGGCCCGGCCCGCGGCGGATGCGCAGCGACCGCCCGATGAGCGTGCCGACGAAGTTGCCGATCCCGGCCACCACGAAGACCAGGACGATCGACATGACCGCCTGCATCGGGTCGCCCTCACCCTGCGAGAAGAACCGCGGCGCCAGGGCGATGCCCAGCAGGAAACCCAGCAGCAGGCCCCCACCGGAGAAGACGTTCGAGACGAACCCGTGCACCCACCCCGCGTAGGCGTAGATCACGAACGTCACGACCAGGACGACATCGAGCCAGTTCATGTCACTCCGGGATGGGTCGGGTCCGGGTGGCGTCCCAGGGGCGCTCCCACCCGAGACGCTCGAACAGACGGGCGATGATGCCGGCGGTGAAGCCCCAGAGCGGGACGTCGGTGCCGATGTCGAAGGCGGGTCCGGTCCAGCCCGAGGGGTGCACGACGCTGAAGCGGCGGTCGGGATCGAGCAGCAGGTCGAGCGGCGTGGGCAGCACCTTCTCGACCTCGGCGGGGCTGTGCGCGTGCAGGAGGCGCGGGCTGGTCCAGTAGCCGAGCACGGGTGTCACGGCGTGGTTGCTCGGCGGCAGCCACAGCGTGGGCAGGGAGCCGAAGACGACCACCTCGGTCGGGTCGAGGCCGACCTCCTCCTGCGCCTCGCGCAGCGCGGTGTGGACGGGGTCGCGGTCGGTGGCGTCCTGCCGCCCTCCCGGGAAGGAGATCTGCCGAGCGTGGCTGCGCAGCGTGGCTGCGCGCTCGGTGAGCAGCAGCTCGCGCCCCTGCTCGCCGTCGGCGAAGAGCATCAGCACGGCGGCCGGGCGAGCCTCCGGCGGCGGGTGGGGGAACCGGGGCGCCAGGTGCTCGGCCTCGACGGAGTCGAGAATCTCGGCGAGCGGATGCAGCCACTCCGGCAGTCCGACGAGGGGAGCGGCCGCGTGGGAGGAGTCGGTCATGCGGGCCCCTGCGTGGTGACGAGCGCCTCGGCCACCTCGGGGTCGGTGGGCCCCAGTCCGTAGGAGGGGCACCACTGCGCGACGGGGCAGGCGCCGCAGGCGGGCACGCGCGCGTGACAGCGACGGCGACCGTGCCAGATCACGTGGTGGCACAGCATCGTCCAGTCGCTGCGCGGGAACAGGGCGCCGACGGCGTGCTCGGTCTTCACGGGATCCTTCGCGGTCGCCTCGTCGACCCACTCCCACCGGCGCACGAGGCGGGCGAAGTGCGTGTCGACGGTGATCCCCGGGACGTCGAAGGCGTTGCCGAGGACGACGTTCGCGGTCTTGCGTCCGACCCCCGGCAGGGACACGAGGTCGCCCAGCCTCCCCGGGACCTCGCCGTCGAAGCGCTCGACGAGCGCGGACGACAGGCCCAGGATGCTCTCGGTCTTGGCACGGAAGAAGCCGGTGGGCCGGATGATCTCCTCCACTGCCGCGCGGTCGGCGCCGGCGAGCGCGGCGGCGTCGGGATACGCCGTGAACAGGGTGGGCGTGATCGCGTTGACGCGGCGGTCGGTGGTCTGGGCGGAGAGCACCGTGGCCACCAGCAGCTGGAAGGGATTCTCGAAGTCGAGCTCGCACCGGGCGTCGGGATAGGTCTGCGCCAGGACCCGGTTGATCTTGCGTGCGCGCCGCACGAGGGACGTGGCCGGACGCGTGGTCGCGGGCGTCGATTCGGCTGGCACGCTAACACCGTATCCGGACACATCACACACGCGCGGGCCCAAGGTGGGTGTGATCTGGGTTGCATGTGGGAAACTAACGCTGTGACCGATGATGTTCTGCGCCAAGCTCCTCTGTTCAACGGCCTCGACGACGACGCCTCCGGCGCGCTCGAGTCCTCCATGTCGCCGGTGACCCTGCGTCGCGGCGAGGTCCTGTTCGGCGAGGGCGACGAGGGTGACCAGCTCTACGTCGTCATCGAGGGCAAGATCAAGCTCGGCCGTCGCTCGGTCGACGGGCGCGAGAACCTCATCGCGATCCTCGGCCCCGGCCAGATGTTCGGCGAGCTCTCGTTCTTCGACCCGGGCCCGCGCTCGGCCACGGCCACCGCCGTCACCGACACCGAGCTGCGCAGCCTCGGTCACAGTGCGCTCAACCCGGTGCTCCAGTCGCACCCCGACGTCGCCTACGCCCTGCTGAACCAGCTCGCCGGCCGCCTGCGTCGCACCAACGAGGTCGTGGGCGACCTCGTGTTCTCCGACGTCCCCGGCCGCGTCTCGAAGGCGCTGCTCGACCTCGCCGCCCGCTTCGGTCGAGAGGCCGACGACGGCATCCACGTCAACCACGACCTCACGCAGGAGGAGCTGGCCCAGCTCGTCGGCGCCTCGCGCGAGACCGTGAACAAGGCGCTGGCCGACTTCGCCTCGCGTGGCTGGCTGCGCCTCGAGCCCCGCTCGGTCATCATCCTCGACCTCGAGCGCCTCAAGCGCCGCTCGCGCTGACCTCCGCAGCCAGCCGGATCTCGATACGGCGTCTCGCTGCGCTCGCCGCCACTCGATCACCGCGCTCGGTGGTTGAGTAGCTGGCGAGGACGAGCCGCGTATCGAAACCACCCGAAGCTGATCGGGAACGGTCAAGCGCCTTCCAGGTACTCCAGCTGGGCGCGCACCGAGAGCTCGGCGGCGCCCCACAGCACGGGATCGACGTCGGCGTAGACGGTCTCCACCACCTCGCGGGCGGTGCGAGCGCCTCGCGAGACCGCGTCGCGCACCTGGCCGAGGCGTTCCTCGCGGTGCGTGAGGTAGAAGTCCAGGACGGTGCCCGGATCCGTCACGACCGGCCCGTGGCCGGGCAGGATCGTCGAGACCTCTCCGGCGGCCACCAGCGCGCGGAACCGGCGCATGGACTCCAGGTAGGGACCGAGCGCCCCGTCGGGGTGGGCCACGACGGTGGTGCCGCGGCCCAGCACCATGTCGCCGCTGAGCAGGGCACGATCCTGCGGCAGCAGGAACGCCACCGAGTCCTTCGTGTGGCCCGGCGCGGCCACCACGTCGATGAGGAGTCCGTCGAGCTCGATCCGCTCCCCGTCGGTCAGTGGGTCGGCGTCACGCGTGTACTCCGGCGAGATCGCCCGGGTGGGCGCGCCGGTGGCCGCGACGATCGAGGCGAGGGCGTCGGTGTGGTCGCCGTGGTGGTGCGTGAAGAGCACCAACGCGACCTCGCCCGCGGCCTCCACGACGGCATCGAGGTGCTCCGCGAGGTCGGGGCCGGGGTCGACCACGACCGAGCGTGACGCGCCGGGCTCGCGCAGGATCCAGGTGTTCGTGCCGTCGAGGGTCATGATCCCGGGGTTGTCGGCCAGGATGAACGATGCACGGTCGGTGACGTGCTGACGCTCGCTCACAGGTGCTCCTCTCTCTCGAGCTCGAGCCACCACTGGCCGTCCTGCTGGACGAGGCGCGGCTCGATGGGGCGGATCTCGCGCGTGGTGGCCGCCTCGAGCACCTCGGCGGCGGGAAGGGGTGCCAGCTCGCGGCACGTGACGGCGGTGGGCGGCAGCATGGCAGCACGGCCCTCGTCCACGAGGGCGAGCACCTTCGACAGGGGTGCCCACAGGGACTTGTCGGCCTCGGTGCTCACGGTGCCGATCCGCTGGCCGCGCGGCAGGGCCGCGACGAAGAAGCGGGTGTCGTAGCGGCGCGGCTCGAGCGCCGGGGTGATCCAGTGCGCCCACCCGCCGAGCAGGTCGGCGCGCAGGACCAGCCCTTCATCGGCCAGGAACCGCGCGAACGACAGCTCCTTGGTCTCGAGCGCCTCGCGGGCCCACGCGAGGTCGGTGGTGTCGCCCACGATCGAGCTCTCGTCGGGGCCGGCGAGCAGCACACCGGTCTCCTCGAACGTCTCGCGGACGGCCGCCACCACGAGGCGGCCGGCCAGGTCGGGGGCGCAGGTGAACCGCTCGGCCCACGCCTCGGGGGGCGGGCCCACCCACTGCATGGGCTCACCGTCGTCGTCCTGGACCCCGCCACCGGGGAAGACGTACATTCCCGCGGCGAAGGCCATGCCGGAGTGACGGCGCATGAGGAAGGCCTCGAGGCCCTCGGGCCCGTCGCGCACGACGGCGATCGTGGCCGCGTCCTTCGGGGCGGCGGCCGCGGCGGGATCGAAGTCCCGGAGCCGCTCCTGCATGGGTGCCGGCACGGGGACCAGCACGTCAGGCCACCTCGACGACCGCGTCGATCTCGACGGGGGTGTCCAACGGGAGGACGGCGACGCCCACGGCGCTGCGTGCGTGGGAGCCGGCGGCACCGAACGCGGCGGCCATCAGGTCGCTCGCGCCGTTGGCCACGGCCGGCTGGCCGGTGAAGTCGGGCGCGCTGGCCACGAACACGGTCAGCTTCACGACCCGCACGACCGAGTCGAGGTCGACCACCGAGGCGATCGCCGCGATGACGTTCAGGGCGCACAGGCGTGCGTACTCCTGCGCGTCCTCGGGCGAGACCTCCGCGCCGACCTTGCCGGTGCCCGGCAGGACACCGTCGACGAACGGCAGCTGGCCCGACGTGTACACGTGGTTCCCGCTGCGCAGGGCCGGGACGTAGGACGCCACCGGTGCGGCGACCTCGGGCACGCTGATGCCCATCGAGGCGAGGCGTTCGACGACGGCACCCATGTCAGGCCACCGGGCGCTTGAAGTAGGCGACGAGGTTCTCCGGGTTCATGCCCGGCACGATCTGCACCAGCTCCCAGCCGTCGCGGCCGAAGTTGTCGAGGATCTGCTTGGTCGCGTGGACGAGCACCGGGGCCGTCAGGTATTCCCACTTGGTCATGGGGCCGACTGTATCCCGCACGGGCGGGCACGGTTCTCGCCCGACACTTCCGCCCCACCCTCGGTAGTCTCGACGACGTGGCGAACTCGACCCCCCTGCACGTGGTGACGGGCAAGGGCGGCACCGGCAAGACCACGGTGGCCGCCGCCCTCGCCCTCGCCCTCGCCGGGCGCGGACTCACGGTGCTGCTGTGCGAGGTCGAGGGGCGCCAGGGCATCGCCCAGCTCTTCGACGTGCCGCCGCTGCCCTACGAGGAGCGCCGGATCGCCACGAGCGACGCCGGGGGCCACGTCCACGCGCTGGCGATCGATCCCGAGGCGGCGCTGCTGGAGTACCTGCAGATGTACTACCGCCTCGGCCGCGCCGGCCGCGCGCTCGACAAGTTCGGCGTCATCGACTTCGCCACGACGATCGCGCCGGGCGTGCGCGACGTGCTGTTGACGGGCAAGGTCTACGAGGCCGCGCGTCGCCGCAAGGGCGACAAGTCCTCGGACTTCGTCTACGACGCGGTGGTGGTCGACGCGCCGCCCACCGGCCGGATCGCGCGGTTCCTCGGGGTCAACGACGACGTGGCTGGCCTGGCCAAGGTCGGTCCGATCAAGACCCAGTCCGAGTCGATCATGAAGATGATGCGCAGCCCGCAGACGGCCGTGCACCTCGTCACCGTCCTGGAGGAGATGCCCGTGCAGGAGACGCTCGACGGCATCGACGAGCTGACCCGTGCCGGCCTTCCCGTCGGTCATGTCGTGGTGAACCTCGTGCGTCCTTCGCTGCTGTCGGCCGACACCGTCGAGGCCCTCCAGGCGGGGCGGCTCGACGCGAAGGCGGTGGCTCCCGTCCTGGAGCGGGCCGGCCTGCCCCGCGAGGCCGCAGGCACGCTCGTGGCGGACGGCTTCGGCCACGTCGAGCGCCAGCACCTCCAGACCGAGCAGCAGCGGATCATCGACGGCTGCAGTCGGCCCCACGTGTCGATGCCGCTGCTCACCGGTGGCATCGACCTCGGTGCGCTGCAGGACCTCGCGGTGCAGCTCGCGCCGCTCCTGGAGGACGCGCGATGAGCGCCCGGGTGACGACGACGCCCAAGGAGCGTCGCCCGCGCACCGAGCGCCGCCTCTCCAGCACCGAGCAGCCGGCGCGCATCGACGTCGACGCCCTGATCGCCGACCCGAAGACCCGGATCGTCGTGTGCTGCGGCTCGGGCGGCGTCGGCAAGACCACCACCGCGGCGGCGCTCGCGCTGCGCGCGGCCGAGAGCGGCCGCACCGTCTGCGTGCTCACGATCGACCCCGCGCGACGCCTGGCGCAGTCGCTGGGACTGCTCGAGCTGGACAACACGCCCCGCCCGGTGAAGGGGATCGACACGTCGGCCGGCGGCTCGCTGGACGCGATGATGCTCGACATGAAGACCACCTTCGACGAGGTGGTCGAGGCGCACGCCTCGCCCGAGAAGGCCGCGGAGATCCTCGCGAACCCCTTCTACGTCGCGCTGTCGAGCTCGTTCGCGGGCACGCAGGAGTACATGGCGATGGAGAAGCTCGGCCAGCTGCACGCCGAGGACCGGTGGGACCTCATCGTCGTGGACACGCCTCCGTCGCGCTCGGCGCTGGACTTCCTCGACGCCCCCGAGCGGCTCTCGTCCCTGCTCGACGGCCGGTTCATCCGCCTCATGCTGGCGCCCGCGCGCGGTCCGGCGCGGCTGCTCTCGGCGGGCCTGGGCATCGTGACCGCGGCGCTCAACAAGGTGCTCGGCGCCCAGGTGCTCACCGACATGCAGACCTTCATCGCGGCGTTCGACACGCTGTTCGGCGGCTTCCGTCAGCGCGCGGAGGCGACGTTCTCACTCCTGCAGGCGGAGGGCACGGCCTTCCTGGTGATCGCGGCGCCCGAGTCGGCGGCGATGCGCGAGGCGGCCTACTTCGTGGAGCGGCTGGCGGCCGACGACATGCCACTGGCGGGCCTCGTGGTGAACCGCGTCCACGACGAGTCGGCGGCGGGGGTGTCGGCGGCCGATGCCGAGTCGGCGTCGCCCCGGCTGGCCCAGGGCAAGGCGGCCGAGCGCCGGACGGCCGAGCTGCTCGACGTCCATGCCGAGCGGATGCGGCTGGCGGAGCGGGAGAACCGGCTGCGTGAGCGGTTCAGTGCGGCCCACCGGAACGTGGAGGTCGTCCCCGTGCCCGCGCTGGACACGGACGTCCACGACCTCGGGGGCCTCAGGGTGATCGGCGACCACCTCGGCGCCCCGCAGGGCGCCTGAGGCAGGTCAGCTGGCGACGACCAGCAGCTCGCGCCACTTGCGGACGTTGGGCTTGCGGCGCAGCAGCGCACGGCGCTCGCGCTCGGTCATGCCGCCCCACACGCCCCACTCGATGCGGTTGTCCAGGGCTTCGGCGAGGCACTCGGCCCGGACGTCGCAGCCGTTGCAGACGAGCTTGGCGCGGTTCTGCTCAGCGCCCTTGACGAAGAGATCGTCGGACTTTCCCAAGCAGGCGGCGTCCTGAGACCAGTTGTTGTTCCACATGCGCAGAGACCTTTCCCGAGATCCCGCCGGTCCCCGTGACCGGAAGGAGGTTTGTTTCTGCTGTGACTTCAGCGTAGGGATCATCGGGGGAACCGGACAGATTCGTCCGGGTAGTTGATACATAGTTCCAACTAGTCATGCCGAGCCTCGTTCCCGCCTCGTCCCCGCCGCGTCGGCGCTGGCGGATCCGGTTGCCGTTCTCCCGTATCCTCGTGTCCATGGCGTGGCAGGACATGGGTGACTCGATCAAGAAGGTCGCCGAGAGCGAACCGCGGCCGACGTCCAAGCTGGGGGCGATCGGCTCGATCGCGTGGCTCTCGGCGCTGGCTGGCGTGATCGTCGCGGCGATCTTCGTGCCGGGCACCGCCTTCCTGGCGGCCACCTCGAACAAGGCCAGCAAGGACATCGTCGACCTGCCGCTCGCGCTGCAGGACCTGCCGAACCCGCAGACCACCCGGCTGATCGCCTCCAACGGCAAGCGCGTCGCGTACTTCTACCAGGAGAACCGCCAGGACGTGCCGCTCGAGAAGATCGCCCCCGTCATGCAGACGGCGATCATCTCGATCGAGGACTACCGCTTCTACGAGCACGGCGCCCTCGACCTCAAGGGCACCCTGCGCGCCCTGATGAACAACGCCTCCGCGGGCAACACCCAGGGCGGCTCGTCGATCACCCAGCAGCTGGTGAAGCTGACCCTCGTGCAGCAGGCCACCACGAAGGAGCAGCGCGCCGCCGCCACCGAGGTCTCCACCGCGCGCAAGATCCGCGAGCTGAAGCTGGCGATCAACTACGAGAAGAAGTACTCCAAGGACGAGATCCTGGAGCACTACCTGAACATCGCCTACTTCGGCGACGGGGCCTACGGCATCCGCGCCGCGGCCTACCACTACTTCTCGGTCAGCCCCGACAAGCTCTCGACCGCCCAGGCCGCCACGCTGGCCGGACTCGTCCAGAACCCCGAGCAGTTCAACCCGCGCATCTACCCCGAACGCGCGCTGCAGCGCCGCAACACGGTGCTCGGCGTCATGGCCCGGCTGGGCAAGATCCCCGCGGCCGAGGCCGAGAAGCTCAGCGCCACCCCGATCGGGCTGAAGATCACCTCGTTCCCGAACGGCTGCGTCGACTCCGATGCCGCGTTCTCGTGCGACTACATCCGCCGCTACCTGCTGCAGGAGCCTGCGCTGGGCGAGACCGTCAAGGAGCGCCAGGCGATGCTCGAGCGGGGCGGCCTGACGATCAAGACCAACATCGACCTCTCGATGCAGAAGTCGGTCAACAAGGCCGTCACGCAGTACGTCGGCGCGAACGACAAGGCGATCGGCTCGCTGGCCCTCGTCGAGCCCGGAACGGGCAAGGTCCGCGCCATCGGCCAGTCGCGCTCGATGGGCAAGAAGAAGGGCGAGACGTACATCAACTTCACCGTGCCGCGTCGGTACGGCGACTCGAACGGCTTCCAGGCCGGCTCGACCTTCAAGATGTTCACGGCGGCCGCCGCGCTCGAGGACGGCATCCCGGCGAACAAGTCCTACAACTCGCCGCAGACGATGCGGATCCCCACGGGCACCTACTTCGACTGCGACGGCAACGGCACCGGCCAGTGGGAGGTCAAGAACTCCACGGGCGCCGGCGGCTTCAACATGGTCACCGGCCTGCGTCGCTCGGTGAACACCTACTTCGCCCAGCTCGAGCGCGACGCCGGCCTGTGCGAGACGGTCAAGATGGCCAAGCGACTGGGCATCCCCACCGCCGAGCCGGACATCGACAAGGGCAGCCCGGGCAGCTACATCCCGTCCTTCACGCTGGGCCCGATCGACGTCAGCCCGCTGGACATGGCGGCCGCGTACGCCGCGCCCGCCGCGGGTGGCATGTACTGCGAGCCGCTGCCGGTCGCCGAGATCCTCGACCGCAGTGGCAAGACGATCAAGAAGTACAAGCCCGAGTGCAAGCGCGCGATGAGCAAGAAGACCGCCGCCACGGTGAACGCGATCCTCGTGGGCCTGCAGCAGCCGGGCGGCTTCGGCCACAGCAACGGCACCGGCCTGAGCATTCCGTCGGCCGCCAAGACCGGTACGACCAACGACAGCAAGGCCGTCTGGTACGTCGGCTACACCCCCGAGATCTCGGCGGCCTCGATGATCGCCGGCATCAACAAGAAGGGTCAGCCGGCCGGTCTGGTCGGCACCACCCTGCGGGGCGTGCCGGTGTCGTTCGCGCAGGCCGGCGGCTCCTCGCTGGCCGGTCCGCAGTGGAAGGCGGCGATGGGCGAGATCGAGAAGTCGCTCACCCCGGCCAAGTTCGACGCGGTCACGCTTCCCTCGGCGCCGAAGGCGACGAAGAAGAGCGGCGGGGACGACGACGATCGCCGAGGCCGCGGACGCGGTCGCGGCGGGGACGACGATTGAGCCAGAGGCCTGATCCGGGCGTCAGGCGCCCAGCTGGCGCCTGACCTCGGCCGCCACGGCCCCACCGTCGGCCCGGCCCTTGGTCTGCGCCGTCACGGCGCCCATGACCTTGCCCATGGCCCTCATGCCCTCGCCGGCGGCGCCGGTCTGCTCGATGGCGCCGGCCACGAGGGCAGCGATCTCCTCGTCGCCGAGCGGCTCGGGGAGGTACTCGGCCAGGATCGCCGCCTCGGCCCGCTCCTTGTCGGCCAGCTCGGGGCGGTGCCCCTCGTCGAACGCGGTGGCCGACTCGCGGCGCTTCTTGGCCTCGGACGAGAGCACGGTGAGGACGTCGTCGTCGGTCAGCTCTCGTGCCTCCTTGCCGGCCACCTCGGCATTGGTGATCGCGGCGAGCACCATCCGGATCACGGAGGTGCGCAGCGCGTCACGGGCCTTGAGGGCGATGTTGAGGTCGTCGCGGAGACGGTCCTTGAGAGCTGACATGCGTCCATTCTCCCACCACCCGGCGCCTCCGTGTCAGTGCCGCGGCTCCCAGCGGAACAGCCGCTTCGTCAGGTCGTACCCCAGGTAGGTCCACAGGGCCAGCCCCGCGACGGCGACGCCGACGTTGCCGTACACGTCGATCTCGTAGGCGGCCCGGACGAGCGTCACGAGGGCGCCGCCGGGGGTCAGGTCCAGCCACCGGTACTCGGTGATCGGCGAGGCGATCAGGGTGCCGAGCGCGAGCGCCACGAAGGGCATGCTCGAGATCTGGGCGGCGCTGGGGTTGGGGGTCAGAGCGGCGGTCGCGGTGGCCGCTGTGACACAGGCGGCGAGCAGACCGACGAGGGCCAGGACGAGCCACCACCACGCGCCGGGGACACCGTTGCCGAGGGCGACCATGACGACCATGACGACGGCCGTCTGGAGCAGGCAGAGCGCGACCGGCGGCAGCAGGAGTCCGGCCAGGATGACCAGATCGGGCGACTCGCCCGAGCGCAGCCGCTTGAGGAACAGGTCCTGCCGCCGCGTCACGAGGGTCGTCGTGGCCGTGATGTAGACGGTGAACGTCACGAAGAACATGACGACCATCGAGACCATGCCGACGGACGCGACCGCGTCGCCCGAGGCCTCGACGGCGGCGTCGCGCTGCACGAACAGGAACACCGCGAACATCAGTGGCAGCAGCGTGGCGCTGAACAGCACCGCCTTGGATCGGGCGATGAGGCGGAACTCGGAGCCGGCGATGGCCCGGATGCGGGCGATCGACGTCGGCGATGCGGTGGTCGTGGTGCTCATGAGGCATCCTCCATTCGGGTGTGGCTGACGCGGGAGAAGATCTCGGAGAGGCTGGCCTCCGAGGCGTTGATCCGTTCGAGGCGGTGGCCGTGCTGGTCGGCCCAGCGCAGCAGCCGCCCCAGGGAGGTCTGCAGGTCGTCGACGTCGAGCCGGACCCGGCCGGCGGCGATCTGCAGGCCGACGGGATCGACGACGGTGCGTAGCTCGCGGTCCAGGTCGGCTCCCGGACGGTCGGCGATGCTGAACTCGATCGCGGCCGGGGCGGTGCCGATCACCTCGGACAGCGTGCCCTCCGTGGCGAGGCGCCCCTCGTGCATGATCGCGACACGGTCCGCGAGGGCCTCGGCCTCCTCGAGGTAGTGCGTGGTCAGGACGATGGTCGTGCCGCTCGCCTTGAGGTCGGCGACGAAGCGCCAGGCCGACTCGCGCGACTCGGGGTCGAGCCCCGCGGTCGGCTCGTCCAGGAACAGCACCTCGGGACGGTTCAGCGTCGCCAGGACCAGGTCGAGACGTCGCCGCTGGCCACCGGAGAGCTGGACCACCCGCGTGCCTGCGCGGTCCGTCAGGGAGAGGCGCTCCAGCGCCTCGTCGGTCGGGCCGGGGTTGGTCGTCAGGCTGGCCCACAGGTCGACGGTCTCGCGCACCGTGAGGTCGCCGGCGAAGCCCGTCTCCTGCAGCATGATGCCGAGGCGGGGGCGCAGAGCACCGCGATCGGCGACGGGGTCCAGGCCCAGGATGCGGACCTGCCCGCCGTCGGCCGCGCGGTGGCCCTCGAGGGTCTCCATGGTCGTGGTCTTGCCCGCGCCGTTGGTGCCGAGCAGGGCGAAGAGCTCACCGCGGTGCACGGTGAGGTCGACGTCCCGTACGGCGGTGAAGTCGCCGTACGAGCACACGAGCCCTCGGGCCTCGATCACGGTCGTGTCGTTGGTCTCCATGACTCCACCCTCGTCGACCTCCGGCGGGTGTCACCAGAGCGCGGCGTCACCATGACTGATGACATCTGTCATGCGCCTCCTCGGCTACGGTCGAGCCGTGAGCTCGAACCCTGACGGCTTCCTGGCGACGTGGCGCTACACGGCCTCGAGCCTGTGGATCTACGTCGTGATCGGGCTGGTCGGGCCGGTCACGCGGGCGTCGGCGGACCTGATCGAGGGCACGGCGGTGCTCCGCAACGTGCTGCTGCTGGTGGTCATCGCGGCCGTCGTCCTGCTCTCGTGCCGTCCGCTGGTCGCCTCCGCCCGCGCCGGACTCGGGCACGAGCAGCTCACGTGGTCGCAGCGGGCGCGGTACCTCGCTCCGGCGCTCCTGGTCCTGCCGCTGGCGTGGATCCCGCCGGCGTTCCCGGTGGGCATCGTCATGGTGCCGTGGCTCGTGGTGTCGCTGCTGGCGGTCGACCTCGCAGCGCGGCGCCGGAACATGCTGCTCATCGTCACGCTGCCCGCCCTGCTCGGGGTGTACGCCGTCGGGGGATGGGAGCAGCTGCGCGATCTCGATGTCGAGGGGGGCTGGGTCCTGTTCTACCTCGCGCTCATCCTCCCGGCGGTCTGCATCTTCCAGGTCTGGCTGTGGCAGCTCATGCTCCAGGTCCGGTCTCGAGGTCAGGCCGAGGCCGACCTGGCCGCCGTGCGCGAGCGCCTGCGCCTCGCCGCCGATCTCCACGACGTCCAGGGCCACCACCTGCAGGTCATCGCGCTGAAGGCCGAGCTGGCCGAGCGGCAGCTCGACCGCGACCCCGACGCCGCGCGCGCGTCGATGGCCGAGGTCCAGCAGATCGCCCGCGCCGCCATCACGGAGACGAAGGAGATCGTGCGCGGCTACCGGCGCACGAGCCTGCGCGAGGAGATCGCGAACGCTGCCGCCGTGCTCGAGGCCACGGGCGCCGACGTCGTGGTCGAGTGCTCCGAGGAGCTCGACCGGCCGCTGTTCGCGCTGGCGCTGCGGGAGGCGACCACGAACATCCTGCGCCACAGCGACGCGACCTCGGTGCGGATCTCGGCCGTGCCGGATCGGCTCACGATCGTCAACGACGGCGCGGCCGAGCCGACGGCCTCGTCCCACGGTTCGGGTCTCGCGTCGCTCACCGAGCGCGTGGCGGCCGCCGGCGGTCGCCTGTCGGTGCGGCGGGACGGCGACGTCTTCACGGTCGAGGTGTTCACGTGATCCGTGTCGTGGTCGTCGACGACGAGGAGATGATCCGCAGCGCGATCGTGGCACTGCTGGCGCTGGAGGAGGACCTCGAGGTCGTGGGCGAGGCGGCCAACGGCGCCGACGGCCTCGACCTGGTCCGCCTGCACGAGCCCGACGTGGTCCTGCTGGACCTCGAGATGCCGCCGACGGACGGGATCGAGGTGGCGACCCAGATCGACGGGCGCTCCCGCTCGGTGCTGATGACACGGCACGCGCGGCCGGGAGTGCTGCGTCGTGCGATGGCGGCAGGCGTCTCCGGCTTCGTGCCCAAGTCCAGCCCGGTCTCGGCGCTGGCGGAGGTGATCCGCGAGGTGGCCGCGGGCAAGCGCTACGTCGACTCCGAGGTCGCGGCCGCCGCGCTCGAGGCCGAGGCGTGCCCATTGTCGGATCGTGAGCTGGACGCCCTGCGGCTGACCCGGAGGCACCTGTCGGTCGCCGAGATCGCCGGGACGCTGCACCTCGCCGAGGGCACGGTGCGCAACTACCTGTCGAACGCCATGGCCAAGACGGACACGTCCTCGCGTCACGAGGCGGCCGAGCACGCCTACGAGCACGGCTGGATCTGACCCCGGTCCGCACCGCCCCACTAGGCTGGCCGCATGGGACTGGGGCGGCTGCTGACCGCGACGACGGCGCTCGGGCTGGGCACCCTGGCCTACTCCTACGTCGAGGCCACGCGGCGCTTCGTCGTCCGGGAGTTCACGGCACCGGTCCTGCCCGCGGGCCACGACCCGATCCGGGTGCTGCACCTGTCGGACATCCACCTCACGCCGGGCCAGTGGGCCAAGCAGGAGTGGCTGGAGTCCCTCGCCGCGCTGGAGCCCGACCTCGTGGTCGACACCGGCGACAACCTCGCGCACCGCGACGCCGTGGCGCCCCTCGTGGCCTCGCTGGCCGGCCTGCTGCGGGTGCCGGGCGTCTTCGTCTTCGGCTCGAACGACTACTACTCGCCGAAGCTGAAGAATCCCGCGACCTACCTGAGCGGCGGCACCGGCGTGGACGTCGGCGGGGACTGGGAGCGCCCGCGCGACCTGCCGTACGAGGAGCTGCGCACCGTGCTGTCGCACCAGGGCTGGCGCGACCTGAACAACGCCCGCGACGTGCTGACCGTCAAGGGCACTCGCATCGCCTTCACCGGCGTCGACGACCCCCACCTGCGGTTCGACCGGCTCGACCACCAGCCGGCCGACGCGACGGCTGATCTGCGGATCGGCGTCGCGCACGCGCCCTACCTGCGCGTGCTGGACTCCTTCAACGCCGCGGGGAACGAGCTCATCCTGGCCGGGCACACGCACGGCGGGCAGCTGCAGGTACCCGGGTTCGGCGCGCTGGTCACCAACTGCGACATCGACCGGCGGCGGGCGAACGGCCTGCACACCCACCGGACGCCCGGGCACGACGCGTCGTGGCTGCACGTGTCGGCCGGCTGCGGCACGTCGCCGTTCACGCCGTTCAGATTCTGTTGCCGCCCCGAGGCGACAGTCCTCACCCTGACCGGGTAGAATCTCTGAGGTTGCACACGGGGTGTGGCGCAGCTTGGTAGCGCGCGTCGTTCGGGACGACGAGGCCGCAGGTTCAAATCCTGTCACCCCGACCATGCGATGTCTCACGACATCGGCAACAGCCGGACCTGCATCTGCGGGTTCGGCTGCTGTCATTCTCGGGGTCCCTTGCGCGCCGAGGTCCGCCACGACGACAATGAAGGTGATTTCATCTTCACCGCCCGTCGGGTCGGTGACCTTCGACGAGTGACAGAAGAGGCGACGACCATTTCCACCACGCCCGAGATCATCTGGCACCCGGACCCCTCGGTCGAGACCGAACTGCACCGCTTCACAGCGTGGCTCCGCGATGAGCGCGACGTGGACGTTCCGACCTACGACGACCTGTGGAACTGGTCGGTCACGGACATCGAGGGCTTCTGGCACGCCATCTGGGACCGCTTCGAGGTGGGCCCCCCGATCGATCACGCCGACGTGCTTCCCGAGGAGGGAATGCCGAGCCCCGTCTGGTTTCGTGGGTCGCGCGTCAACACCGCCGAGTTCCTGTTGCGCCCGCGAGCCGAGGGGTCGTCGACCGCCATCGTCACGGTGGGCGAGGACGGCTCGGCAGAGACGGTGTCGTGGGACGAGCTGCGTCGTCAGACCGCCAACCTCGCTGCGACCATGCGTGAGCTCGGGGTGAACCGCGGCGACGTGGTCGTGGGCTATCTGCCGAACGTCGCTGAGGCGCTGATCTCCTTCCTCGCCACCGCTTCGCTCGGCGCACTGTGGGCCGGCGTCGGGCAGGACTATGCCGCGCAGGCTGCCACCGATCGCTTCGCCCAACTGGAACCAGTCCTGCTGATCGCGGCCGACGGCCACCTCTTCAACGGACGTGAGCGCGACCAGCGCGAGGCGGTCCGCGAGCTGCGGTCCAGCCTGCCGAGTCTGCGTGGCGTCATCGGCGTGACGCGACTGGGACCCGGCCTCGACGATGTCGTCGACTGGTCCGACGCGGTGGCCACCGACGTTCCGTTCGAGCCGGTGAGCACCGACTTCAACGACCCGCTCTGGGTCCTGTTCTCGTCCGGGACGACCGGCCTTCCCAAGGGAATCGTGCACTCGCACGGCGGTGTCGCGGTCGAACAGGCGAAGTCCGGCAACCTGCATTGGGACATGGGTGTCGACGACGTCTACTTCTGGTACACCTCGCCGAGCTGGGTGATGTGGAACTCGCTCGCGGGTGCGCTCGGCACCGGCACCACGGTCGTGTGCTTCGACGGGGCTCCCAAGCCAACCGGTGAGACGTCCCTGTGGCAGATCGTCGCCGACCAGAAGGTCACGATCTTCGGCACCAGCCCGGGCTTCCTGATGATGTCCCAGGACGCGGGTGTCCGGCCTGCGGCCGAACACGACCTCTCGCACCTGCGGATGATGGGCAGCACCGGTTCGCCACTGGCGCAGCGTTCCTTCCCCTACGTCCGTGACGAGGTCGGGCCCATCCCGCTGTTCTCCCAGTCCGGTGGCACGGACGTGTGCGCGTCCTTCGCGCTGGGTGCTCCCACGGTGCCGATCTGGTCGGGTGAGCTCTCGGTGCGCGGGCTGGGCATCGCCACCGCCGCCTGGGACGACGACGGCCAACCCGTGATCGACCACGTCGGCGAACTCGTCGTCACACGGTCGATGCCGAGCATGCCCCTGCGCTTCTGGAACGACCCGGACGGCGCCAAGTACCGCGCGGCGTACTTCGAGACCTTTCCCGGCGTGTGGCGCCATGGTGACTGGATCACGGTCACGGATCGGGGCACGGTCGTCGTCCACGGGCGCTCCGACTCCACCCTCAACCGCAACGGCGTGCGGATGGGCTCCGCCGACATCTACGCGGCCGTCGAGTCGATGGACGAGATCGTCGAGGCTCTGGTCATCGGTGCGGAGGAGGCCGACGGCGGGTACTGGATGCCGTTGTTCGTGGTGCTGCAGGACCGCACCGAGCTCGACGAGGCTCTGGTCGAGACCATCCGCACCCGGATCAGGGAGAAGGCCTCCCCGCGTCACGTCCCCGACGAGGTCATCGCCGTCCGCGGGATCCCCCACACCAAGACCGGCAAGAAGCTGGAGGTGCCCATCAAGCGGCTCATCCAGGGAACGGCCATGGACCAGGTCGTCGCGCGCACCGCGGTCGACGACTTCAGCTTGATGGAGGAGTTCCAGGACCGTGCCGAGCGCCGCCTGAAGCAGGTGGCCGAGCGCGGCTGAGAGCCGAGCCCGGGACGAGCCGTCGCGATCCCGGGCAGGCAGGGGTCAGCCCGGCGGGACGATCAGGTACTTCTCGCCGGTCTGCTTCCGGACGTACTTCGCCAGCACCTCTGGCTGCAGGGCCTCGGTCAGCGTGATGCGGTGGGCGTAGTCGCTGGCGAACAGCGTCGTCAGCTCGTCGACCACCCGCTGGCGCAGCCGCTGCTCGACCTGAGGACCCGCCGCGGCCAGGAACGGCATCAGCAGCCAACCGCCGCAACTCCACGACATGCCGAAGGTGCGAGTCAGGACCGTCGGGCCCAGGTCCAGGCCGCCGTAGATGTACACCTGCTTCTTCGCGTCCGAGCCGTAGCGGCTGTACGTTCCGTCACCGCGCCGGTTGATCCCGACCTCCATCGCATGCAGGATCTGGCCGGCCAACGTCCCGCCACCGATCGCGTCGAAGGCGATCGTCGCCCCGGTCGTGGTGATCGCGTCGGCCAGCGCCTCGTCGAAGTCCTCGGCCGTGCTGTCGAGTACGTGCGTGGCGCCCGCCTCCCGCAGGAGCGCCACCTGTTCCGGGCTTCGCACGATGGCGACCAGGTCGATCCCATCGGCCAGGCACACGCGCAGCAGCATCTGTCCGAGCGTTGACGCAGCCGCGGTGTGCACGATGGCGGTGTGGCCTTCGGACCGCATGGTCTCGATCATGCTGAGGGCTGTGAGCGGGTTGACGAACATCGCCGCGCCATCGGCCGCCGTGGCACCGTCGGGCAGGACGCTGCACCCGGAGGCCGGCACGACGCAGTACTCCGCGTACATCGCGAGTCCCATGGCGCCGACCTGCTTGCCGAGCAAGTGGGTGGCGTTGACACCCGCCGCCACGACGGTTCCGGCACCCTCGTTGCCGACCGCGAGGGACTGATCGAGCCGCGCCGCCACGGCGGCCAGTCGCTTCGTCGGAACCTCTGCCGTGATGACGGGTCGGTCGGGGGTTCCCGAGCCGTGCATCGTCGACAGGTCGGCCGGGCCGATCAGCAGACCGAGGTCCGAGGGATTGATCGGTGCCGCCTCGACCTGGATGACGACCTCGTCGGGTCCGGGATCGGGCACCGTGACCTCCTCGAGCTCGAGCCGCAGCTCTCCGCCCGCGGTGATCGTGCTGCGGAGCTCGAGGCCCGTCAGCGCGCTCATGAGATCGAACTTCGGGCGGGGGCGGAAGGGGTCCGTGCTCGTGTCATCGCTGCGCCTCGTTCGGTCGAGATCGATGGGTGTGTCCTCCGTCGAGGCTAGTACCTCGGCCGGAAGCTCGAGTGTCGCGTCAGGTTCGGGGTGACCGTCCGGCGTGAGTCCTACACTGCCGACATGCCTGCCGACGTTCTCTGGGAGCCCGCACGCACCGGCGACACCATGATCGAGCGGTTCGCCGCCTGGATCAGCACCACCCGCGGGGTGGAGGTGCCCGACTACGACGCCCTCTGGCAGTGGTCGGTCGACGACCTCGCCGGCTTCTGGGCCGCGTGGGTGGAGTACCTCGACCTGCCTCACGACGGCAGTGCCGAGCCGGTGCTGCCGGACGCGTCGATGCCCGGTGCCCGGTGGTTCCCCGAGCTGCGGCTGAACTACGCCGAGGCGATGCTGCGGATGCCCGGCCGTGCGGACGACGACGTCGTGGTGATCGCGCGCTCCCAGAGTCGCGACGAGGTCCGGCTCACGGCGGCGCAGCTGCGCGACCAGGTGGCGCGGGCGCGCCAGGGCCTGCTCGACCTCGGCGTGGGCCCGGGCGACCGCGTGGCGGCCTACGCCCCGAACATCCCCGAGACCTTCGTCCTGCTGCTGGCCAGCGCCAGCCTCGGCGCGGTGTTCTCGTCCTGCGCCCCCGAGTTCGGTACCCAGAGCGTGATTGACCGGTGGCAGCAGATCGAGCCCGTCGTGCTGCTCGCGGTCGACGGGTACCGCTACGGCGACAAGGGGATCGACCGGCGCGAGCAGGTGGCGACGATCTCCGCCGCCCTGCCGAGCGTGCGCACGCTGGTCTGGCTGCCGTATCTCGACGCGGCCGCACCGGCGCCCGAGGGGGCGATGGCGTGGGAGCGCTTCACGAGCCGCCCCGGCCCGCTGGAGTTCGAGCGGCTGGCCTTCGACACCCCGCTGTACGTGCTCTTCTCCTCGGGCACCACGGGCCTGCCGAAGCCGATCGTGCACGGCCATGGCGGCATCACGATCGAGCACCTCAAGGCGCTCAGCCTGCAGAGCGGGCTGGGGCCCGACGACCGGTTCTTCTGGTTCTCCACCACCGGTTGGATGATGTGGAACTTCCTGGTCTCGGGGATCGGCGTGGGCGCCACCGTGGTGATGTTCGACGGCAACCCGGCCCATCCGGATCTCGGTGCGCTGTGGGAGATGGCCGCAGAGGTGGGCGTCACGTACTTCGGCACGAGCGCACCCTTCCTGCTGCAGTGCCGCAAGGAGGAGCTGCACCCCGCGCAGGTCGCCGACCTCTCGGCGCTGCGCGCGCTCGGGTCCACCGGCGCGCCGTTGCCCGAGGCCGGATTCCGGTGGGTGTACGACGAGTTCGACCCGAAGGTCCAGCTGGCCTCGGTCTCCGGCGGCACCGACACGTGCGCGGCCTTCGTCGGCGCGGCGCCCATCGTGCCGGTCTACGCGGGCGAGATCTCGTGCCGGTCCCTCGGCTGCGACGTCGACTCCTTCGACGAGTCGGGCCACTCCGTGCGCGACCAGCTCGGGGAGCTCGTGATCAAGCAGCCGATGCCCTCGATGCCGGTGGGCTTCTGGGGCGACGCCGACGGCTCGCGCTACCGCGCGGCCTACTTCGAGGACTTCCCCGGCGTGTGGCGCCACGGCGACTGGATCAACCTGACGTCCTACGGCTCGTGCACGATCACCGGCCGCAGCGACGCCACCCTCAACCGTGGCGGCGTGCGGCTGGGCACGTCGGAGTTCTACTCCGTGGTGGAGTCGATGCCCGAGGTGGCCGACAGCATCGTGGTGCACCTGGAGGACACCGAGGGCGGCGCGGGACGGCTGCTGCTCTTCGTGGCACTCGTGGAGGGCGCCGTGCTCGACGACCACCTCACGAAGCGGATCGCCACCGAGCTGCGCACCAAGCTGTCGCCGCGCCACGTTCCCGACGAGGTGCACCAGGTGCGCGGCATGCCGCGCACCCTCTCGGGCAAGAAGCTCGAGGTCCCGGTGAAGAAGATCCTGCGCGGCACCCCGGTGGACGACGCGGCGGCCAAGGGCGCGCTGCAGAACCCCGAGGTCCTCGACGACTTTGCCCGGCTTGCCGGGCAGGTCGAGTAGGGAGGGCGCTCAGCGCCCGAGCGTATCGAGACCCGGTCAGGTGATCTCGATACGCGGGCTGGTTCCTCGCCCAGCTACTCGATCACCGGCCCGGTGATCGAGTAGCCGACGAGCGGAGCGAGGCGCGTATCGAGATCAGACCAGCAGCTCGGCGATCTGGATCGTGTTGAGCGCGGCACCCTTGCGCAGGTTGTCGCCGGACACGAACAGCACCAGGCCCTTGTCGCCGTCGAGCGACCGGTCCTGGCGGATCCGGCCCACGAGGCTCTCGTCGCGGCCCGCCGCGTCGAGCGGGGTGGGCACGTCGGCCAGCTTCACGCCGGGCGCGCCCGCGAGGATCTCGGTGGCCCGTTCGGGGGTGATGTCGTCGGCGAATTCGGCGTGGATCGACAGCGAGTGACCCGTGAACACCGGGACGCGCACGCAGGTGCCGGCCACCCGCAGGTCGGGCAGGCCGAGGATCTTGCGCGACTCGTGGCGGAGCTTCTGCTCCTCGTCGGTCTCGAACGAGCCGTCGTCGACGATCGAGCCGGCCAGCGCGATGACGTTGAACGCGATCGGCGCGACGTACTTGACCGGGTCGGGGAAGGTGACCGCGTGACCGTCGTGGGTCAGCGCATCGGCCTTCTCGACCGTGGCGAGGGCCTGCGAGTGCAGCTCCTCGACGCCGGCCAGGCCGGACCCGGAGACCGCCTGGTAGCTGCTGACGGTGAGGCGCACCAACCCCGCCGCGTCGTGCAGGGGCTTGAGCACCGGCATCGCGGCCATCGTGGTGCAGTTCGGGTTCGCGATGATGCCGCGACCGCGCGCCGAGTCGCCGGCGGGGATGTCGTGCGGGTTGACCTCGCTGACGACCAGCGGGATCGCCGGGTCCTTGCGCCACGCCGACGAGTTGTCGATGACGGTGACGCCGGCCTCCGCGAAGCGCGGGGCCTGGACCTTGCTCATCGTGGCGCCCGCGCTGAACAGCGCGATGTCGAGGTCGGAGACGTCCGCCGTGGCGGTGTCCTCGACGACGATCTCCTCGCCGCGAAACGGGATCGTCTTGCCGGCCGAGCGGGCCGAGGCGAAGAAGCGCACCGAGTCGGCAGGGAAGTTCCGCTCCTCGAGCAGCTGGCGCATGACGGTGCCGACCTGGCCGGTCGCACCCACGACTCCGATCTTGGTCATCGCGCCACCGCCTGGGAAAGGGCACGGTGGGCCGGTGCCGCGATTCCACGCTCTGAATTGTTCGCTCGCTGGCGCTCGCTCATCGTCCGGTCCCTCCGTACACGACTGCCTCGGTGTCCTCGGCGCCCAGGCCGAACGCCTCGTGGGCCGCGTTGACCGCGGCGTCGACCTCGTTCTCGCCGACGACCACCGAGATGCGGATCTCGGAGGTCGAGATCATGCCGATGTTGACGCCGGCCGACGCGAGCGCCTCGAAGAACGTGGCGGTGATGCCCGGCTGCGAGCGCATGCCGGCGCCGACGATCGAGACCTTGCCGACGCTGTCGTCGTACTGCAGACGCTCGAAGCCGATCTGGTCCTTCAGGCGGGCCAGCGCGGTCATCGCGGTCTGGCCGTCGTCGCGCGGCAGCGTGAACGAGATGTCGGTGAGCGCCGTGGCGGCGGCCGACACGTTCTGGACGATCATGTCGATGTTGATCCGGGCCTCGGCGAGGGCGCGCAGGACGGCGGCGGCGTAGCCGACCTTGTCGGGGACCCCGACGACGGTGATCTTGGCCTCGCTGCGGTCGTGGGCGACCCCGGAGATGATGGCGTGCTCCATCGCCTTGCCTTCTTCCGTGTACGTGCTGACGTCTTCGGTGCCCACGACCCAGGTGCCGGTCTTGTCGCTGAAGGACGACCGCACGTGGATGGGCATGGAGTTGCGGCGGGCGTACTCGACGCACCGCAGGTGCAGGATCTTGGCGCCGTTCGCGGCCATCTCGAGCGTCTCCTCGTAGGAGATCGCGGGGATGCGCGTGGCGGTGGGGACGATGCGCGGGTCGGCGGTGAAGATGCCGTCGACGTCGGTGTAGATCTCGCACACGTCCGCGTTCAGCGCCGCGGCCAACGCGACGGCAGTGGTGTCCGAGCCGCCGCGGCCGAGCGTGGTGATGTCCTTCGTGGTCTGCGAGACGCCCTGGAAGCCGGCGACGATCACGATCGCGCCGTCGGCGATGGCCGACTGCAGGCGCCCGGGCGTGACGTCGATGATCTTGGCCTTGCCGTGCACGTCGTCGGTGAGGACGCCGGCCTGCGAGCCGGTAAAGCTGCGGGCCTCCTGGCCGAGGGTCTCGATCGCCATCGCCAGCAGCGCCATCGAGATGCGCTCGCCGGCGGTCAGCAGCATGTCGAGCTCGCGGCCCGGGGGGAGGGGGGAGACCTGGTTGGCCAGGTCGATCAGCTCGTCGGTCGTGTCACCCATCGCGGACACCACGACGACCACGTCGTGACCGGCCTTCTTGGTCGCCACGATGCGTTGGGCGACTCGCTTGATGCTGGTGGCGTCGGCCACCGACGAGCCGCCGTACTTCTGCACGACGATGCCCATGGACATTTCCTTGCTCTGGAGGGACTGCAGGCGCAGTGGGATGACGCCACGCTGCGCCTGGACCAGTCTAGCCCCTGCGCTTCGAGGGCCCGGCCCGCCGTCCGGGCGCTGGACCGGGGAAACTGCGGCGGTCAGCCGACCGCGGTGCGGCCCTCGAAGGCGCGCCCGAGGGTGACCTCGTCGGCGTACTCGAGGTCGCCGCCGACGGGCAGGCCGCTGGCGAGCTTGGTGACCTTCAGGCCGATCGGCACGAGCATGCGCATGAGGTACGTGGCCGTGGCCTCGCCCTCGAGGTTCGGATCGGTCGCGATGATGACCTCGGTGACGACGCCGTCCTGGAGGCGCCCGAGGAGCTCCTTGATGCGCAGCTGGTCGGGGCCGATGCCGGCGATCGGGCTGATCGCACCGCCGAGCACGTGGTACCGGCCGCGGAACTCGCGCGTGCGCTCGATGGCGATGACGTCCTTGCTCTCCTCGACGACGCACAGCACGGTGTCGTCGCGGCGAGGGTCGGCACAGATGCGGCACGTCGTGTCGACCGTGACGTTGCCGCACACCGAGCAGAAGAGCACCTTGGTCTTGGCGTCGACGAGGGTCTGCGCGAAGCGCTTGACGTCCTCGGGGTCGGCGTCGAGCAGGTGGAACGCGATCCGCTGGGCGCTCTTCGGGCCGATGCCCGGCAGTCGTCCGAGCTCGTCGATGAGGTCCTGGATCACGCTTTCGTACACGCGGCCAGCCTAGTCGCCCGCGCCAGCCGTACCGGGCGCCGCGTGCGCGAGTCCGGCCCCGGTCAGTGCGCCATCTTCAGGCCGATGATGCAGCCGATCAGCCCGCCGATGAGCAGGATCTTCGTGAGGGAGACCGGCTCGGTGCCGGTGAGCATCGCGTAGCCCACCGTTCCCACGGCGCCGATGCCGACCCAGACGGCGTAGGACGTGCCGACCGGCAGGTCGCGCATGGCCCAGGCGAGCCCGCCCATGCTGATGACGAGGGCACCGAGGAAGACCAGTGACGGGGCCAGCTTGGTGAAGCCCTCACTGCGGCCCAGAGCGGTGGCCCAGACGGCTTCGAACACTCCCGAGACGACGAGAACGAACCAGGACATGACGTACTCCTTCGTGGCCGTCTTGTCGCGCTCCGGGTACGACTCCACTCGTCCGGCGGCCGGAGGGGCCGTGGCCCCATCCTCTCAAACTTCGGCGCCTCGGCTGAGGAAGGTGGCCAGCAGGTCGTGGCCGCGTGAGGTGAGGATCGACTCGGGGTGCACCTGGACGCCCTCGATCGGCAGGGTGCGGTGGCGCAGCCCCATGACGATGCCGGAGCCGGTGCGCGCGGTGACCTCCAGGATCGGCGGGAGGTCCTCCACGACGAGGGAGTGGTACCGCGCGCAGACCAAGGGCGACGGCAGCCCGGTGAACACCCCGGCACCGTCGTGATGGACGAGGGAGGACTTGCCGTGCACGACCTGCTCGGCGCGCACGACGCGAGCGCCGAAGACCTCGCCGATCACCTGGTGGCCGAGGCAGACGCCGAAGACCGGGACGTGGGCCCCGAACCGGCGCACCACCTCGGCGCTGATGCCCGCGTCGGCCGGGGTGCCGGGGCCGGGTGAGACGACGACGTGCGTGAAGCCGCCGGCGAGGAGGTCGTCGACGGAGGCGGCGTCGTTGCGCACCACCTCGGTCTCGGCGCCCAGCTCGCCGACGTACTGCACGAGGTTGAACACGAACGAGTCGTAGTTGTCGACGAACAGCACCCGCGCGCGGCCCGGGGGGAACGGATCTTTCGACCTTCGGGTCGCCGGGGCGACATCTTGGTACCAAGTTCCGTCCCGCGCCGCCGTGTGCGCCTCGGCGAGACGGGCGGTGAGCGGGCCGGCGGGCCACGCGCCGACGCCCTCGCACGAGGTGACCGGCACGATCCCGCGCAGGGCGTTGGTGGCGAAGACCTCGGTGGCCGCGGCGAGGTCAGCGGTGGTCAGCCGGTGCTGGAACACCGGGATCCCGAGGCCCAGCGCCAGCTCGATCACGCGCGCGCGGGTGGTTCCCGGCAGCAGGCGGCCGTCGAGCGCGGGGGTGTGGAGGCCGTCGTCGAGGACGGCGAAGACGCTCGCCCGGCCAGTCTCGAGGATCGATCCGTCGGCGTCGATCAGCAGCGGCTCACCCCGCTCGGTGGCGGGCACGAGGCCGCGGTCGACCCACTTGTGCTGGCCCAGGCCGCCGGGGACGACGCGCGGCACGAGGTCCCACGATCCGGGCGCCTCGTCGAGCGGCGCGGTGGCCATCGAGACCCGGACGTCGTCCTCGGTCGGAACGGCGTCGATGCGGAGCCGGTGGCGTCCGGTCAGTCCCGCGACCCGGCGCCGCACCGCGTCCTCGAGGCCCGCGCGCACGGTGGTGCCGTAGACGGCGCGGACGCTGGCGTCGAGCCGGGCCAGGTGGGCGTCGAGGTCGAGGGCGCGGTCGTCGTGGACGAGCAAGGTCTCGAAGATCCCGCGGCTCAGGTCGGCCGGCTCGGCGGGCTCACGGACCGCAGGCTCGGCGGGCGAGGTCGGGTCGTGCTCGGCGGCCACGAGGTCGAGGCGGCCGCCGATCGCCGCGATGAGCGGCCGCGCCTTGACGAGGCACTCGGCGTACTCGTCGTCGGGATCGGAGTCGGCCACGATCCCACCGCCGACGCCCAGCCACACGCGGAGGTCACCAGCCTCGTCGCGGGCGAACTCGAACGTGCGGATGACGACGTTGAGCTCCATCCCCGCCGTGGCGCTGACGTGCCCGATCGCGCCCGTGTAGGCCTCGCGCCCGGTGGCCTCGAGCTCGGCGACGAGCTCCATCGCGCGCACCTTGGGAGCACCCGTGACCGAGCCCGGCGGGAAGGTGGCGCGCAGCAGGTGGCCGTCGTCCACGCCCGCCGGCAGGTGTCCGACGACGTCGGAGACCAGGTGCCAGACGGCATGGCGCTCGAGCCGGTTCAGCGCGGGCACGCGGACCGAGCCGGGCACGGCGACGCGACCCAGGTCGTTGCGCATGAGGTCGACGATCATGACGTTCTCGGCACGATTCTTCGCCGAGGCCTCGAGCTCGCGGGGCTCGGCGCTGAGGGGAGCCGTGCCCTTGATGGGGGAGGTGAGCACCTCGTCGCCGGTGCGGCGCAGGAACAGCTCGGGCGACAGGCTGGCGAGCGCGCCCTCGGGGGACGACACGTAGGCGGCGTAGGCGGGGCGGAGCGTCTCGACACCGGCGCAGAACGCGTCGAGCGGATCGCCGTCGAACGACGCCTCGAGGCGGGCGCACAGGTTCACCTGGAAGATGTCGCCGGCGCGAATGTGCTCGAGCGCACGGCCGACGGCGGCCCGGTGCTCCTCGGGACTGGGCGTCATCGCGAACGTGCCTGCCGTGAACGGCTGGGGCTGCGCCGGGGTCGCGATCGCGTGCAGGAGAGCGTCCACCCGCGCGGGGTCGGGATCGCCGAGCGACTCGAGCCACCACACCCCACGCACCCGGCGCAGGACGAGGTCGTAGAAGCCGACGCGGTGATCGGGCTGGGGAATCGGGCGCACGGGGCCCTCGGGCAGGTGCTCCACCCGGCGGCCCAACCGGTAGCCCCACGCCCCGATCCAGCCGCCCCCGAACCCGTCGGAGTCCTGGCGGGGGAGGTCGACGTCGTCCCAGGCATCGAGCAGGCGCACCGGCTCGCACGCGATGAGCGCCTCGCCCTGGTGCCAGGCCCCGATGAGCGCGACGAGGCGCTCGCGGCCGCGCAGCCGTCGCACGACGTCGGTGGGCGACGCGTCGAGGTCGAGGCGCCGGCGCACCGGCGCGGGCGGCTCAGCCGTGGGTGGTCTCGTCAATGATCTCGGCTCCGAGGTGCTCGGCCAGGAGCGCCTCGGCGTCCTGCGAGCCGTCGTCGACCACCGGGTCGTCGGGATCGACCCCGGCGTCGGGGTTCACCCGCTCGACCGGGACCGGTCCCTGGCGCAGCGCCTCGCGCACCGACTCGGGCACGCGCGACTCCTGGGTGGCGGCGGCCTGCGGCGACGCGGCCGGCGCGCTGGGGGCGGAGCCGGTGGGCGCGGCCGACGGGTCGACGATCGCCTCGAGGCGCCACTGCACGGCCATGACGTCGGACAGCGCCTGCTGCACGATCTGGTCGGAGCCGCTCTTGACGAACGAGTCGCGGGCACCGGTGTTCACCAGCGCGAGCGTGAGGGTGGAGCCGTCGAGCGAGGCGACCTGGGCGTTCTGGCTGAGCATGACCCACGTGAATCGGCGCAGCTGCTGCACGCGGTCGAGCACCTGGGGCCACATGCGTCGGACGTCGGCGGTGGTGAGCTGGCCGGGCGTCGCGGGCGCCGGCTCGGCGGCGGGCTCCGGAGTGGGTGCCGCCGGCTCGGGCTCGGGCTCAGGTGCGGCGGCGACGGGCTCGGGCGTGGGGGCGGCCGGCTGCGGCTCGGCTGCCGCCGGCGCGGAGGGCTGAGGTGCGGGAGCCTCCGCGACGGCCGGCTCCGTTCGAGCCGGCTCGGGATCGGCGGCCGGCTGGGGCGTCACAGGGGCGGAGGTGGGGGCCGAGGCCGGCGCGGACGTGATCTCCGGCGCCGGGGCGGCTCCGGAGAGGCGCCGCTCGAGCCGGTCGAGGCGGGCGTGGAATCCCTCGACCGAGTTGTCGGCGCCGGGCACGAGGATCCGCGCACACATCAGCTCGAGCATGAGTCGCGGCGCGGTGGCACCGCGGAACTCGGTGAGGGCGGCGCTGACGAGATCGGCGGCCCGGGTGAGCTCGGTGGGCTCGAAGCCGGCGACCTGACGCTGCAGCACCGCCGTGCGGTCGGCCGGAGTGTCGATCAGGCCCGTCTCGGCCGCGCCGGGGACGGCCTTGAGGATCACGAGGTCGCGGAAGCGCTGGAGCAGGTCCTCGGCGAAGCGGCGGGGATCCTGGCCGGACTCGATGACCTTGTCGACGACACCGAACACGGTGGCGGCATCGTCGGCGGCGAACGCCTCGACGGCCTCGTCGAGCAGGGAGTCGGGGGTGTAGCCGAGCAGCTGGACCGCGAGGTCGTAGGTGATGCCGTCGGGGCCGGAGCCGGCGAGGAGCTGGTCGAGCACGCTGAGCGAGTCACGCACCGAGCCGCCGCCGGCACGCACCACGAGGGGCAGCGCGGTGGGCTCGAGGCCGACGTCCTCGCTGCGGCACAGCTGGAGCATGTAGTCGCTGAGCAGCTTCGGCGGCACCAGCCGGAAGGGGTAGTGGTGGGTGCGCGAGCGGATCGTGCCGATGACCTTGTCGGGCTCGGTCGTGGCGAAGATGAACTTGAGGTGCGGCGGGGGCTCCTCGACCAGCTTGAGCAGCGCGTTGAAGCCCTGCGGGGAGACCATGTGGGCCTCGTCGATGATGTAGACCTTGTAGCGGCTGCTGACGGGGGCGAAGAACGCGCGCTCGCGCAGGTCGCGGGCGTCGTCGACGCCACCGTGGCTGGCGGCGTCGATCTCGATGACGTCGATGCTGCCGGGCCCGCCTCGCGCGAGGTCGCGGCAGCTCTGGCACTCGCCGCACGGGTCGGAGATCGGGGCCTGCTCGCAGTTCAGCGCACGCGCCAGGATCCGGGCGCTCGTGGTCTTGCCGCAGCCGCGCGGCCCACTGAAGAGGTAGGCGTGGTTGACCCGGTTGTTCGCCAGCGCGTGACGCAGCGGATCGGTGACGTGGTCCTGGCCGATGACCTCGGCGAACGTCTCGGGCCGGTAGCGCCGGTAAAGAGCCAGGGGTGCGTCCACGGAGACCACCCTAGACGCCCGTACCGACAGCGGTCATCGTCGCCGCACGCGCCAGACGAGGCCGCCACCGGCGAGCAGGAGGGCCAGGGCGCAGGCGAGCCACCAGGCGGCGATGGTGCCGCCGGTGTCGGCCAGGTCGGCCTCCTTCGGCGACGGCTTCGCCGCGGTCTGCTCGCCATCGTTCTCGGATGCGTCATCCCCGGCCGGGCCGTCGGTGTCGACCTGCGGCTCGTCCACGACGGGGAGGGCCTCGACCTCGATGAGCAGGGTCGAGACCGAGCCGTTGGCGTGCGTCGCCGTGATGGTGTGGGGCGAGGCGTGCGGGAACGTGATCCGGTGGCCGTCGATGACGTCGGTGGCGACCGAGCTGGTGAAGGTGACGTCGCTCGTGACGTCGCCGAGGTCGTTGCCGAACCGGTCGGTTCCGGTGACCGTCATCGCGACCGTGTCACCTTCGCGGGCTGCGCCGCTGAAGCCGAGCACCATCCGGGCGACCTCGTCGAGGACCACGGCGACGTCGACCACGAGGGTCGCGGTGGTGCCGTTCGCGTGAGTGGCGGTGATGGTGCGCTCGCCGGCCTGCGTGAAGCTGATCTCGTCGCCGTCGATGACGTCGCTGGCGTTCGAGCTGGTGAAGGTGACGTCGCTGGTGACGTCGCCCAGGTCGTTGTCGAACCGGTCGGTGCCCTCGGCGCTGAGGGTGAGGGTCTCGCCCTGCGCCGCGGTGCCGGTGGAGTCGAGGGTCATCTCGGTGACGACGTCGTGGACCACGGCCACCGTGACGAGCTGGAGCGCCGTCGTGCCGTTGGCGTGGGTCGCCGTGACGGTCCGCGGTCCGGCGCGGGTGAACGAGATCTCGTTGCCGTCGATGACGTCGCTGGCGTTCGAGCTGGTGAAGGTGACGTCGCCGGTGACGTCACCCAGGTCGTTCCGGAACGCGTCGGCACCCGTGACGGTCAGGGTGATCGTCTCGCCCTGCGCCGCCGTGCCGGTGTGTGACACGACGACGCTCGCGACGGCGGCCGCGTTCACCGTCACGTCGAACTCAGCCGTGTACGTGCGTCCGCCGACCACGGTCGAGGCGGTGACGGCCCCGGTCCCGATGGTGGTGCCGGTGACCGTCCAGCGCGTGCCGGTGGAGTGGACCAGCGAGACGCCCGCGGGGAGGGTGATGTTCCAGTCGGAGGCCGCGACCTGGACGAGTGCGCCGTCGCCGTCGGTCAGGGTCAGGTCGAGGACGGCCGAGTTCCCGGCCGTCAGGGTCACGGCGGACGTGTCGAAGGCGGCGGCACCGTCGACCCACGCGGCGGTCAGGTCGACGCGCACCGGGTCGCCGTCGCTGCTCGTGCCGGGCAGGGTCGTGGCTGCGGTGAACGGGTCGCCGTCGAGGGTCCAGCCCGTGAAGGCGTCGACGCCCCGGGTCGGGTCGGAGGGCATCGTGCGGTGACCGGCCTGGACCGTCGGTCCGTAGACCTTCACCGTTCCGGTGGGCGCGGCGACCTCGTAGTGGTGGCCGGTGACGCCGACCGTGCCCGCGACTCCGGTCAGGGCGATGACCCCGCCGTTGGCGACCGTTCCGGTTCCGGTGATCGACGCCCCTGTCGTCGGTTCGGCCGCCGTGCCGACGAGCCGGCCGGTGGCGCCGATGGTGAGGTCGTTGCGCGAGGTGAGGAACGTCCCCGACGGGGCGCGGACGAGTCCGTCGATCCGGATCGATCCGTGCGTGCCAGCGGTCGCATCGGCGTTGCCGAGGACGGTCTCGGCGGCACTTCCGCCGACGACCGTCACGTGGGCGTCGGCACCGATCTCGATGTCGGCACGTGCGCTGGACAGCGATCCCGTACCGATGCCGGGCGCCGACTGGCCTCCGGTTGCGACGACGGTGCCGCCCGAGACGACGACCACCGTCGGCGCAGTCGACTGGAGTCCCGAACCGATGCCGGTGCCGCGTGCGGCACCGGTGGAGTGCACCACTCCGCCCGTGATGTGGACCGTGCCGCCCGTGCTCTGCCACCCTCCGCCCATCCCGGTACCTGCGTAGCCCACCGCCCTGGCGGTGATGTCGCCCCCGGTGATGGTGATGGTGCCGGCGGAAGCGCGGGTGCCGCCGCCGATGGCCGCTCCGTCGTGAGGACTGCGAGCGTCCACCACGCCGCCGTTGATGGTGATCGTGCCGCCGGAGCCGCCGAAGCCGCCGCCGATGCCCGCGGAACCGGTGGAACTGCCCGTCGCCTCGACCGTGCCGTCGTTGATCGTGACGGTCCCGCTCGAGTCGTTGGGCCCACCGCCGATGCCGGCAGCGGAGGGGCCACCCGTGGCGCGGACCGTGCCACCGTCGATCACGAGCGCGGCACCGGTCGTGCGGATGCCGGCGCTGGTCGCCGAGGTGCTGGTGAGCATCCCGTCGCCGGCGGAGTCGTCGATGGTGAAGGTCCGGCCATCGGCGACCGTGATGCCGCTGACGGTGAGATCGTGTCCGGCCAGGTCGAGGGTGACGTCGCAGGAGACGGTGACCGGGCTGCTGACGGTGAGGTCGGCCGCCATCGCGACGGTCGAGTCGGGGCAGGTGGACAGAGCCGTCGAGAGGTCTGCGGTGGTGCGGATGCCCCACCGAGCCCTCAGCCCGACCTCGACGGGCCGCCCGTCGGTGGATCCGGCACCGAGGTCCGTGGACGCGTCGAACGCCGCGCCGCCGCGCTCCCAGCCCAGGAAGCTCAGGCCGGCCCGGGAGGGGACCGGAAGCGAGGCGAGTCCGTCGGCGAGGGCCGGCGCCAGGACGGTGAGGGGATCGAACGCCGGTCCGCCGGCGGAGTCGAGGGTCAGCCGGTAGTGATGTCCGGTGATGGACGCGGCCGGGTCGACACTCGACGCGATCAGGACGCCGTCGTTGACGACTCTCGCATCGGCCGCGACGGCGACCCCGTCGCGCGGTGCCGCGGCCGGGCCCGAGATCGAGCCGGTGCTGCCGATCGTGACGAGCCCGCCCAGCACGCCGGACTGCACGTGCACGGTGCCGTCGACGGTCGCGCGGGGACTCGCACCGCGGATCACGGGGGTGCCGGTCGCGGCGCGGAGCGTCACGTCGGCGCCTGCGCCGATCGTGATCGTGCCGGACGTGCCGGTGACGTCGCCGCCATTGCCGAGGGCGGGGGCGTTGCCCGTCGTGGTGGCCGAGACGGTGCCGCCGTTGATGGCGATCGACGTCATGTACCGCCCGTACCCACCGCCGATGCCGGCGCCCATCTCGCCACCCGTCGCGTTCACGGTGCCGCCGTTGACGACGACCGTGCCGCCGGACCCCCATCCGGCGCCGCCGATGCCGGCCGCGAAGTAGCCACCGGTGGCCGTCACGGTTCCGCCGTTGATCGTCACCACGCCGTTGGGCCCCAGGCTGGAGGGGTCGCTGGGGTCGCTCTCGCCTCCGCCGATCGCGGCGGCGTAGATCCCTCCGGAGGCCTGGACGTGGCCGCCTTCGATCGTGAGTCGCGCGCGCGTCGTCCGGATCCCGGCGCGCTGTCCGGTCGTCGTGGCGGCGACGAGGCGCCCCCCGGTCCCGGAGTCGTCGACGGTCAGGTGGCGGTCCCAGGCGATGTCGATGCCCGGCGCAACCAGGGTGTGCCCCGCCAGGTCGATCGTCAGGTCGCACCCGATCGCGGATCGCGCCGACACGGTGACGTCGGCACCGAGGGTCACGACGTCATCGGTCGCGCAGGCGCTGAGTGCGGCCGTGAACTCGGCGGCGGTCAGAACGGTGCTGGGTGCCGCTGCCACCGCGAGACGCCTGGCCTGCGGCGTCGCCTCGTCATCAGTGGGAGGAGTCGCCGTGGGTTGCGTGGGTTGCGTGGGCTGCGTGGGCTCGGGCGTGGGCTCGGCCTCCGGCGTCGGCACCTCGGAGGGCTCGGGCGACGGCTTCGCCGAGGGCTCGGCCACGGGCTCGGTGGGCACGGTCGCGGTCTCGATCACCGGATCGGACTGCGCTGCGGTGTCGTCTGCGACAGCGGGCGCTGACGCACCGATGACGAGAGCGAGGACGAAGGGCACGAACAGACGCTGACGCGTGGGCATGACGAGTCTTCCGACGGCGTGGTGTGGGCTCCCCCGAGCGCTCACAGCCTACGTCCCATCAGCCCCACGCGTTGCCGTTTCGCACGTGATGCCGAACTCGGATTCACCGTCTGGACAGAGGACGGTCAGCCCGAGCTCAACCCAGGAGGGCGACCACCGCGGTGAGGTCTCCCACGACGTGGTGGGCACCCGCCGCGCGCAGCTCGTCGGCCGAGGACGGGCCGGTGGTCACCGCGAGGCCCGTGACGCCCGCGATCCGCGCGGCGTCCATGTCGTGCACGTGGTCGCCCACGTACGTGTCGGCGGCCTCGCGCACCAGGACCTCGGCCTTCTGCTCGCGCCAGGCGTCCCCGATCACGGCGTCGTGGGGCAGCCCCAGGTGGTCGAGGTGCAGGGCGGCGTTCGGGCCGGCCTTCGCGGTGATCACGATCGCGCGCCCCAGCTCGCGGGCGGCCGCGAGCGCCTCCGCGGCACCGGGCATCGCGAGGACCCGCGGAACGGCGATCTCCGGGTACATGGCTCGGTAGCGGGCGAACATCTCGGGCACGGCCTCGGCGGGGAACCAGTGCTCGAGCTCCCAGGTCAGTGGCGGCCCGAGGCGCGAGACGGCCAGCTCGGCGTCGATGAGCACGCCCGTCTGGCGCGAGAGCTCCTCGTACACGGCGCGGATCCCCGGACGCGAGTCGATCAGCGTCATGTCGAGGTCGAACCCGATCGTGCGAGCCGGCGTCGGCGTGCTCACTCCGCCACCCCCACTCCACTCTTGGAAGCGGATTCACGTGGATGGACCGGATTCGGGTGAATCCGTTTCCAAAAGTGGCACGGGGGCGCGGTCACGGGATCCAGCGCTCGAGCCACTCGCCGGTCAGCCGGTAGGCCTGCGCCCGCGGCTCGTCGTTCGAGAGGTAGACGTCGTGGCGCGCGTTGCGCACCTCCAGGGACGTGACGTCACCGCCCAGGCACCCGGCCCAGCGGCCGATCTGCCGCACGTCGAGCACTGCATCCGAGGTGTCGGTCTTCTCGTGGTGCTGGAAGCTGAACCAGGAGCGGTGGGAGCGCAGCACGAGCGAGGGCACCCCGATGTCGAGCCCGCGGTGCAGGGTCGCGTGGCCGCGCCGCACGGCCGTCAGCCACCCGTACGTCACGGGGAACCCCGCCAGCGGCTTCCACGCAAGGTCGTAGTCCCACAGGCCACCGTGCTCGCGGTAGAGGCTGACGCCGTAGGCCTCGGCGAGCGGCAGCCGCATCCGGTCCTTGGGGCGCACCTTGGAGAACGCGCGGATCGCCTGGGTGCCGACCGAGCGCATCCACGCCGCGCCCTGGAGGTCGAACCACGGGCTGTTCAGCACGAGGCCGGCGATGCCGCGGCCGTGCGTGCCCCCGGGCTCGAGGTTGAGGCGGTCGAGCCACAGCGGCAGCACCAGGCCGCCCGTGGAGTGCGCCGACAGCACCACCGGCACGTCGGGGACCTCGCCGCGCACGATGCGCAGGGTCTCGTTCAGCTCCTGGTCGTAGAGCGCGAGGTCGGAGACGAAGTGCGGCGTGTGCCCGTCACCGAGGGAGCGCCCGCACTTGCGCAGGTCGAGGGAGTAGAAGGCGTAGCCGCGGTCGGCGTAGAACTCGGCCAGCTCGGTCTGGAAGAAGTAGTCGCTGAACCCGTGCACGTAGACCAGCGCGGCACGCGGAGTGCCGTCGAACCGGCGCCGGACCAGGGTCGCGGTGATCGGGCCCTCGCCGTCGGGATCGGCACCCAGGTCGATCGTCCGACGCTCGTACGGGTCGCCCAGGATGTCCTCGGTCCACGCGGTCATGGGTGCTCCTCACACTCGAATCCCCGACCACCCTAGGCCCCGGCATCGCTGCTGTTCGCGGCTCTGCTCGAACGGCTCGAAGCCGCTCGTGACGGTTGCAGTCGGGTGGACCGTTCCGGTCATCATCTTCGGGGGAAAGGAACCACCATGTCTCGTCCGCGCACCAGGCTCGCGACGGGGGGCGGCAAGCCGTACGTGAGGAAGGTGCTGAAGCGCGGGTGACGCCGTCGCGCGTCATCAGTCAGGGTGGAGGCATGACGACCTCGGCGCCGCAGACCCTGCGGATCATGGACCTGGCCCTGAGGGCGGGCGAGATGCTCCTGTCCAACGGGGCGGGCACGGCCGACGTGTCCGCGACGATGTCGTCGATCGCCCGCCACTTCGGCCTGCGCGGCACCTACGTCGACGTCACCTACATCATGCTGACGATGGTGCACGACCAGCAGCTCGACGAGCCGCCGCTGATCCTGCGTCGCAACGTGGTCCGGCGTGAGACCGACTTCGAGGACGTCACCGCGATCGACCGGCTGGTGAGCGACCTGCTGAACGACGAGATCGACCTCGACGAGGCGCGCTCGCGGCTCGCCTCGATCTCCGCGAGCGGTCACGCGCGCCCCCGGTGGGTCGTCATCGGCGGGGCGGGCCTCGTCGGCGCCGGGGTCGCGATGATGCTGGGCGGCGAGGCGATGGTCACGGCGATCGCGTTCCTCGCCGCGGTGGTGATCGAGTACGTGCGCCGGCCCCTCGAGGTCCGCCGCCTGCCCGACTTCTACATCCAGGTCGTCGGTGGCCTGTGCGCCTCCCTCATCGCCGTCACGGCGGCGGCCGCCTCGGTCCCCTCCCCGCCGTCGCTGGTCATCGCGGCGAACATCGTCGTGCTGCTGGCCGGACTGGGCCTGATGGGCGCGATCCAGGACGCGCTGACCGGCTACCACCTGACGGCCGTGGCGCGCCTGCTCGAGGTCGTGCTGGCCACGGGCGGCATCGTCGCGGGCGTCTCGGGCGGCATCATGGTCGGCCGGATGCTGGGGGTCGACCTGGGCTCGGGCACGAGCTGGCCCGACATCTCGCACCTGCCGTTCGTCACGATCGGTGCCGGGCTCGCGGCCGCGGGCTTCGCCGTCCAGACCTACGCCCCGTGGTCGTCCGTGCCGGTCATCGCGGCGATCGGCGCCGGGGCGGGTGCCCTGTCGGCGGCCATGTTCCAGAACAACATCGACCGGCCGTGGGCGGCCGGGATCGCGGCGTTCCTCATCGGCGTGGTCAGCTACCCGGCGTCGCGCGCGCTGCGGATCCCGGCCCTGGTTCTCGTGGTGCCCGCGATCGTGCCCCTGCTGCCCGGCCTCACGATCTACCGGTCGCTGGCGCAGCTGTCGGAGGAGAGCCTCTCGGGCATCTTCGCGGGGATCACCGCGATGGCGGTGGCGGTGGCGCTCGCGGCCGGCGTGATCCTCGGTGAGTATGCTGCGCAACCGTTGGGACGCGAGACTCGACGCCTCGAACGCCGCCTGTCCGGACCCCGCCTCGTGGGGCCCTTCCGTGCCAAGTCGAGGCGGAAGTGACTCGCTGGTGTCAACGGCAGTTGCACAGTATTCTCAAGACTAAGCAAGCGCTTAGTGCGAAGGGGCACTCATGAGACTTCAGTTGTCAGCCGAGGACCAGGCATTCCGCGAGGAGATGCGTGAGTTCTTCACCACCCAGGTGCCGCAGGACATCCGCGACGCCGTGATCAGCCGCGGTGAGATCACGCGCGACCAGATCGTGCGTTCGCAGCAGGCGCTCAACGCCGGCGGCCTGGCCGTTCCCGGCTGGCCGGTCGAGTGGGGCGGCAAGGACTGGACCCAGCTCCAGCGCCACATCTGGCACGAGGAGATGCAGCTGGCCGGCGTCATGCCGCCGCTGGCGTTCAACGCCTCGATGGTCGGTCCGGTCATCGCGACCTTCGGCTCGCAGGAGCTCAAGGAGCGGTTCCTCCCGGCCACCGCCAACCTCGACATCTGGTGGAGCCAGGGCTTCTCCGAGCCCGACGCCGGCTCCGACCTCGCGGGCCTGCGCACCACCGCCGTCCGCGACGGTGACGAGTACGTCGTCAACGGCCAGAAGACGTGGACCACGCTCGGCCAGTTCGGCGACTGGATCTTCACCCTGGTCCGCACCGACCCCGATGCGCCCAAGAAGCAGATGGGCATCAGCTTCCTGCTGATCGACATGAGGACCGAGGGCCTCACCGTCCGCCCGATCGAGCTGATCGACGGCGGCCACGAGGTCAACGAGGTCTTCTTCGACAACGTGCGCGTCCCCGTCGAGAACCTCGTCGGCGAGGAGAACAAGGGCTGGACCTACGCCAAGTTCCTGCTCGGCAACGAGCGCGTCGGCATCGCCCAGGTCGGCGCGAGCCAGCTGCACCTGTCCACGGCCAAGGCGAAGGCCAAGGAGTTCGGCGTCTTCGACCAGTACGCGTCGCGGATCGCCGACATCGAGAGCCAGCTCACCGCGCTCGAGCTCACGGCCCTGCGCGTGGCCGCCGGCTCCGCCGGCGACAAGCCGCACCCGGCCTCGAGCGTGCTGAAGATCAAGGGCTCGCAGCTGACGCAGGCCGTCTCTGACCTGCTCGTCGACCTCGAGGGTCCTGCGGCGCTCACCAGCCGCGACACCCGCGTCTTCCTCAACAACCGCAAGGTGTCGATCTACGGCGGATCCAACGAGATCCAGCGCCAGATCATCGCCGGCACGATCCTGGGACTGTGACATGGACTTCACCATCGATTCGGAGCAGAAGGCTCTCGTCAAGGCCGTCCGCGGCCTGATCACCAACGTCTACGAGTCCTCCGAGGCCCGTCGCGAGGTCACCAAGACCGATCCCGGCTTCGCCGCGTGGGAGAAGCTCGCCGAGATGGGCGTGCTGAGCCTGCCGTTCGAGGCCAGCCCCGTCGAGGTCTCGCTCGCCGCCGAGGAGCTGGGCAAGGTCATCGCGCCCGACCCGTTCGTCGAGGCGATCGTCCTGGCCGGCGGCCTGATCGACGCGCTGGGCACCGACGAGCAGAAGAAGCAGTACGTCGACGCCGTCGCCGGCGGCGAGGTCCTGCCGATCCTGGCGTGGATGGAGCCCGGCCAGCGCTGGTCGACCGAGGCGTCGGTGACGTTCGCGGACGGCAAGCTCAACGGCGTCAAGGGCCCCGTGGTCCAGGCCGAGCGGGCCGACCTCCTACTGGTCACGGCCGCGCTGCCCGAGGGCGGCACCGGCGTGTTCCTCGTCGAGGGCGCCACCGCGGTGGAGACCGCCATCACGAACGACGGCGGCCGCGCCGCGACCGTCACGTTCGGCGACACCCCGGCGGTCCAGCTGGGCGAGGGCGGCGACCAGACCGCCGCGATCGAGGCGGCCCTGGATCGTGCGCGCATCGCGTACGCCCACGAGGCGCTCGGCGCGATGGAGACGGCGCTGAACATCACGGTCGGCTACCTCAAGACGCGCAAGCAGTTCGGCGTCACGCTCAACACGTTCCAGGCGCTCAACCACCGTGCCGCGGACATGTACGTCGCGCTCGAGCTGGCCCGCAGCACCATCACGTGGGCCACGATCGTCGCGGCCGACGAGTCCACCACGCCCGAGCAGCTGGCCACCGCCGCCTCGCACTCGGCGCTGCAGGTCAGCGTGGCCGGTCGCCACATCGGCCTCGACGCGATCCAGCTGCACGGCGGCATCGGCATGACCGCCGAGTACTCGGTCGGTCACTACGCCAGCCGCCTCATCGCGATCGAGCACCTGATCGGCGACGGCGAGTTCCACCGGGCGCGCCTGGCCGCCCAGGTCGGCGACCACGCGGTCTTCGACCCGATCGGCTGAGCTTCCGCTCAAACGACACGACCCGCCGGCCCTCAGGGGCCGGCGGGTCCTCTCGTTCTGGCGTGGTTGCCGCCCTCCACTTTTGTGACACCGTTCGGCCGGGTTCGACGACTCGGGGCGAACAGCGTCACAAAAGTGGCCTCTGGGGGCGGTCAGGGCACCCGGTGGGTCCACTCCCGGGTCGAGAACTTCTCGTCGACGAGGCGCTGCGCCTCGCTGAGCTCGGCCTCGGTGTAGTCCGACTCGTTCGTGGCGTAGCGGCGGCGGAACGTCTCGAGGAAGCTGTCGAGGATGGCCTCGCGGGTGAGCCCGGTCTGCGAGCGCATCGGGTCGACGCGCTTGTTGGCCGAGCGGGTGCCCTTGTCGCTCATCTTCTCGCGGCCGATCCGCAGCACCTCGGTCATCTTGTCGGCGTCGATGTCGTACGCCATCGTCACGTGGTGCAGCACCGATCCGCCGACGAACCGCTTCTGCGCGGCGCCGCCGATCTTGCCCTGGTCGCTCGCGATGTCGTTGAGCGGCACGAAGTGGGCCCGCACGCCGACCTCGGCCAGCGCCTCGATCACCCAGTCGTCGAGGAACGAGTACGAGCGCTCGAAGCTCAGGCCTTCCACGAGGGAGCCGGGGACGACCAGCGAGTACGTGATGCAATTGCCCGGCTCCATGAACATCGCCCCGCCGCCGGAGACCCGGCGCACCACGTCGATGCCGTGCTTCGCGGCACCCTCGGCGTCGATCTCGTTGACGTAGCTCTGGAAGGACCCGATCACCACGAGCGGGCTGTCCCAGTCCCAGATGCGGAACGTGGGCGGCCGGGTGCCGTCGGCGACCTCGCGGCCGATGATCTCGTCGAGGGCGACGTGCATGGCCGGGTCCATGGTCACCGGGCCGATGACGTCGAAGGTGTGGTCGTGCCAGCCGGTGGCCTTGCCGAGCGCCCGGCGGACGGCGATGCCGACGGCCTCGGGCGTGAAGCCGATGAAGGCCGTGTCGGGCCCGACCGCCCCGGCGATGGAGGACGTGAGCTGGTCGACGGACGCGTCGACCGAGAGACCGGTCAGGGCGGCGTTGACGTCGAGGAGCGCCTCCTCGGGTTCGAGGAAGAAGTCCCCCGAGACGCTGACGTCGACGAGCCTGTCGTTCTGGACTTCGAGGTCGACCGCGACGAGCTTGCCGCCGGGGACCTTGTATTCACCGCGCATGTCCGGTTCAACACCCCCTGACGGCGGATGCTTCCGCCGGTCGAACCGGACCTGCGCGGTGAGGGGTCAGCGAGCCGGCGGCAGGTCGTCGCGGCGCGTGTCACGCACCGCGTGGTCGCGCCGGCTGTTGACGATCAGGCTGAGCACGATGCCCAGGGCACCGGCCGCCATGCAGATGTAGCCGACCATGGTCAGATCGACGCCGTTGATGGCGTCGGTCACCGCGAACGCGAGGATCGCGCCGATCGCGATGAGAGCAATGGATCCACCGAAGTACATGTCAGGTCCCTTCCCTCGATGACGGCCGGCGCGGCTGCGACGACCGTTTCGGTCGGGAACGACGGTGCCACGGTTCCGGCGTGTCCGCATTCTGAGCAGTTTCGGCGATCCGGCTCGTCAGCACGCCCAGAGGAGGAACTGCTTCTCGGTGAGGGTGCGGTTCCGTGGGCCCGCGGTTCCCGGCTCGGAGACCAGCCACAGGCCAGACGGCACCGCCTGCCACTCGGGGATCGACGAGCGCACGGCCCGTGTGTTCACCGATCGCACGAGCAGGGTCGCGGTCGAGGTTGGGTCGGGGAGCCCCAGGTCGACGCTGATGGTGGGTGCCGCGGAGAACGACGCGACGACGTCGCTGCCCGCTCGGCCGGAGGTGTTGCGGGAGATCACGACCTCGCCCCGGCTCCGCTCACCGTCACACGTCTGCGTGCGGACCAGCAGCGTGCCGTCGGCGCTGGTCCCGAGGGCGGTCGCTCCGCGCCGTGACGCGTCGGGGCCGGCGGAGAGGTGGGTCATGAAGGCCTGGGCCGCCAGGAACGCCGCGGCGGTGGCGAGCACGGCCGCGGCGCCCAGGTGCCACGTCTTCACGCGCCCGAGGCTAGTGGCGCCGTGGACCGCGCCGGCGGGAAACGAGGAATCCGGTGGCGGAAGGCAGGCGTCCGCCCATTCACCCCGACTTTTGTGACGCCGTTCGGTCCGGTTCGACGATTCGGGGCGAACGGCGTCACAAGAGTTGCGCGGAGGTGAGCCTGCCTCGAGGTCTGGGAAGACACCAGCGGGCGGCACGCTGTGCGTGCCGCCCGCTGACTTCGTCCTTGCTGGCGGAGGATAGGGGATTCGAACCCCTGAGAGCTTTCACTCAACCCGCTTTCCAAGCGAGCGCACTAGGCCACTATGCGAATCCTCCGCCGAGGAGTCTACGTGGCACCGACCGCCAGCGACGAATCGGCCCCGCCGCTCAGTCGGCGGTCTGGCCCGGGCAGACCTCCTCGTAGTCGAGCGGGACGCTCGTCTCGAGTCCGAGCGACTCGGCCCGGCTGCGTCCGAGGTTCCACTCGAGCCACGTGGCGGGCTCGCGACGATCGGTGGTCAGCGCGCAGTTCTGCTGTCCCTCGAGGCGCGACGCCAGCGTCGGGACGGCGTCGTCCGACAGCTGCGAGAGGAAGTACCAGTCGACCTTGCCGGTCGTCTCGTAGCGGTCGAGGTTGTGGTCGGCGATCCACGCGTCGGGGTTGATCGCCGCGATCCCCAGCAGCAGCACGGCGCCGCTGATCAGTCCGAACCTCGGCAGCCACCGACCGCGCAGCCTCCAGCCGGCCGCCAGTGTGGCCAGGACGAGCAGGCCGAGCCAGCCCTCGAAGACGTCCACCAGCAGTCGCAGCTGCGTGAACCCGTACGCCTCCTGGTAGAGCGCCATCCGGTTCAGCGCCGAGGCCACCACGAGCAGCGTCATGACGCACAGCAGGCCCAGCGCGACCCGCAGCCACGTCCGGTCGGCGACCGTCTCCCGTGAGGCCTTCCGCGAAGCGGCCCAGACCACGAACAGCGTCAGCACGGTGGCGACGGTCAGCTGGCCGAAGCCCTCGTGGACGTACTCGGCGTACGTGAGGCCGGTGGTGCGCTCGAAGTAGTCGCGCCCGCCGAAGATCGCCGCGGCCTGGGCCACGAGGAAGGCGGCGAACACGGCATCGACGACCAGCACGGGCACCAGCCACTCGAACCGCTTCGCGACCGGGCGGCTGTCCCAGCGCACCGCGTCCACCTCCGGCGGGTTGAGCGCGAGGTACGTGCCGGCCAGCGCGATGCCGCCGACGGCGATCGCCACGAAGATCCGCACCGCGAAGTCCGGCGAGCCGAGGTCGGGGACCAGGCCGCTGAACCACTCGGCGAACAGCGCGTCGGCCGACATGAACAGGAACGCGAAGATCGTCAGGCCGAGCACCGACCACAGCACGGTGCGCACCACGGCGATCCCGTGCCCCGTACCGGTGAGCATCCGCATCGTGCGCCCGAGCCACGGGATGCCACGCAGCCCGGCGACGGGCCACGAGATCGCCGAGACCACGAACGACGGCACGTTGCGGGCGTCCGTGAGCGCCATCGTGGCGATCGCGCCTCCGGCCATGAGGCACAGGATCACGATCCACTCGGCATCGCGGAACAGCGCCGTCGCCGCGAGCGCGGTGCACAGCACGGCGCAGGCGATCGTGAACGGTCGACGCCGCTTCGGACTGGCCGCGAACAGCAGCAGGCCCGCCGCCATCAGCACGAGGAAGGTGCCGAGGCCAAGGTCGTGGAACGGCAGCGCGATCCCGGCCAGGACGCCCACGCCCACGGCCCACGTGAGCAGCCGAGGGCGGCCGGGGACTCCGCGGTCGGGCCAGAACCCGCCGAACAGGGAGTCCGTCATCGAGGGCAGGGGCGGGGCGCTGGCCGGCGGGGGCTTCGGCAGGGGCGCGGGAGCGGAGGTCTCGGGCACGGGGGTCTCCTTGGGTGCGGGCGCGGGGCCACGGTCGGGGGTGGTGGGCAGCGCGGCGCGGACGCGAGCGCCCGATCGGCCGGGCTCGGGGTCGACGAAGCGGATGGTGCCGCCGTGCAGGTCGGTCACCCAGCGGGCGATGGCCAGGCCGAGCCCGGTGCCACCTCCGCCCTCGGTCTCGGTGAGCGTGCCGAAGCGCTCGAAGGCCCGTTCGCGCGAGCCCGGCTCCACGCCGGGCCCCTCATCGGCCACCTCGAGCAGCCAGCCCTCGTCGGCGGCGGTCGCACGGATCGACACGGTTCCGCGCGCGGGGGAGTGGCGCGTCGCGTTGTCCACGAGGTTCGCCACCAGCTGCCGCAGCCGGGCCGGGTCGGCGTCGACGGTGAGGTCGGCGGGTTCGACGGTCACGGCGATCTCGACGTCGCGCTCGCCGTACTGGAACTCGTCGGCCGCGGACTCGAGCAGCGCGCGCATCTCCACCGGCTCGAGGTGCAGCGGCACCGCCCCGGCGTCCACGCGGGACAGGTCGAGCAGGTCGGCGACGAGGGCCGACAGCCGCTCCGCCTGGGCCAGCGCACTGCGCAGCGTGGCCGGGTCGGGCTCGCTCACGCCGTCGGCGAGATTCTCCAGCAGTGCGCACATGGCCGTGAGCGGCGTGCGCAGCTCGTGGCTGACGTTCGCGATGAGGTCCCGGCGCTGGCGGTCGACCTGCTCGAGGTCGGCGGCCATCCGGTTGAAGGCGCGGGCGAGCTCGCCGATCTCGTCGCGGGAGGTGTCGGTGATGCGGGTGCTGTGGTCGCCGCGCGCCATCCGCGCCGCCGCGACGGTCATCTGGCGCAGCGGCGACGTCATGCCCGAGGCCAGCAGCTGGGTCACCGCGAGCGCCAGCGTGACCGTCACCGGAATGGTGAGCCACGTGGGGACGCCGCCCGATGCCCCGGCCGTCGCGACCACCGCGGCCACCGAGACGCTGGCCGCGACCAGCAGTCCCAGCTTGAACTTCACGGACCTGATCGCGTCGAGAGGCCCACCTCGGGGAGGGCAGGGTGGATCCGTGGCGCGAGGCGCAGTCCTGGCCGGCCCGGGCTGCGGCCGCTCGCTGCTCATCGCTCGGCTCCGACCTCGAGCGCGTACCCGACGCCGTGCACGGTGCGGATCCGATCGGCACCGATCTTCGCCCGCAGTCCCTTGACGTGGCTGTCGACGGTGCGGGTGCCGGACGCCTCGGCCCAGCCCCACACCTCGGCCAGCAGCCGCTCACGCGAGAGCACGTCGCCGGGCGCCGCGGCCAGGCACACGAGCAGGTCGAACTCGGTGGGCGTCAGGTGGATCTCGTCGCCATCGATCCAGACCCGGCGCGCGCCGACGTCGAGGCGCAGGTCGCCCCACTCGCGCACCGAGCCCTGCGCGGAGGCAGCCAGCTCGGCCGCCCGGTCCACGCGGCGCAGCAGCGCGGCGACGCGCGCCACCAGCTCGCGCATGCGGAACGGCTTGGTCAGGTAGTCGTCGGCGCCCACGGCCAGCCCGACCAGGACGTCGGCCTCGTCGTCGCGGGCGGTCAGCATCAGCACCGGCACCGGCCGGATCGCCTGGATGCGGCGGCACACCTCGTGACCGTCGAACCCCGGCAGCATCACGTCCAGCACCACGAGGTCGGGGTCGTGCTCCTCGAACGCCGCGACGGCGCCGGGCCCGTCCCAGGCCCTCACGACCTCGTGGCCGTGGGCGGTCAGGCGGTCGGTGACGGCGGCCCCGATCGTGGGCTCGTCCTCGACGAGAAGGATGCGACGCTCGCTCATGACAGCACCCCCGAGGGAAGGGCAGAGTACGGCGGCGCCGTCATGACTGTTCTGCTGTTCACTCGCTGGCGCTCGCTCATGACCCCAACCTAGGAGGCCGGGTCGCCGGATAGCGGGGACGAATCGTGAAGATCCTGTGCAGATCGCCCGCGCGAGTTCGGGCGCCCGCTTCAGGTCATCACGCCGGGGCCCGTATATTGGTGTGCAGCCCCTCGCGTGGCGGCACATCACCCAACTCCCCCAGGGCAGGAATGCAGCAAGGGTCAGTGGTCCCTGCCGGGTACGCGAGGGGTCCTTGCGTTCCTAGGGGTGCACGCGCGCCGCGCGCATGATGTCGCGGCTGGCGCCCTTGACGTAGCCCGACGAGGGCCGGGCGCCGTACTCCACCGTGATCGCCGTGCCGTGCCTGCCGTGGTAGCGGTTGTACCAACCGGTCATCGTCGGCGAGGTGCCCTTGCCCTGCGAGACGCCGAAGTGCTTGCGCTTCAGCCCGAGCTCCTTCGCCAGCCTCTTCTCGAACGCGACGTCCTTGCCCGACGTGCCCACGCCCTTGAGCGGCTGGTGCAGTGAGACGATGTAGTCGGGCTTGCGGCTCTTCAGGAACTTCATGAGGGTGCGGGTCTCGCGCTCGCTGGCCCGCTTCGAGCCACCGTACGTACGAGATCCCTTCGTGCCGCGGATCCAGCCGCTGGTGGGCCAGTTGCGGTTGAGGTCGACCCCGCGCGCGTTCGTGCGGGTGCCGCGGGCGGCGCCGTCGGGGTTCATCGTGGGGATGATCCACAGGCCGGTCCCGGCCTTGGGCCTCACCCGCTTCACGGCGTGCTGGGCGGTCCTGCGTCCCGCGGGCTCGTCGCCGTGCATCTGACCGAGGATCAGGAGCACGCGCTCGGGCTGCCTGGCGCCGCGGTAGAACGCGACGATGCTGCGCCCCTGGTGGCTCGTGCCGATCACGACCTTGCGCGTGGTGTAGGTCGAGTCCGCGGCCTGCGCGGGCACGATCACGAGGGCCGGCGCGACCAGCCCCATCGACACGACGACCCCTGCTGCTGCCTTCACGACCCCCGACATGTGATCACCGCTTCTTCTTGAAGATCGCCTTGATGAGCTCACGGGCGGCGGTGCGACTCGCCTCCCCGATCGCCCGGTCCATCGGCGACATCCGGCTCGAGCCGCGGCTGCGGCTCTTCGTGCGGGTGCCGGGCGAGCGGTTCCGGGCCAGGTCCTTCTCGAGTCTCTCAGCCTCCTCCGCGGCCCGCTTCCGGTCAACCTCCGCGGCGGCGGCCTCGGCGGTCGCGCGCGTGCGCTCGGCCATCGCGGCGGCGGCTCCGTCGCCGGACGCGACGGCGGCGTACTTCGCGGTCAGCGGCGAGGCGGCGACGGCGGAGGTCATCGTGGCCGAGGGCGTGGGCTCCATCGAGCCCTGGGGCGCACGGACGCGGGTCCACGCGACCGGGGACGGCGCGCCCTTCTCGTTCATCACGGTCACGATCGCCTCGCCCGTGGCCAGCTGCGTCAGCACCTCCTCGAGGTCGTACCCCGAGTGCGGATACGTCGAGACGGTGGCCTTGAGCGCCTTGGCGTCCTGCGGCGTGTGGGCGCGCAGCTGGTGCTGCACGCGCGAGCCGAGCTGGGCCAGCACGTCGTCGGGCACGTCCTTGGGCGTCTGGGTGACGAAGAAGATGCCCACGCCCTTGGAGCGGATGAGCCGGACGGTCTGCACGACGATCTCGAGGAAGTCCTTCGACGCGCCCTTGAACAGCAGGTGCGCCTCGTCGAAGAAGAACACCAGCTTCGGCTTGTCGGTGTCGCCCACCTCGGGCAGCGTCGCGAACAGCTCGCGCAGCAGGTACATCAGGAACGTCGAGAACAGCTGGGGCTGGTCCTGCACGCCCGGGACCTCGAGCAGCGAGACGATGCCGCGGCCGGCGTCGTCGGTGCGGAGCACGTCGGTCACCTCGAAGGCCGGCTCGCCGAAGAACACGTCGGCGCCGGAGTCGGCGAAGGTCACGAGCTCACGCAGGATGACGCCGACCGTGGCGCTGGACAGGCCGCCGATCGCCTTGAGCTCGGGCTTGCCCTCGGCGCTGTCGAGGAACGCCACGACCGACCGCAGGTCCTCCAGCGTGACGAGGCGCAGCCCGGCCTTGCGGGCGTAGTGGAAGACCAGCGAGAGCGAGGACTCCTGCGTGGTGTTGAGGTCGAGCACCTTCGACAGCAGGATCGGCCCGAACGACTCCACGGTGGCGCGGATCGGCACGCCGATCCCCTTCGAGCCGAGCGCGTAGAACTCGGTGGGGAACGCCGTCGCCTGCCAGTCCTGGCCGATGCTGGCGGTGCGGGCGAGCAGCTTCTCGTTCGAGGCGCCCGGGGTGGCGATGCCCGAGAGGTCGCCCTTGATGTCGGCGGCGAAGACCGGCACGCCACCGGCCGAGACCTGCTCGGCGAGCACCTGGAGGGTCTTGGTCTTGCCCGTGCCGGTGGCGCCCGCGACGAGGCCGTGGCGGTTCAGCATGCCGAAGGGGATCCGCACGGGGACGTCGGCCCGCGGCTCCCCGCCGTCGACGAGGGCGCCGATCTCCAGGGCTGGGCCGTCGAAGGAGTACCCGGCGCGGATCTGGGCGACCTGCTCGGTGTCGGTGTCCGGAGCGGGGGCGCCCGCGGGAGTGTCGGTGGGTCCCTGCTCCGCGGCCTCCTGCGCGGCCTCGGCGGCGGCGGCCAGCTCGTCGGCGTGCCGCTGGGCTGCCTCCGCGGCGGCGCGCGCCTCGGCGGCTGCCCGGGTGGCCGCAGCGACGTCGTCGGCGGAGGGATCGGTCTCGGTCATGTGCTCAGGCTAGTTGTCCTCGGCGTGATCGCGGCGTTCCTCGACGCGCCGGGAGGCGAACCGCGGGAATCGTCGGTGGCGCCGTCGCTTCGGCGGGCCCCTTAGACTGGACAGGTGATCTTTCGCCGCGTGGGGGACGGGCGGCCGTACCCCGACCATGGACTGACCCAGAGTCAGTGGGCTGCCATCGCGCCCACCCAGGTCCGGCTCGACGACCTCACGACCACGAAGACCACCCTCGATCTCGAGACGCTGCTCGACACCGACTCCACCTACTTCGGCGACCTCTTCGCCCACGTCATCGGCTGGAAGGGCGAGCTCTTCCTCGAGGACGGGCTCCACCGGGCCCTCCGGGCCGCGTTGCAGCAGCGGACGATGATGCACGCGCGCGTCCACACGATCGGGAAGCAGTCATGAGCAAGGCAGTCGAGCGGCTGGTCGTCGCGGCCACCGCGGGCGTGTTCGTCGCGGGCACGGCGCTGGGCGTCAACCTGGCGTTCTCCAAGCCCGAGCCCGTCGCCGCCGAGCCCACCTGCGAGGTCAAGACCGTCGCGACGGGCGAGGTGCTCAGCAGCAACCTCGTCATGGTGCACGTCTACAACGCCAGCCAGCGCGCCGGCATCGCCAACCGCGTGAAGATCAACCTCGAGCGCCGCGGCTTCCTCGGTGGCGTCGCGCAGAACAACCCCGGCCAGCTCAAGGCCAAGAACGTCATCGTGCTCACGAGCGACCCGACGGACCCGCGGGCCAAGCTCGTCGCGCGCCAGTTCAAGGGCAAGGTCATCTTCAAGGGTGCCGACTTCGAGACCGAGGACGGCATCTCGGTGCTGATCGGCCCGGACTACGCGGGTCTCAAGAAGGCCAGCACGAAGCTCAAGGCCGGACGCGACGTCTCGGTCTGCGTGCCCACGATCACCCTGCCGTAGCGGCTACGTGCCCTGACCGGGGCGCGGATCGAGGTCCCAGCCGGCCAGGCGACCGTGCCGTGCCACAGCGCGCAGGCGCCGCTCCACCGACTCGCGCAGCTCGCGCGTGGTGACGATGAGCAGCTCGTCGCCCACGCGGATCCGCGTGGTGCGGTGCGGCACGAGGGTCGAGTCGTCGCGGACCACCATCGTCACCGAGGCTCCCTGCGGCAGGCGCAGCTCGCCCACCTCCACGCCGGCCAGTCGCGAGGTCGGCGGCACGTGGATCTGCAGGAGGTCGGCCGAGATGCGCTCCAGCGGGGCCGCGTCGATCTCGACGTCGCGCCCGCGATCGCTCTCGACTCCGCACCAGCGGGCCAGCCGGCCCAGCGGCGCGGCCTGGATGATCGTGTAGACCACGACCGCCACGAAGGTCATGTTGAACAGGTCGATCGACTGAGTGACCCCGTTCGCCAGCGGGATCGTCGCGAGCACGATCGGCACCGCGCCACGCAGCCCGGCCCAGCCGATGAAGAGCTGCTCGCGCCAGCCCACGCGGAACCACGCCGCGCAGGCGGCCACCGAGGCCGGACGGGCCACGAAGGTGAGCAGCGCGCCGATGCCCACGCCCGCCCCGATGTGCCACAGCTCGATGTCGCTCGGGTGCACCAGCAGGCCGAGCATGACGAACAGCCCGATCTGCGCCAGCCAGCCGATCCCCTCGACGAACGAGCGGGTGGCCGAGCGGTGCGGCAGCTCGGTGTTCCCCAGCACCACCGCGGCCACGTAGACCGCGGCGAAGCCGCTCGCATGGATGAACGCGGCCGAGGCGTACGCCAGGACGGTGACCGCGAAGACCACGAGGGGGTACAGGCCGGCCGCGGGCAGCGCCGCGCGGCGCAGCAGGCGCGCGCCGCCGCCGCCCACGAGGAGCCCCAGCAGGGCGCCGATCACGAGCTCGAAGACCACCAGCGCAAAGAATCCCGCGATGCCGTAGTCCGCGATCTCGCCGACGCTGATCGCCGTGACGAGCACGACGATGGGGGCGTCGTTGAGGCCCGACTCGGTCTCCAGGACTCCGGAGACGCGCGACTTCAGTGGCACCGTGCGCAGCACCGAGAAGACGGCGGCGGCGTCGGTGGGCGACAGCACCGCGGCGATGAGCACGGCCAGCTGCCAGTCCAGCCCGAACAGGTAGTGCGCGCCCGCGGCCACGATCCCGACGCTGATCGAGGTGCCCACCGTGGCCAGCAGCACGCCGAACCCCAGCGCGGGCCGCATCGTGGACCAGTTCGTCGTGAGGCCGCCCTCGGCCAGGATCAGGATGAGCGCCGAGAGGCCGAGCACGAGCGCGATGTTCGGGTCGGCGAACTCGACCCCCGCCCCGTCGTAGCCGATGAGGACGCCGAGGCCCAGGTACATCAGCAGGGACGGCAGCCCGATGCCGACCGAGAGGCGGACGGCCAGGACGGCCAGGATGAGGACCCCTGACCCCGTCAGCAGGATGACGTCGAGGTCATGGGAGGTCACATCATCCCCTTCCCTCGCGTCGGTGGGCCGATCCTATCGGGCCTCGACGTGGGCGATCAGCCGATCGGTGGCGGTGCGGTAGCCCGGCACGCCCTCGCCGATCACGTGCACGACGGCCACGTCGGCGACGTAGGAGTGGTGCCGGAACGGCTCGCGCGCCATCACGTCGGAGATGTGCACCTCGGCCACCGGGAGGGCCACGCCTGACAGGGCGTCGCGCAGCACGACCGAGGTGTGGGTGAGCCCGCCGGGGTTGATGACGATGCCGGAGCAGTCGTGGCGGGCCGCGTGGATCGCGTCGATCAGCACGCCCTCGTGGTTGCTCTGCACGGCGCGCACCTCGTACCCGTGGGCGGTGGCGGCCTCCGTCACGAGCGCCTCGACGTCGTCGAGCGTCTCCGAGCCGTAGATCGCGGGCTCGCGCGTGCCGAGCAGGTTGAGGTTGGGCCCGTTGACGAGCAGCAGCCGGCGCGTGGTCACGCGGCCAACCTACCGGGGCCGGCACTCGGGCGGCGCAGGTGAACCTGTCGCCGCCCTAGCCTCGGAGTGTGAAGACTCTCGTGGTCCACGCGTCCAAGTACGGCTCGGCCGAGCGGTACGCCGAGTGGATCGGCGAGGCGCTCCACGCCCCGGTGGTGGCCGACGACGAGGTCTCGCCCGAGCAGCTGGCGGCGCAGGGGACGGTCGCGTTCTGCGCACCGATCTACGGCCCGAGCCTGCGCGGCAGCAGCCTCCTGCGGCAGGCCATGGAGCTGTTCACCGACACGCGCTGGGTGCTGGTGACCGTCGGGCTCAGCGATCCGGCGCTGACGACGAAGCGGGACGAGCTCGTCGCGACGAAGTTCCCCGCCGACCTGCGCGAGCGGATGGAGGTGGCCCACCTGCGCGGCGCGATGGACCGGCGCCGGCTGAGCCTCGTGGAGCGCACGATGATGTCCACGATCCGCCGTGGCCTGGCCGCCAAGCGGACCCGCACGGCTGAGGAGCAGGCGATGCTGGAGGCGCTCGAGCCCGACCGGATCGACCTCACCGACCGCGCTGCGGTCGCCGTCGTCGTCGAAGCGTGCCTACGCTGAGGAATGCGTTTCAGCGTTCACGTCTACAACTTCACGATTCCCGGCGAGCCGCAGTCGCTCGCCCCGACCCTCGCCGAGACGGCACGCCGTGCCGAGCAGGCCGGTGCCGACGCCGTCACCCTGATGGACCACTACTTCCAGATGGAGACGGTCGGCCGCTCCGAGGACCCGATGCTCGAGGGCTACACGGGCCTGGGCTACCTGGCCGGCGTGACCGAGCGGGTGAAGCTCGGTCTGCTCGTCACCGGTGTCACCTACCGGCATCCGGGCCTGCTGGCGAAGATCGTCACCACGCTCGACGTGCTCTCCGGCGGCCGGGCCATCCTCGGCCTCGGTGCCGCCTGGTACGAGCGCGAGCACCAGGGCCTCGGCGTGCCCTACCCGTCGATGGGGGAGCGGTTCGAGCGGCTCGAGGAGACGCTGCAGATCGTCCACCAGATGTGGAGCGACGACGACGGTCCGTACGAGGGCAAGCACTACCAGCTCGCCGAGACGATCTGCCATCCTGCGCCCATCCAGCAGCCGCGTCCGCCGATCCTGCTCGGCGGCATGGGGGAGAAGAAGACGCTGCGCTTCGTGGCCGAGTACGGCGACGCCTGCAACCTGTTCCCCGCCGGCACCGACGTCATCCGCCACAAGCTCGACGTCCTCGACCAGCACTGCGCCGACGTGGGCCGCGACCCCTCCGACATCCTGCGCACCCTGCAGGGTCCGGGCGACGCCGTGAAGGATCCCGAGAAGTTCCTCGAGGAGATCGCCGCCTACGCCGAGCTGGGCATCCAGTCCGTCTCGGTCTCCCCGCACGGGCCCGACCCGGTGGGCTGGGTCAGCGAGTTCGCCGAGAAGGTGGCGCCGCGGCTCGCCGCGATCTGAGCGGCACCGACCGACCGACGACGAAGGCCCCGGGGAACCCCCGGGGCCTTCGTCGTTCACCCACGGCTCAGCGCTTCACCACCCGCAGGGTGATCGCGGTGTTGCGAGCTCCCACGCGGTCGTTGCCGAGGTAGCTGACCACGAGGCGGTGCTTGCCCGCCTTCAGCTTCGGCAGCCGCACCGAGACCTTGCCGTTGCGCACCGTCCCGTCGGCGACGACGCGACCCTTCACCTTCACGAGGACCTTGCCGTTGGCCTGGGCCGGCGCTGCGACCCGGACCGTCACCCTGGCCCGCTGCGTGGTCTTGATCCGCTTCTTCGACAGCGAGGCGCGGACCGTGGCCTTGGCCTTCGCGACGCGCGAGGCCGTCGAGGTGGCGGTCACCGGCTGGTGGCCGACCGTCGTGGCGGTCACGCGCACGCTGATCGCCCGGCCGATGTCGGCCGCGGTCACGCGGTAGTCACCGCCCGTCGCGCCCCGGATCGGCTGGCCGTCCCGCAGCCACTGCGCCTGGAGCGTGGCGGCCTCGGTGTTGGACCACGTGCCGATGCTGGCGCGCAGGATCGAGCCGACGCGCAACGAGCCGCTCACCTTCGGCCGGGCCGTGTTGACCGGAGCCTTCGCACCCTTGACCTCGACGATCCGGGTGACCATCGACTGGTTGCCGTTCGCGTCCGCGACCGAGTACGTGAGCGCGTAGGTGCCGGGCTTCGCGGTGTCGACCTCGCCGAGGACCTGGACGTTCTCGGTGACGTCGCCGTCCACCGCGTCGACCGCCTTCACGCCGGCCATCGGGTCGAACACCTCGTTCAGCTCGACGGAGCCGTTCTTCGGGACGGTCAGGGTCGGCGCGGTCGTGTCCGTGCCGCTCGAGCCGGCCGTGAACAGCGAGATCTGGCTGACCTCGCCCGGCAGCTCCTCACCCGAGGCGGCATCGACGCTCGTGGCGTGCCAGGCGTAGGTCCGGCCCGCCTCGAGCCCGTCCCAGGTGACCGTCGCCGGCCAGCCCGAGCGCACCGTCTCCTCGCCGATGACCCGATCGGTCGGGTCGACCACGACGAGCCCGTCGGAGCTGAAGCTCGTCCTGCGGGTCGTGAGGTTGATCGGCAGGCGCGTGTCGTCCTCGGTGCCGTTGTAGCGGAAGCGGTCGTCGTACTCGGTCGCGCCGAAGTTCTTCAGCAGCGGCGAGTAGGTGTCCACCGCGACCTCGCCGGCGTCGAGATCGAACTGCAGCAGGCGGAAGAACGACGAGCCGAACTGCAGCGGCGTGTTGCTGTCGTAGCCGACTCCCGTCAGCCCCAGCTCGTCCGAGCTCACCTTGTAGAACTGGTAGTCGGCGAGCAACTCGACCACGTGGTGTCCCTTGCGGGCGACGTCGCGGCGCAGCTCGATGCTGACGCCGTGCTCGTGCCCGGACAGCACGAGGGCGACGTTCGGGTTCTTCTTGATGACGGCGTCCAGCACCTGGCGGCCGTCGAAGGAGAACCCGCTGCCGCGCCCGTCGGGGTTGACGCTCGGGGTCAGGTAGGCGTGCGTCAGCAGGATCGCGTTGCGGTCGGGGAACTGCTTGAGCACGCTGTCGGCCCACGCGGACTCCTCGGCGTCGACCCCGAAGCCGAGGGACACGACGACGAAGTCCAGGTCGCCCTCGCTGAACAGCACGTAGTTGTTGCTGCTGTCGCCGGCCTTCCACGGCTTGTACTCGGCCCGTGCCTTCTTCCAGGCGTCGCTCTGCTCGAGGGCGGCGTAGCGCTCGGGACCGAAGTAGTCGTTGTACAGCGCGTCGGGCCCGGTGTCGGCTCCGTAGAGGTTGTCGTGGTTGCCGGGCAGCGCCGTGTTGACCATGCCCGCGTCGTCGAGGACCTTCTGCGCCTCCGACGCGACCTCGAACTCGGCGCGCGCGTTCGGCTCGTCGGAGCCGACGTTGTGCCAGTTCTCGATGACGTCGCCGGTGTGGGCCGTGAACGCGATCTTCCGCTCGTCGGCGTTCGCCGCGATCCACTCGGTGATGCCGCGGTAGGCGTTGCGCCAGACCTCGCGCTCCTGCGCGGTCTCCTGCTCCACTGCGCCCTCGGACAGGTACTGGGTGTCCGTGAGGTGGGCGATCGAGAAGTCGTAGTCGCCGGGGCTCTCGAAGGAGTCCTTGACCTCGTTGGGCAGGTCGTCGGCGAAGGGGTCCTCGCCGGTCACCAGGACCGGGACGCTGCCGTCGTGACGGTGACGGCTGCGCAGGTCGCCGGTCAGCTGGACCTGCCCCTCGGCGTTGCCGCGGGAGCGCGCGAGCTCGTCCCAGGCCTCGCCGTCCCAGACGCGCAGGACCACCTCGCGCGCGGGATCGACGCGACCGCTCCAGATCACCTGCTGGTCGGAGTTCGAGGTGACGGGCACGTCGAACTGCTGGAACGGCATCTCGGCGGCGGACGGCGAGTCGATGAACGTGTCGTCGCCGGGGGCGGCGGCGTCGGCGATCGGCTTCTCGTCGGTGCCCGTGAAGTCACGACCCTCCGGGATCTCGGTCAGGACGCCCTGGCGCCCCTGCTGCGCCACCACGACGTCGGCCTCGCGGAAGGTCGTGCGCACCCGGTCGCCCGAAGGGTTCGTCGCGTTGGCCGAGAGGCGCACCGAGCCACCACCCTGCTCGGTCTCGGTGCCGCCCGGGGTCGGCACGTTGGCGGTCGTGAAGGTCGTCGTGTGCTCGATCGGCGTGCCGAACACGTCGTGCCCCTCCACGGTCAGCGCGTGCTCGCCGGCCTTGAGCCCCGCGCCGATCTCGTCGCCGGGCTTGATCGGGTCGCCGTCGAGCTCGTACCGGACGTCGCGGCCGACGCCCTCGGGGTTCGTGAACTCGACGCCGAAGCGGGTGCGCTTCGTGAGGCGCTCGCCGGCGGCCGGGGTGGTCGAGCTGACCTTGACGTTGTAGTTCGCGGGGCGGCCGGCGAAGGCGTCGCGGCCCAGCGCGAGCACGCCGTCGGCGTCGACGGCCTCGCTGAAGATGCGCACGCGGCTGATCGTGGACGGGGAGAAGTAGGCCGGGCGGTCGCGGCCGCTGGCGTCGCCACCGACCACGAGGTTGCGGGCGCCGGCGCTCGGCGAGCTCAGCGTGCCGGTCGCGGGGGTGCTGGCGGCGAGGACGCCGTTCACGTAGAGCCGGACCATCTCGCCGTCGTACGTGCCGACCGCGTGGTACCAGCGCCCGCTCTCGACCTGGACGCTCGTGTTCCGGTAGGCGCCGCCGATGTGGGGGTTGAACGAGAGCCGGTCGCCGTACATGACGACGGCGAAGCCGCCCGCCTCCTTGGCGCCGCACAGGTTGCCGCGCGTCTCCACGCCGCTGGCCTGGAAGTCCTCGTTGTACTTGAAGACGCACTCCACGGTCATCTGGTTCGCGAGCTTGGGGAACTGCGCCTCGAACGGGTAGAGGTAGGCCGAGCCGGCGCCGTCGAACTCGGCGACCTTGGTGCCCATGGGTGCGTCGTCGCGCACCTGCGGCGAGCCGAAGGTGCGCGGGCTCAGGCCCTGCGCGCCGTCGACCGGGGCGCCGGACGAGAAGTCGAGGTCGAGGACGTCGGCCTTGGGTGCCGCGGGTCCCTCGCGGTCGGCGTCGGCGAGCGCCGACACCTGCTCGGCGCTGAGCGGGTCGCTGTAGATGCGGCTCGTGCGCAGGGTCGAGGCGGCGAAGAACTGGGGCTTGTTCGCGGTGCTGACGTCGGCCGCCAGCATCATCGAGTCGGCGCCGGCGGTCGAGTGCTTGAACGCACCCGCCGCGGCGACGTCCCGGACCAGCTCGCCGTCGAGGTACAGCTTGAGTCGGGTGCCGTCCCACGTCGCGACGGTGTGGTGCCACGTCCCGGTGGTGATGGGGACGCGGACGCTCTTGTAGCCGCCCCCGACGTGGATCATGAAGTGGACGTCGTTGCCCGACACGACCGTGGCGAACCCGCCCGACTCCTTCGAGGAGCACAGGGCCGCCTCGGTGCTGGCCGCGGTGCGAGGCCCGTCGAACCGGAACGAGCACTCGAGCGACATGCCCTGCTCGAGCTTGGAGAACTCGGAGCGGATCGGGTAGCTGACCGCGTCCTTGGTGCCGTCGAAGCTCAGGACCGAGCGACCGGTGGCGAGGTCGGCGCCGGCCTTCGGCTCGCCGTGGACGGTGGGCTCGAGGCCCTGCGCCTTCTCGGTGAGCTTCCCGCCCCGGAAGTCGACGTCGAAGACGTCCGCGGTCGGCAGGTCGACCGCTTGGCGCAGTGCCGTCGCCGCGGCCGGCGACGCGGCGATGGTCGCCATCGAGCTCACCGCCGCATCGGCGAGTCGGGGCGTTGCGAGGGCGGGCGCGGTGGAGAAGGTACCGAATCCCACCGCCGCGGCGAGCGCGAGGCTGGAGGTCGTGCGAAGGGATCGCATGGGCAGTGTGCTCCTACGGGAAGGCCATCAAGACGCACTGAGACTGGCGGCGTGAGGTTCCTCCCGGTGAACGCCAGGTGAGCACCCGGCGCAGGGCGCGTGAGCACTCGGTGCGTTCGGGAACCGTTCGTCCGGCGTTCGCCGGGCGACGCGCGGCAAAGCGAGAACCCCGCCGAGCTCTCGCTCGACGGGGTCCTGATCTTGCTGGCGGTGGCGGTGGGATTTGAACCCACGGTGGGCGTGAACCCACACACGCTTTCGAGGCGTGCTCCTTAGGCCGCTCGGACACGCCACCGCCGAGGAGTTTACGTCAGTCACCCCGCCGCGGCCCAATCGGGGCACGTCGTGGTGCGAGGCCCTAGGGTCGGGGCGTGGCTTGGGCACTCGTGGCGCTGCTGGCGCTCGCCGCGGGCGTGGCCGCCTGGCAGGACCCGCGCCGGCTGCGGATCGGCGTGTACCTGACCCTCGCGATCGGACTGGCATCGATCGGCATCGCCGGGCGGCTCGCGATCCTCCTGGACGACTCCGACGATCCGCTGCGCCTGGCCTGGGCGCTGCTCGGTGCCGTCGTCCTGGCGATCCTGGCCCTGGTCGCGCTCGGCGTGGCGAGTGTCTTCAACGGGTTCACCATGCTGCGGCGCGAGGGCCGTCGCCCCTCGAACCTGCTGTCGCTCGTCTTCGGTGTCGTGGTGCTCGCCTACTGCGCACTGATCGTGGCGGTGTGGTGGTTCGACCGGAACCACACCGACGTGGCGCTCGAGCTGTTCTTCTGGCTCGTCGCGATCGGGACGCCCTTGATGTACCTCGGCTTCGTCTTCGTCGCGTTCGTCGGCTACGGCCTGGTCTACGGCTGGGCCGCGAACCGCTGGGCGCGCCCCGTCGACGCGGTGATCGTCCTCGGCGCGGGGCTGATGGGCGAGCGCGTGACCCCGCTGTTGGCGTCGCGGCTCGACCGAGGCCGTCAGGCGCTCGACCGCTCGCGGGCGCGCGGCAAGGACACGCGGCTGATCTGCTCGGGCGGGCAAGGACCGGACGAGGTGGTCCCGGAGGCCGTGGCGATGGCGAACCACCTCGTCGAGTCCGGCGTCGATCGCGACCTTCTCTGGCTCGAGGACGCGTCGACGTCGACGGAGGAGAACCTCAGGCTGAGTGCCCGGGTCGCCGCCGAGCATGGAGTGGAGGACGGCCGCTTCGCGGTGGTCACGAACGACTTTCACGCCCTGCGGGCCGCGCTGCTCATGCGCCGAGTCGGGCTGGACGGTTTCGCCCTGGGCGCGGCCACGGCGCGCTACTTCTGGCCGAGCGCGATCCTGCGCGAGTTCGCCGCCATCTTGTGGGAGCACCGCAGGCTCAACATCGCGCTGGTGGCGGTGGCGGGCGTCCCGTTGGTCCTGCTGCTCGCGCGCGCCGTCGTCTCGCTGGCCTGAACGCCCGCCGCCCGCCCGACCGCGATCCACTTTTGGAGCGCTTTCCACGTCACTCGGCGGCGAGAAGGTGGATTCTGTTCCAAAAGTGGCCGGGGAGGACGGGCGGACGGGTGGCCGAGCGAGCTCAGCCGGGCTGGCTGATCGAGAGCATCGTCTCGCTGAAGAGGTCGATCGCGTCGTCCTTCGAGCGACCCGAGCCGGTGCCGCCGACGAGGCTCGCCAGCTCACCCGCGGCGCGCTCGATGCGCGACTGCAGGGTGCCCTCGCCGGAGGAGCCCCAGTCGTGCGGGCTCGCGAACACGCCGGTCGGCACGACCACGGACTGCAGGTACGCGAACAGCGGCCGCAGCGCGAAGTCGATCACCAGCGAGTGGCGTGCCGTGCCGCCGGTCGCCGCGAGCAGCACGACCTTGCCGATCAGCGCGTCGTTGTCGAGCGCGTCGACGAACGACTTGAACAGCCCGGGGTACGACGCCTTGAACGTCGGGACGACGACGATCAGCGCGTCGGCCTCCCCGAGCTGGTCGTACACGTGCTGCAGCCGCGGGGCCGCGAAGCCCGTGAGCGCCGCGTCGGTGATCTCGTGCGCGAAGTCGCGCAGGTTGACCACCTCGACGCTGGCGCCCCCGAGGGCGGTGCCGGAGGCCGCGGCGAGGCGGTCGGCCAGCATGCGCGTGGTCGACGGCTCGCCGACGCCCGCGGACAGGGCGACGATGCGGGTCATGCCGTCACCCCCGTGGAGAAGCGAAGGTACGCGGATGCCGGCATGACGTGTCCGATGTTCACTCGCTGGCGCTCGTTCATACGGCAACCTCCTCGGTCAGGGCCGCGTCGCGGGCGGCGACGCGGGCGGCGTGCGTGGGGGCGTCCGGCACGTCGGCCGGGCGTCGCGCGTCGAACTCGGCGCGCATGGTGGGCAGGATCTCGCCGAGTAGGTCGAGCTGCTCGAGCACGGTCTTGAGCGGCAGGCCCGCGTGGTCGACGAGGAACAGCTGGCGCTGGTAGTCGCCGAAGTAGTCGGCGAACGCCAGCGTGCGCTCCAGCACCTGCTGCGGGCTGCCGACGGTCAGCGGCGTCTGCTCGGTGAAGTCCTCCATGCTCGGGCCGTGCCCGTAGACGGGCGCGTTGTCGAAGTACGGCCGGAACTCGTTCACCGCGTCCTGGCTGTTCTTGCGCATGAAGAACTGGCCGCCGAGGCCGACGATCGCCTGCTCCGGTGTGCCGTGCCCGTAGTGGGCGTAGCGCTGCCGGTAGAAGTTGATCAGCCGGATGTAGTGCTCCTTCGGCCAGAAGATGTTGTTGGCGAAGTAGCCGTCGCCGTAGAACGCGGCCAGCTCGGCCACCTCGGGCGTGCGGATCGTGCCGTGCCACACGAACGGCGCGACGCCGTCGAGCGGCGCGGGCGTCGAGGTGTAGCCCTGCAGCGGTGTGCGGAACTTGCCCTCCCAGTTGACGACCGGCTCGCTCCAGAGCTTCTGCAGCAGCTGGTAGTTCTCGATCGTCAGCTCGACGGCCTTGCTGATGTCCTTGCCGAACCACGGGTACACCGGCGCGGTGTTGCCGCGGCCGAGCATGAGGTCCATGCGGCCGTCGACGAGGTGCTGCAGCGTCGCGTAGTCCTCCGCGATCTTGACCGGGTCGTTGGTCGTGATCAGCGTCGTCGACGTCGAGAGGATGATCTTCTCGGTCTGGGCGCCGATGTAGGCCAGCGTCGTCGTGGGGCTCGAGGGGACGAACGGCGGGTTGTGGTGCTCGCCGGTGGCGAACACGTCCAGGCCGACCTCCTCGGCCTTCTTCGCGATCTCGACCGTGGCCTTGATGCGCTCGTGCTCGGTGGGGGTCGAGCCGTTCGTGGGGTCGGTCGTGACGTCGCCGACGGTGAAGATGCCGATCTGCATGCTGCTCATGGCTCCAGTCTCCCAGAAGTTAGTTAAAGTTTCAACTACTACAACGCAGCGCGGCTCGGACTATTCCGCGGAGGCCTCAGCGACCGAAGAAGGACCGCAGCAGGGTGGAGGAGTCGTCGGGCAGGACGTCGGCGAGCACCTCGGGACGGTGGTTGAGCCGGCGGTCGCGCACCACGTCCCACAGGGAGCCGACGGCGCCGGCCTTCTCGTCCCAGGCGCCGAACACGAGCCGGTCGACGCGGGACGCCACGACGGCCCCGGCGCACATCGTGCACGGCTCCAGGGTGACCACGAGGGTGCAGCCGTCGAGCCGCCAGCGCCCGAGCGCCTCCGCCGCCGCGCGCAGGGCCACGATCTCGGCGTGCCCGGTGGGGTCGGCGTCGCGCTCGCGGGTGTTGCGGCCCTCGCCGACGATCACGCCCTCGTGGACGACGACGGCACCGACCGGCACGTCACCCTCGGCGGCCGCCTCGCGCGCCAGGTCGAGGGCCCGCCGCATGAACGGGTCCCACGTCACCCGATGATCGCCTCGAACTGCTCGCCGAAGCCCAGCCTCTCCGCGAGGTCGGCCAGCGCCTCGTCGGGGAACAGGTCGTCGTCGTCGCACAGCAGGCTCAGCTCGACGGAGGCCAGCCCGAGGTCGCTCACGATGTCGAGGTCGCCGACGGGCATGGGCTCCTCGTCGCCGTCGGCGGCGTTCACGAGCTCGGCGAGGTCGGCGGCGAGCGGCCAGTCCCACACGGCGGTGGCGTCGGACAGCAGGGCGCGCACGTGCTCGCCGCTGCGGCGCACGATCACGAAGAAGTCGTCGTTGACCGAGGCCAGACCGAGCACGCCGACGTCGGACGGGAAGCGGGCGAGCGCGTCGGAGAAGCCGTCGAAGTCCTCGCCCAGCCGGGGCGGGAGTTCGACGACGGTCCACGCACCCTCGTCGCGGTACGCGGCGATCACGAAGTCGACGTCGTCCTCGGCCACTCTGCGATGGTGACAGACGGCTGCACGAGGCCGCTACCCTCGACGCATGCGTGTTCACGTCGCCGACCACCCCCTGATCTCCCACAAGCTCTCGGTCCTGCGCGATGCGCGCACCGATTCGCCGACCTTCCGGCGGCTCACCGAGGAGCTGGTGACCCTGCTGGCGTACGAGGCCACGCGTGAGGTCAGCGTCGAGACCGTCGAGGTCACCACGCCCCTCACGACCACGCAGGGCGTCCGGCTCACCAGCCCCGGACCGCTCGTCGTGCCGATCCTGCGCGCCGGACTCGGCATGCTCGAGGGCATGCAGCGGCTGCTGCCCACCGCCGAGGTCGGCTTCCTGGGCATGATCCGCAACGAGGAGACCTTCGTCGCCGAGACCTACGCCGAGCGCCTCCCGGACCGCCTCGACGGCCGCCAGTGCTACGTCCTGGACCCCATGCTGGCCACCGGCGGCACCCTCGCCATGGCGATCGACTTCCTCGTCGAGCGCGGCGCCCGCGAGATCACCGCGATCACGCTCCTGTCCGCACCCGAGGGCATCGAGCGGCTCGAGCGGGACACGGCGCACATCGACGCGCCGGTCACCCTCTTCAGCGCCGGTCTCGACGAGCGCCTCGACGAGAACGGCTACATCGTGCCGGGCCTCGGTGACGCGGGGGACCGGCTCTACGGCATCGTCGACTGATGCGGGAGTTCATCGCGTCCCTGCCCAAGGCCGAGCTGCACGTGCACCACGTCGGCTCCGCCTCGCCCGAGACCGTCGCCGAGCTCGCCGCGCGCCATGCCGACTCGCCCGTCCCGGCCGATCCCGCAGCGCTGGCCGAGTACTTCACCTTCACCGACTTCGGCCACTTCATCGAGGTCTACCTGTCGGTCGTCGACCTCCTGCGCACGCCCGAGGACCTCTGGACGCTGACCCACGAGGTCGGTCGCGATCTCGCCGCGCAGAACGTCCGCTACGCCGAGCTGACGATGACGCCCTACACGTCGATCGTGCGCGGCATCGCGGCCGAGGCCTACGTCGAGGCGATCGAGGACGCCCGCCGCGCCGCGGAGCGCGACTTCGGCGTGGCCCTGCAGTGGATCTTCGACATCCCCGGCGAGTCCGGCCTTCCGGCGGCCGACGTCACCCTCGACACGGCCCTGAGGCTCGGCCCGGGATCCCTCGTCGGCTTCGGCCTCGGTGGGCCCGAGATCGGCGTGCCCCGACCGCAGTTCGCGTCGCACTTCGAGCGGGCCCGCGCGGCCGGCCTGCACAGCGTGCCGCACGCGGGCGAGTCCACCGGCCCGCAGTCGATCTGGGACAGCCTCGACCTGCTGGGCGCCGAGCGCATCGGACACGGCATCGCCGCCGCCCAGGACCCGCTGCTGATGGAGCGCCTCGCCGCCGACGGCATCGCGCTGGAGGTGTGCCCCACGTCGAACGTGCGCACGCGGTCGGTGCCGTCGCTGAAGGAGCACCCGCTCCCCACGCTCGTCGAGGCCGGAGTCACCGTCACGATCAACTCCGATGACCCGCCGATGTTCGGCACGACGCTGAACGACGAGTACGCGATCGCGGCCGACCTGCTCGGACTCGACGAGTCCGGCCTCGTCGCCCTGGCCACGGCCGCCGTCGACGCCAGCTTCGCGCCCGAGCCGATGAAGGCCCATCTGCGTGCCGAGATCGAGGCCGCCGGGCGCTGACGCCCGAGATGTGAAGCGCTCCCCACCCCTGGCCCCGAATCAGGGCTCAAGGAGGTGGAGAGCGCGTCACATCTGGCCCGCTGAAGGCGGGCTGGCGGTCAGAGGGCCTTGATGATGTCCTCGACGCGGTCCTTCGCGTCGCCGAACAGCATCTGGCTGTTCTCGCGGAAGAACAGCGGGTTCTGCACGCCCGCGTAGCCGGCGGCCATCGAGCGCTTGAACACGATGACGTTCTTGGCCTCCCACACGTGCAGGACGGGCATGCCGGCGATCGGGCTGGTCGGGTCCTCGGCCGCGGCCGGGTTGACCGTGTCGTTGGCGCCGATGACGAGCACGACGTCGGTCGCGGCGAGGTCGTCGTTGATCTCGTCCATCTCCAGGACGATGTCGTACGGGACCTTGGCCTCGGCCAGCAGCACGTTCATGTGACCGGGCAGGCGGCCGGCGACGGGGTGGATGCCGAAGCGGACGTCGACGCCCTTCTCGCGCAGGCGGCTGGTGAGGTCGGCCACGGGGTACTGCGCCTGGGCCACGGCCATGCCGTACCCGGGCGTGATGACGACGCTCTTGGCGTCGGCGAGCAGCTCGGCGGCGGCCTCGGCGGTGATCTCGCGGTGGTCGCCGTAGTCGGTGTCGTCGCCGGGGCCGGCCTCGATGCCGAAGCCGCCCGCGATGACCGAGATGAACGAGCGGTTCATCGCCTTGCACATGATGTAGGACAGGTAGGCACCGGAGGAGCCGACGAGCGCGCCGGTGATGATCAGCAGGTCGTTGCTCAGCAGGAAGCCCGACGCGGCCGCGGCCCAGCCGGAGTAGCTGTTGAGCATCGACACGACGACCGGCATGTCGCCGCCGCCGATCGAGGCGACCAGGTGCCAGCCGAGAGCCAGGGCGACGACCGTGACGGCGACCAGCAGCCACAGCGCCGGGTCGATGACGAACCAGATCGTCAGGATCACGAAGAGCGCGAGCGCGCCGAGGTTGATCCAGTTCTTGCCCGGCAGCACGAGCGGGGCGCTCTTCATCTTCGCGCTTAGCTTGAGGTACGCCACGATCGATCCGGTCAGCGTGACCGCGCCGATGAAGACGCCGATGAAGACCTCGGCGTTGTGGATGTCGAGCAGGGTGCCGGCGTCACCGAGGTCCGTGCCGGGCTCGAGGTGCTCGAGGAATCCCGCGAGCGCGTTCGCGCCCCGGTACTGCAGGTAGCCGTTCCAGCCGACGAGCACGGCGGCCAGCCCGACGAACGAGTGCAGCAGCGCGATGAGCTCGGGCATGCCGGTCATCTCGACGATGCGGGCGCGCCACAGGCCGATGGCGGCACCGATGACCATGGCGACGATCAGCAGGACGAGGCCGATGCCGGGCTCGGACTTGGTCACGAGGATGAAGGTCGCCGCGAGGGCGATCGCCATGCCGGCGATGCCGAAGGCGACGCCGCGGCGGGCCGTCTCGTGCTTGCTCAGCCCCGCGAGGCTGAGGATGAACAGCAGTGCGGCGACGAGGTACGCGGCATTGGCCAGGGAGATGGCGGTCACAGGTCAGTCAGCCCTTCACTTCGAGAACATGCTGAGCATGCGTCGGGTCACGGCGAAGCCGCCGAAGACGTTGATGCTGGCGACGAGCACGGCCACGAAGGCCAACGCGCGGATCACCGCGTCGTCCGTGCCGATCTGGAGCATGGCGCCGACCACGATGATGCCGCTGATGGCGTTGGTCACGCTCATCAGTGGCGTGTGCAGCGCGTGGTGGACGTGCCCGATGACGTAGTAGCCGATCACGATGGACAGGGCCAGCACGGTGAAGTGCTGGGGCAGCTGACCCGGCGCGGTGGCCAGGACCCACAGGAAGACCAGGACGCCGACGGCGATGGCGCCGATCTTGACCGCGGGGTTGACCGGCTTCTTCGGCTCGGGCGCGGGCTTCGGCTCGACGGCCACGGGCGCCGGGGCGGCCGAGACCTGCACGGGCGGCGGCGGCCACGTCTTCTCCCCGTCGCGCACGACGGTGACGCCGCGCTGGACGACGTCGTCGAAGTCGAGGACGATCTGGCCGTCCTTGCCCGGCGTGAGCAGCTTCATCAGGTTCACCAGGTTGGTGCCGTAGAGCTGCGAGGCCTGGGTGGGCAGGCGACCGGCGAGGTCGGTGTAGCCCAGGATCGTGACGCCGTTCTCGGTGACGACCTTCTGGCCGGCGACCGAGCCCTCGACGTTGCCGCCCTGGGCCGCGGCCATGTCCACGATGACGCTGCCGGACTTCATGGTCGCCACGTCGGCGGCGGTCAGCAGGCGCGGCGCGGCGCGGCCCGGGATGAGGGCCGTCGTGATGACGATGTCCACGTCGGCCGCCTGCTCGGAGTAGACCTCCGCGGCGCGCTGGTCGTAGGCCTCGCTCGTGGCCTTGGCGTAGCCGTCGGAGGAGACCTCCTTGGCCTCCTCGGGCACGACGACCTCGAGGTACTCGCCGCCGATCGACTTCACCTGGTCGGCGACCTCGGGACGCGGGTCGGTGGCGCGCACGATGGCGCCGAGGCTGGAGGCCGCACCGATGGCGGCGAGGCCGGCCACGCCGGCGCCGGCCACGAGGACCTTCGCCGGGGGCACCTTGCCCGCCGCGGTGACCTGGCCGGTGAAGAAGCGGCCGAACTCGTGCGCGGCCTCGACCACGGCACGGTAGCCGGCGATGTTGGCCATCGAGGAGAGCACGTCCATGGACTGGGCGCGCGAGATGCGGGGCACCGCGTCCATCGCCAGCACGGTGATGGGGCGCGACGCCAGCTTCTCGACCAGGTCGGGGTTCAGGCCCGGGCTGATCATGCTGATGAGGGTCGCGCCGTCCAGCATGAGCGCGATCTCGATCTCGGTGGGCGCGTTGACCTTGAAGATCACGTCGCTGGCCCACGTGTCGGGCTTGTCGCTGACCGTGGCGCCCGCGGCCGCGTAGGCCGCGTCGCTGAAGCTGGAGGCCACGCCGGCCCCGCTCTCCACGTTGACCAGATAGCCCAGATCGATCAGCTGCTTCACCGTCGCCGGAGTCGCGGCGACACGAGTCTCGCCGGGGGCGGACTCCTTCACGACGCCGATCCTCATCGAGCCAAGCTCGGTTGGGGGGGTGCTCATCCCGCAGACAATAGCCGGGTGTCCCGGGGGTCGGCGCATGAGGTGTGTCACGTTACGGACAAGTAACAGCCTGCGGTGTCGGTCGAGAGTGAATATGACATCGGCAGTGGCACATTTCACATACCGCCGGTATCTTGGCGGCCATGTCCTCTCTGAAGCCCCAGCAGTTCCGCGGCCAGGTCGCGCTCATCACCGGTGCGGCCCGCGGCATCGGCGCGTCCGTCGCCCGTGCCTACGTCGCGCACGGCGGGCGGGTCGCCCTCGTCGGACTCGAGCCCGACCTGCTCGCCCAGCTGGCCGACGAGCTCGGCGAGTCGGCGGCCTGGTGGCAGGCCGACGTCCGCAGCAGCGACGAGGTGCAGAGCGCCGTCAACGCCGCCGCGGCCCACTTCGGCCGGCTCGACCACGTGCTGGCCAACGCGGGCATCGCGTCCTACGGCACGGTCCGCCAGATCGAGGACGAGGCGTTCGAGCGCGTCATCGACGTCAACCTCAACGGGGTCTTCCGCACCGCCAAGTACGCGATCCCCCACCTCCAGGCGTCGAAGGGCTACCTCCTGGTGGTCTCCTCGCTCGCGGCCTTCTCCAACATCGCCGGACTCAGCTCCTACAGCGCCAGCAAGGCGGGCAACGAGGCACTGGCCCTCGCGCTGCGGCAGGAGGTCGCTCACCTGGGCGTGAAGGTGGGCATCTGCCACCCGTCGTGGATCGACACCGACATCGTCCGCAATGCCGAGGCGGACCTGCCCACGTTCAAGGCGATCCGCCGCAGGCTCCCGTACCCGGCCAACACGACCACCGACGTGGAGACCTGCGCCGAGCGGATCCTCGTGGGACTGGCGAAGCGCAAGACCCGGGTCTACGTCCCGCGCGCGGTGCTGCTGGCCAACTGGAGCAAGGCGTTCGTGAACTCGCCCGCCACGTGGCCCTACGTGCGGCTGCTGACGCGCAAGACCGTGCCGGCGCTGGAGCGCGAGGTCACGGCGCTCGGCCGCTTCCACCACGCGCACACCCCGGTGACGCAGAAGAAGCCGTAGGTCAGTCGCCCTCGGTCTGCACCGAGGCGGCGAGGGACACCATGTGGCCCAGTCGGGCGATCTCCGAGGCCAGGAACTCCGGTCCGCCGTGGCGGCCCACCGCGACGAAGAACTGCAGGCCCGAGCGGGTCGTCCCGGGGGAGCCGGCCAGCACGGTGGAGTCCCACGCGGTCACGTCGGGCAGGCTCTGCGCCTTGCCCACCGCGAGCCAGTCGTCGCAGTCGGGCACGACGCGGGGTGCGGCCGACGAGCCGAAGAGGAACGCCGCGCCCTCCTCGCCGGGGCCCACGGCCATGGCCCAGTCGGTGCGGAACGTCGAGGGGATGACCTCGATGAGGCGCTCGATCGCGAGGTCGGGCTCGTCGGTGAAGGCCTCCACCGCCTCGAGGTCCATGCTGAGGTTCGCGCCCGCGGTGTACCGGCTGATCCAGTGCACGTGAACGCCCTCAAGGCCCTGGCAGGCCGTGATGAGGGCGTCGGGCATGACCGCGCTGGGCAGCTCGAGGAGCACGTCGTCCACCGCGACCCCGTCGGCCCGGTGCTCCACGATCTCGATCGCCTCGATGTCGGCTCCGGCCCCACCGAGGGCCGTCGCGAGTGCGCCGAGGGAGCCCGGGACGTCGGGAAGCTCCACGCGCAACAGAAACGCCATGCCAACCATTGTCGCGCGTCCCGATTGCGGAGAGGTAAACGGCGAGACGGGCGAGTCGCGGCGCGCCGCTGGCCCTAGGCTGGCGCCGTGGTGGAGCATGCGCGCGGAACCGAGGGCCTGCGACTCGTCGGGTCGTCCCAGCTGCTGGCCGAGCCCCCGATCCGGATGCTCGGCGACCTGCTCGTCCGGGGCGGCCTCACCCGCGTGGGTGCGTTCACGAGCCTCGCGCACGGCATCGAGTCGCAGTCGGCCACGATCGGCCGGTACTGCGAGTTCGCCCCCGACATCCTCATCGGCGCCACGGGGCACCCGCTGACCTGGCTGGGCGTGAACTCGTTCCAGTACAAGAGGGCCACGTGGGGGTGGCACCCGTCGGCCGCCGAGTCCGAGGTCATCGACCCCGAGGCCGACGGGCGGCCGTCGTTCCGCGGCGAGCCCTCGGTGATCGGGAACGACGTCTGGATCGGCGCGAAGGTGGTGATCCTGCGCGGCGTGACGATCGGTGATGGCGCGGTGGTCGCGGCCGGCGCCGTCGTCACGGAGGACGTGGCGCCCTACTCGATCGTCGGCGGGATCCCCGCGCGGCCGATCCGCGACCGGGTCGATCCCGCCACCCGCGAGCGCCTCCTCGACCTCGCCTGGTGGCGGTTCTCGCCCAACCAGCTGGCGGGCGTCGCGTTCGACGACCTGCCGCGCGCGCTCGACCAGCTGGGCGAGCGCGTCCCCGACCTGGAGCCCTACGAGCCCGGGTTCGTCCCGATCGAGCGACCGGCGGGCAGCGGGTCGAAGCGCTCGCGTTGGCGGCGCTGAAGGCGGATACTGGCTGGATGCGAGCCATCTGGAAGGGCGCGATCAGCTTCGGGCTGGTCCATGTGCCGGTGAAGGTCTACTCCGCCACCGAGAGCCACGACGTGTCGCTGCACCAGGTCCACGACGAGGACGGGGGGCGGATCCGGTACGAGCGCCGCTGCGAGATCTGCAAGGAAGTCGTCCCCTACAAGAACATCGACAAGGCCTACGACGACGGTGAGCGGACGATCGTCCTCACCGACGAGGACCTCAAGTCCCTGCCCGCCGAGCGCAGCCACGAGATCGACGTGGTCGAGTTCGTCCCGGACGACCAGATCGACGTCCTGCGGCTGGGCAACCCCTACTTCCTGGAGCCGGAGGAGAAGGCGCTCAAGCCCTACTCCCTGCTGCGCCAAGCCCTCGAGGAGACCGAGCGCACGGCCGTCGTCACGTTCGCGCTGCGCCAGCGCACGCGGCTGGGCGCCCTGCGCGTGCGCGACAACGTGCTCGTGCTGCAGACGCTGCTGTGGGACGACGAGGTCCGCACGGCCGACTTCCCCGTGTTGGAGAACACCGCGAAGGTCACCCAGAAGGAGCTCGCGATGGCCGGCCAGCTGATCGAGTCGCTCGCCGGCGACTTCGACGCGAGCCAGTTCACCGACGACTACCAGGAGCAGCTCAAGACCCTCATCGAGGCGAAGCAGAAGGCCGGCGAGGGCATCGACACCGAGGCCACGTTCGGCCCGCAGGAGGACGAGGGCGGCGAGGTCGTCGACCTCATGGAGGCGCTGCGCCGCAGCGTCGAGGCCCGCAAGGGCGATGCCGCGGCGGACCAGCCCAAGAAGAAGGCGGCGAAGAAGAAGTCGTCGGCCTGAGCCCGGCTCAGGCGGGCTGGTGGTCGCCGTCGGACGACGAGGCGACGTCCGCCAGATCCACCCGCACGGTGGCGGGGAACTCCGACACGGGGCGCTTGCGGTTCTCCACGACCCAGGTGGCCACGGCGTGCAGCTTCTGGTTGTGGTTCTGCGAGTAGCGCCTCAGCACGTCGAACGCCCGGTCGGACTCGATGTCGAAGCGCTCCATCAGGATGCCCTGCGCCTGGCCGATCACCTTGCGCGCGTCGATCGCGGTGAGCAGGCCGGCCTCGTGGTGCGCGTTGGCCAGCGCGATGGACGCGTGCCGCGCGAAGATCATCGCGGTGGCGAGATCGTTGGAGTCGAACGCGTCGGGGCGATCGGCGTAGAGGTTCAGCGAGCCGTACCGGCGATCGCGCGTCTCCAGCAGCACGCTCATCGCGCTGTGGATGCCCAGCTCGGCGGCGGCGCGTCCCCAGCGGGGCCAGCGCTCGTCGGTCTGGACGTCGGTGCACAGGAAGCTGCCACCAGACTCCAGGGCGTCGAGGCAGGGGCCCTCGTCGAGCTCGCGCTGCAGCTCGTGCGAGCGCGTGACGCGCGACGAGGTGGACGCAGCGGTCTCGATGCGCGTGCGCGAGTGCACCAGCATGATGCCGGCATCGTCGCACTCCGCAGCCGTCCGGGCGTGCTCGGTGATGCGTTCTACGGTTTTCTCAGCGGTGGGCTGCTGGTGCAGGTCGAGCGCCACCTCGGAGAAGAAATCGGGCACGGACACGTCCGCTCCTTCACACTAGGAACTCCAAAGAGTACGCGCAGGGGGTATCAGCAGTGGCAGGCCCACCCACCCAGACCGTCTCCGTCGACGGCAGGCTGCTGCGCCTGACGAACAGCGACAAGATCATGTATCCGGCGTCCGGCACCACCAAGGCCGAGGTCATCGCCTACTACGCGCAGGTCGCCCCGTGGCTGCTGCCGCATCTCGCCGGGCGCACGGTCACGCGGAAGCGGTGGGTCAACGGAACGGGACCCGATGCCGAGGTGTTCTTCGAGAAGAACCTGCCCGACTCCGCGCCCGACTGGATCCGGCGCGTCACGATCAAGCACCGCTCGCGCACGAACGTGTATCCCGTCTTCGAGTCCGTCGCCGACCTGGCGTGGGCCGGGCAGGTCGCGGCGCTCGAGCTGCACGTCCCGCAGTGGCGCGTCGACGCCACGGGCGTGGCGCTGAACCCGGACCGGCTCGTGATCGACCTCGACCCCGGACCGGGCACCGGCCTGCCCGAGTGTGCGGAGGTCGCCCACGCCGCGCGGGCGCTGCTGGCGGACGTCGGGCTCGAGTGCATCCCCGTGACGAGCGGCAGCAAGGGCATCCACCTGTATGCGCAGCTCGACGGCACCCACGACTCCGACTACGTGAACGCGTTCGCCAAGCAGGTGGCCCAGGCGCTCGAGGCGTCGATGCCCGAGCTGGTCGTCAGCGACATGTCGAAGGCGAAGCGCCGGGGCAGGGTGCTGGTGGACTGGAGCCAGAACAACGGCAACAAGACCACGATCTCGCCCTACTCGCTGCGCGGTCGCGAGGAGCCGACGGTGGCCGTGCCGCGCGACTGGGACGAGGTCGACGCGGACCTGCGGCACCTGACGATCGACGAGGTCCCCGCCAGGCTGGCCGAGAGGGGCGACCCGATGGCGGCGCTCGCGGCGCCGGTGGCCGACCGTCTCGCGACCTACCGCTCGATGCGCGACGCGAACCGCACGCCCGAGCCCGTGCCCGACTCGGTCGTCCGGGGCCGCGACGGCGACCCGACGTTCGTGATCCAGGAGCACCACGCCCGGCGCCTGCACTGGGACTTCCGGCTCGAGCGCGACGGCGTGCTGGTGTCGTGGGCGCTGCCGAAGGGCGTGCCCGACTCGACGACCGGCAACCACCTCGCGGTGCAGACCGAGGACCACCCGCTGGAGTACGCGACCTTCGCGGGCACGATCCCGAAAGGTGAGTACGGCGCGGGCGAGGTCACCATCTGGGACCACGGGCACTACGACCTGGAGAAGTGGAACGACCACGAGGTCATCGCGACACTCCACGGCACGCGCGAGGGTGGCCTCGGCGGACCGAAGCGCCTCGCGTTGATCAAGACCGGAGAGAACTGGCTGATCCACCTCATGAAGGAGCAGTCGCCGCACGCGGCCGCGAAGGAGCCGGCACCCGCGAAGGAGTCAACCGCGAAGCGGACGAGGAAGAAGCCGGCATCGGCCCGGGCCGGATTCGTCCCGCCGATGCTCGCGGTGCTGGCCGGAGGGCGCGACGCCTCGGGCGACTCGTGGGCCTACGAGCTGAAGTGGGACGGGATCCGGTGCGTCGCGGTCGTGAGCGGCGAGCAGGTGAGGCTCTACTCGCGCAACCACAACGACGTCAGTGCCAGCTATCCGGAGCTGGTCGAGGAGCTGGCCGGCCTCGGGCTCGACGTGGTGCTCGACGGCGAGATCGTCGCCCTCGACGAGAAGGGCATCCCGAGCTTCGGCCGGCTGCAGCAGCGGATGGGAGTCACGAAGGCGGGTGACCTCGACCGGCTGCGGCGCACCGTGCCCGTGCAGCTGATGCTCTTCGACGTGCTGGAGCGCGACGGAGCCTCGCTCCGCGACCTCACGTACGACGAGCGGCGCGAGGCACTGGACGACCTCGGGATCGGCACGGGCCTGGTCCACGTGCCCCCGGCCCACGGCGGCACGCTCGACGAGGCCGTCGCGCTGAGCCGCAGCCACAAGCTGGAGGGTGTCGTGGCCAAGCGTCGGTCCTCCACCTACGATCCGGGGTCGCGCTCCACGGACTGGCTCAAGATCAAGAACCAGGACACGCAGGAGATCGTGATCGGCGGGTGGCGACCCAGCAGCGGGGGGCGCGGGATCGGGTCACTGCTCGTCGGGGTCCCCGTCGAGGGCGGGCTGAAGTACCTCGGGCGCGTGGGCACGGGCTACAGCAACGCGGAACGGCTCAAGCTCCGCTCGCTGCTGGACCCGCTGGAGCGCGCCACCTCGCCGTTCGTCGACGACGTGGAGACGGCCGCATCACGGGACGCGACGTGGACGACCCCGAAGCTGGTGGGCGAGGTCGTCTACGGCGACTGGTCGCCCGCGGGGCACCTGCGCCACGCCAGCTGGCGGGGTCTGCGACCGGACAAGGACGCCGCCGACGTCGTCCTGGAGACCTCGGCCGAGGTGCGACTGACCCCTCCGTGAGCCACGATGGAAGTCCGACGACATCTGTGCGAAGGAGCCATCGTGGGCAAGGGCAAGAAAAGCGTGAAGGATCACGTCGACACCGTCGTGGAGCAGCTGCCGGACGCATCCGAGCTGCGCGACCTCAGGGACCAACTGGTCGAGCGTCTCCCCGACCGGGGCGAGTGGCTGGCCCTGCGCGACGACCTGCTGGAGAAGCTGCCGGACAAGTCGGAGCTGCTGGACCTGCGTGACAACCTGGTCGAGAAGCTGCCGGCCGAGGTCAGCGAGAAGCTGCCGGTCGAGACGAAGAAGCAGAAGCGGTTCAAGGGTGTGAAGAAGGTGGCCTTCGTGGGCCTGCTCACCGCGGGCGCCGCCGGCGTGGCGGCCTTCCTCAAGGCCAAGTCGGCCGACCAGCCCACCTACACCGCGTCGACCTACACGACGCCGGGACAGCCGACCACCACTGCGGCACCGACGACCACCACGACCCCGACCACGCCCACGGGCGACGTCGGAGCCACGGGCACGGCCACGCCGCCGCCGACCGTCTGACGACGCTGTTCGTCTGAGACCAGACGCACGAGGGCCCCGGGAGTGATCTCCCGGGGCCCTCGTCGTCAGCACATGGTCAGTGCTTCGTCAGGTCAGTGCTTGAACGCGTCCTTCACGTTCTCGCCGGCCTGCTTGATGTCCGACTTGGCCTGGTCGCCCTTGCCCTCGGCTTCGAGCTTCTCGTCGTCGGTCGCCTTGCCGGTGGCTTCCTTGCCCTTGCCCTTGAGGTCTTCAGCGGCGTTCTTCAACTTGTCATCAAGTCCCATGATCTCCACCTTTCCTCTGGTCTTCTTCTCTCCTCCATGCCAACACGGATGGGACGACGGCGCATCTCGTGGCGGTCGTGGTCCGCGTGTTGCGGGCGTGTGAAACCTCACCGCTTCAGCGGACGAGTGACACCCGTCACGGGCAGGATGGGCGAAAGCCCCCCGACGAGAGAGCCATGATGTCCTTTCCTCCTTCCCTCACCCGGCCGGCCCGTGCCGTCGCGGTCGCGGCCCTGAGCGGAGCGCTGTGCGTCGGCGCCCTCGGCGCGACCACGGCCACCGCCGCCGCGGCCGATCCGGTCGCCGGTGCCCGCACCTCCGGCGACTCCCTCTTCCCGAACGTCGGCAACGGCGGGTACGACGTCCAGCACTACGACCTGGACATCGCGTGGACGCCGGGTGCGCCGGTCGCGTCGGCCAGCACGATCGTCGCCACGGCGAAGATCAGCGCCACCGCGGCCGCTCCGCTGTCGGAGTTCTCGCTGGACTTCGAGGGCCTCACGGTCGACTCGATCACCGTGGACGGGGCGCCCGCCACGTGGGAGCGCGACATCGACGCCGCCACCACCAAGTACAAGCTGGTCGTCACGCCCGCCGAGCCCGTCGAGGGCGACTTCACCGCGGTGGTCGCCTACTCCGGCTCCCCGGTCGCCCACATCGATCCGGACGGCTCGCGTGAGGGCTGGATCGCCGGCGACGACGGCGCCACCGCCGTCAACGAGCCGGTTGGCGCGATGACCTGGTACCCGGTCAACAACTCGCTCAAGGACAAGGCGAAGTACGACATCAAGCTGACGATCCCGCGGCTGATGGACGGCGAGTCGATGGCTGCGGCGAGCAACGGCTCGCTCCACTCCAAGACCCGCAACGGCGCCCTGGAGACGTGGCACTGGAAGCAGCCGAACCAGATGGTGCCGTACCTGTCGATGGTCTCCATCGGCAAGTACGAGGTCCGCGAGTCCGTGATCGAGCTCGAGAGCGGCACGTACCGCGACTGGACGTTCCTCGACGCCGCGATGACCTCCAGCCAGCGCACGACGACGCTGGCGAGCCTCGCGCAGACGCAGGACATCATGCGCTGGATGGAGTCGAAGTTCGGTCCGTACCCGGGCGTGGCCACCGGCGCGGTCGTCGACCGCATCAACGTGGGCTACGCGCTGGAGACGCAGGACCGCTCGTTCTACCAGAACTCGGTGAGCAAGGGCACGCTCATCCACGAGATCGCCCACCAGTGGTTCGGCAACGCGGTCTCGCCCAGCGACTGGAGCGACCTGTGGCTGAATGAGGGGATGGGCGACTACGCGCCCCGCGCCTACAACTACGACACCGGCGCGACGACGACCTCGCCGGAGACGTCCTACTACAACTCGTGGAATGCCAGCGCGCCGACCGCGGGCCAGTGGCAGGTGCCGTTGGCGGGCTTCACCGACCCGGCGATCCTGTTCGACTACGTGTACGGACGCGGCGGCATGACGTTCGAGACGCTGCGCACGATCGTGGGTGACGCGTCCTGGTTCGAGATCCTGCGCACCTGGGTCGCGGAGAACAACGGCTCCGACGCGTCGACGGCCGACTTCGTCGCCCTCGCCAACCGGATCTCGGGCACGGACGTCACGCCCGTGCTGAACCCGTGGCTGTACGGCACGGCGAAGCCGGCGTGGGCCTCGAAGTGGAACCTCTCGGTCGCCTCCGACTCCGCGGGTCCGCTCGCGCCGGGTGACACCGTCGCCCACACGCTGACGGCCCAGAACACCGGCAAGGTGGCCATCGCCGGCCAGACCGTGACCGTCGACGTCGCCGACCTCGTCGACGACGCCCGGCTCGGCACGCTGCCGGCCGAGCTGGCGAACCTGGGCGGCAAGCTCAGGTGGACCATCCCGGCCACGGCGGCCGGGCAGACGGCGACCGTCACGTTCCCCGCCACCGTCAAGGAGGCGGCGTCCGGCGGCACGGTGGGCATCTCGGCGAGCACGAGCGCACTCGGCTCCTCCTGTGTCACGTGCAGCGCCTCCACGGCGATCGCCGACCAGGCCGACGCGTGGACGCTGGGCCTGTCGGCCGACCCGCTGCCGGGTGCCGTCGACGCCGGCGACGAGATCACCTACACGGTCTCGGCGAGGAACACGGCGGTCCACGCGCTCCTGGGCGCGACGGCTGAGATCGACCTGGCCGACGTCCTCGACGACGCCTCGGTGGTCTCGCTGGGTGCGGGGCTCGAGCTCGACGGCACCACGCTCCGGTGGTCCGTTCCGCGGGTCGCGAGCGGCCAGACGGCGCGCGCCGAGTTCACGGTCGAGGTCGAGTCGGAGTCCGGTGCCACGCTGAAGGTCTCGGCCGCTCCGGCCACGGCCGGAGGTTCGGGGGAGCCCACGCTGACCCACACCGTCGGCCTCAAGCCCCTCAGCCCGGCCCCGGTGCCGGTCGTGAGCGGCACGGGTCGCGTCGGCACGGTCCTCACGGCCCGCGCCGGCACGTGGCCGTCCGGCACCGCGCTGGCGTTCCAGTGGTCGGTCGGCGGGAAGGTCGTCCCCGGTGCCACCGGCGCGACCTACCGCCTCACGCCGAGGGACGTGGGCCGCGTCGTGACCGTCGCGGTCACGGGCACGAAGTCCGGCTGGGCGCCGGTGACCAAGGTCAGCGCTCCGCTCAAGGTCGCCCCGGGCCTGCTGACGCGCAAGCCGCAGCCCTTCCACGTCGGACTGCCGAAGGTGGGCCGCACGCTGAAGGTCAAGGCGGGCACGTGGGACTCGGGCGTCAAGCTGTCGTACCGCTGGTACCGCGGCAGCAAGGCCATCAAGGGCGCGACGAAGACGTCGTACAAGCTCAAGAAGGCCGACGCGGGTCAGCGGATCCGGGTGAAGGTCACGGCCACGAAGCCCGGCTACGCCACGGTGGTCAAGTACACGCCGCGCACGTCGCGCGTCCTGCGCTGACTCACCGCTGAGGGCCACGAGCGCCCCGGTCCGCCACGGCGGGCCGGGGCGCTCTCGTGTCCGGGTTCCCAGCCCGCGCGACACATCGCACGTCCACCGAGCGGGGTTTCCTGCCGCTATGCGGGGGAAACTTCCCCCGCATAGCGATGGGTTCCCCTGTTAACAGGGGAAACTTCGACGCCCGCCCACCGGAAAGGGCGAGGCCCCGGCAGCAGCTGCTGCCGGGGCCTCGCTCCGCAGAACGTCAGCGCACGCGCACCGACTTCACGACCGAGCTGCTCGAGCCGTAGTTCGCGTCACCGGAGTAGACCACCTTCACCCGCAGGCTCTGGCGCTTCTTGGGCGCCTTCACCGTGAAGGACGCCTTGCCGGTGGACGGGACCCGCACGGTCCTGGACAGCTTGTAGCCGCCCTTGCCGCTCGCGACGTAGACCTTGGCGGTGCCCGTGGGCGCCACGCCGGCCACGCCGCCGCGGATGGCGAACTTGCCGCTCAGGGTCTTGCCGGGCTTGACCACGGACTTCGCCGAGAGGCTCGCCGTGGTGCCCTTCTTCGCCACGGTCAGCGTGGACGAGATCCGCGCGGAGCCGTCGGTGCGGTCGGTGCCGTCGTACGCGGCGGAGACCGTGTGACGACCCGGCTTCAGGGTGGCCGGCAGCGTGAGGGCCGCCGATCCGTCCGAGGCCAGCGCGACGGTCCTGCTCACCGAGCCGTAGCGGAAGGTGACGGTGCCGCCGTCCGCGCCGCCGACGATCGCCGACAGCCTCGCGGCCTGCCCGAAGGTGGTGGAGGCGCTCGAGAGCGACATCACCATCGTGGGCTTGCCCTTCACCAGGGTGAAGGTCACCGCGCCGGACGTCGAGCCCGCGGTGACGCCGGTCTCGGCGAACTCCGCGACGATCGCGTGGGTCCCGGCCTTGAAGCCCGGGACGTCGAGGGTGGCCTCGCCGTCCACGACCTCGCCGGTGCCCAGGACCGTGTCACCGTCGCGGAACTCCACGGAGCCCGTGGTGTCGCCGCCCTCGACCGTGGCCGTCAGCGTGACCGGCTCGTTGATCGACGGTGCCTCGGGCGAGATCGACAGGCTCGTCGAGCTCGCGTCCAGGACCGCGAGCGAGCCCGTGCCCGTGCGGTCGGTGCCGCTGCCCACGACCGAGATCTCGGCCGTGCCCCGGACCGCCGTGGCCGGGATGGCGACGACGGCGTTGACCACGCCGGTCGCGTCGGCGACGGCGACGACCGGGTCGATCCCGGCGACGGTCACCGTGACGCCCTCGCCGGAGCGGAAGCCGCCGGCCGTGACCGTGACGGACTCGCCGGGCTGCGGCTTCGCGTCGCTGACGGAGACCTCGGCCTGCTGGCCCTTGGCGGCCAGCTCGGCGCACGCGTCGCCCTGGACGCCGGCCGACGGCAGTGCCGTCGCCGAGCCCGTGACGCCGTCGTCCTCGCGCACGACCAGCCAGTCGAGGGCGTTGGTGCCCAGGACGCCGCCGGCCGTGTTGATGACCGAGACCTTCACCGAGGTGGAGTTCGTCGTGCTGGAGGCCGCGTCGCCGAGCACCGGAGCGCTGACGACCTTGCAGGTCTCGCCCGGGGCGAAGGTGACCTTCTCCATCGCGATGCCCCCACGGCCGGTGGCCGAGCCGAGCGCCGACACGTAGCCGGTGACCGGGATCGAGGCCGCCTCGTCGAGGTACACCGCGATGTCGGCCGTGCCGGGGGCGTTGCCCTCGTCGACGTTCGGGGCGTCGACGTTGATCGTCGGGACGGTCTTGCTGTCCGCGGTGCCCACGGCCGAGCTCTCGAACGCGAGGTCGGACAGGAACACGCCACCGGCGGCCAGGGCGTCCGGACCGGCGAGGGCGCCGAAGCGGACCTCACGGATGTCCGAGACCTTCAGGCCGGCGGTCTCCAGCGTGGCGACCGGGAGGTCGACCTGCTGCAGGATGATCTTCTTCAGCAGCGCGCTGGTCGACGCGGGGAACCGCGTCGTGGCCAGCGGGTTGAGGTCGGCCACCGGCGTGGTGAACGACGCGCCCGTGCCGTCGACGACGGTGAGCGAGAGCGCCGTGCTGCTGGCGACCGTGTCGTCCGCGGCGACCTTCACCGACAGGCGCTCCGACTTCGACGCGTCGCGCGCCTTCGCGGGAACGCTGACGCGCACCTCGCTGGGCGTGATGGTCGACGTGCCCGTGCCGAGCGCGGTCCACGAGAACTTCGTGACCGGCGTGGCCGGGACGTTGCCGCCGTTGCTGGCGGGCGTCCAGTGCGGCTGGGCGCTCGTGCCGAGTGTCGAGGCCGTGCAGGCCGGGAGGACCTGGGTCACGGTGCGACCCGCGGCACTCGCGCAGACCGTGGCCGTCGCGGCACCCTGGACCCGCACGAGCGAGCTGGGCGACTCGAAGGACGCGATCGTCTGACGCGCCGAGGCCGGAGCCGTCGACATGCTGCGGATGTCGGGCGTGCCCAGCACCTCGGGCACCTCGGCGGAGCCGTCGAACATGGGCAGGAACTGCTTCTCGTCGCCCATCGTCAGGCGGAACCAGCCGGCCATGTAGGCGGTGCCGGCGTCGTACTGCGCGTCGGCGCTGAGTCGGATGTTCGTCTCCGAGCGCGGGCCGCAGACCGCGTCGGCGGAGGTCGCGCCCCAGTCGTCGGAGACCGAGTACGCGTACTTCCCGGGCGTCCAGACGGTGTTGTAGAAGTTGTGGTTCGCACCCATCATCCACACGCCGCTGCGCAGCACGTCGTCGTCGAACGCGTAGCGCGAGTCGTCGAGCATGTGCTGGCCCTGCTGGTTCGAGACGTCGCCGTCGCAGTAGGGCAGGATCACGTTCATCGGCACGTTCGGCACCGTCATGCGGGCGAAGTCGACCGGCGCCAGGGGCAGGATCGACGTGATCTTCCACGGCTTGTCCAGACCCTGGTTGAGCGTGGCGGCCGAGGTGACACCCTCACCGCCGCGCGAGTGGCCCATCATGCCGATGTTCGAGAAGTCGAAGCGGCCCACGAGCTCGGCGGGGGAGAGACCCGCGGTGCCCTCGGTGAGGCCGGGCAGCGGGTCCTGGTTCGCCAGGGCCTGCGCCAGCGTGACGTCGGCGTCGGTCTGCGCGTCGTGGTGGACGACCTCGGCGCCCTCGTTCGCCTTCTTCAGCATCGAGAGGGTGTCGAGCAGCAGCTGGCCGCGCGCCTGGGCGCCCTGGTCCAGCGCGAGCTGGTTGTCGTTGGAGTTGATCGCGTTGGCGGCGATCGAGACGACCGCGTACCCGTGGCTGGCCAGCGCCCGTGCCGTGCCGTCGTAGCCGGCGAAGCTCGGGATGTTGATCTGGTTCGCGCCGCAGGGCCAGCGGTTCGGGTTGGCCGTGCCGGTGGAGCAGGAGGTGTGGCGGCCGTGGAGCAGCAGCACCACGGGGCGCGCGCCGCCGGTCTTGGGCAGGTAGACCTTGCCCTGCAGCTCGCCGCGGATGCCGCCGATCGCGGCCAGCGGGACGGACTGGGCGCCGAAGTTGTAGACGGCCTCGGTGTGCTCGTAGGAGCCCAGCGAGGCGGGGTTCGCGTCGAGCGGCTCGGGCTCGGCCGCCGCGATCTCGGCCAGCTCGGTGGCCCGCAGCGGCGCGCTCGACGGCTTGCTGAACCAGCCGGCCTCGATGTCGTCGGCCTTCACCACGGCGGAGTCGGCGGTGAAGACGGACAGGCTGCGGCCGTCGGCGGACTCGGTCGCGATGCCAATCGGCTTGCCGTCGACCTCGATCGTCGGGGCGTCGGAGACCATGGGCAGCTTCTTGGCCAGGTCGACCGTGACCAGGTAGCCACCGGCGGCGCGGCTGACCGACCAGTCGTCGCCGGAGGCCAGGGCGCCGTCGTCGGCGTGGGCGGGCACCGCGGCCAGGGGCAGCGCCAGCAGGGCTCCCACGGTGGCGAGTCGCCATCCTCTTTGGTTGAACACGTGATCCCTCTCGGGTGGGGGAAGCTCGCACCCGAGGGCGCGGAGCGGGGACCACCTGAGTCTGGGCACGGCTCGTTACGCGGACGTGTCGGCAGCCGCTCATCCAGATGTTCTGACGGCGTGTCAGGTAACAATCCGCGCACGGTCGGCTCGAGGGCCGAAAAAGACGAACCCCGGCGACCTGGTGGTCGACCGGGGGAGGTGGTGCGCCCGAAGGGATTCGAACCCCTAACCTTCTGATCCGTAGTCAGATGCTCTATCCGTTGAGCTACGGGCGCGCGCCCTTGCGGGCCTCGACGAGTCTAACGTGTGACCTCGTGAGGTGGGAAATTGGGTCTGCCGGACGTGCTGCCCGCGATCCCGTACGTTGGACACGATGGACGATTCCCCCCGCGTTCCACAGCGTCGCGATGCCGTCGCGAACCGCGAACGCCTGATCGACACCGCCGAGGTGTACTTCGCCGAGAACGGCCTCGACGCGCCTCTGCACACCCTGGCAGCGACGGCGAAGGTGGGCACGGGGACGCTCTACCGGAACTTCGCGTCGCTCGACGAGCTCGTGCGCGCCCTCTACGACCGGTACATCCGCTTCTTCGACGACCTGGCGGACCGTGCCGTGCAGATGGAGTCGGGCTGGGAGGGCATCGAGCTGGTGCTCAACGAGTGCATGAGGATGCTCCTCGACAAGCGCATCGTGTCGGAGGTCATGCGGCGCCAGGCGATCAACGATCCGGAGTATCGCCCGAGCCAGCGATGGATCGAGCCCCTGGGGAACCTCGTCGGCCGTGCGATCGACGAGGGTGCCGCCCGCCCGGACCTCTCCGTCTCCGACCTCAGCGCCGTGGCGGTCATGCTGGGCGAGGTCAGGACCTTCGCGCCCGAGCACCACGAGTGGATCGCGGCGCGGATCCGTGGCCTCGTGCTCGACGGCATGCGAGCCCACCCGCACCCGCCCACGCCCCTGCCCGAGCTGCCCGAGGACTTCGACCAGATGAGCACCTCGATCATCAAGCGCTCGCCCTGATTCGTTGACTGAGGGTCGGGGTGGGTATCCTGATGCGGTTGTCTGGAGATGTCGCATAGTGGCCTAGTGCGCCCGCCTGCTAAGCGGGTTGAGGTTCAAACCTCTCGAGGGTTCAAATCCCTCCATCTCCGCCAACCAAGGTGGGAGCAGGTCAGCCTGCTCCCACCTTTCACGTCTGCTGGTGTCCACGGACCCGGGCAGGGCGGAGCTCGTTCCGCCAACCAAGGTGGGAGCAGGTCAGCCTGCTCCCACCTTTCACGTCTGCTGGTGTCCTCGGAGGTCAGCCCTCGGTGGGATCGAAGCGCCGGTAGCCGTTGGCCTGGTTGAGGCGGTCGTAGACCTCGCGGATGAGCTCGGCACGCCGGGTGCGGTCCACGAGCGACAGCGGGAACGCGGTGACGGTGCCCGTGCCGTCGGTGAACCGCAGCATGCCGTCGCTGACGCCGACCGACTCGACCTGCTTCCACGTCACGTCGCCGTGGCGCCCGCGGGCGATGAACCCGGCGGGGTCCAGGGTGACCACGGTGGGGGGCCGCAGGTTCATGACGGCGGCCACGAGCAGCGCGACCACCGCGACGACCGCGGCGAGGATGGTCACGGTGGTGCGCACGTCGCTGCCCGTCCCGGTGAGGAACGCGACGAGGACGCCCGCGGCAGCGACGATGAAGCACACTCCGGCAAGCACCATGAGGTGCGACCGGTCGAGTCGATAGCGAGTCACGCAGAGGGGGCGGGATTCGAACCCGCGGCTGACACTGCTGCCAGCGACCGCTTTCAAGGCGGTTCCGATCGGCCACTCCGGCACCCCTCCAGGCCCGCCACCGAGGCGACGGGACCTGCGTCGATTCTCGCATTCCGCCGCACCGGCGCCCCGACGTGGGACCCGAGCCCTCCACTTTTGGAAGCCGATGCACGTCCCACGGCCCCGGGAACGTGCATCCGCTTCCAAAAGTGGGGGCGGGGCGGAGGGGCTCAGCGCAGCGGCGAGAGGCGGCTGGGCTCGGTGCGCTGGGCCTGCTGCACGGCACGCGCGGCGCGGCGCGACCGCGGGCGGAAGAGGACCGCGCGGATCGCCAGGCCGATCACGAGGCCGATGATCGCGCTGTAGAGCGTGGAGAGCGCGAAGTACGACGGGTACGCGCGCGGATCGATCAGCGAGTTCGCGACGATCACGGTGCCGACGACGGCGAAGACGCAGACCCACCAGCCCTCGCGGTACCGCGACCGCATCGAGACGCCCACCACGAGGGCCGGGAACCCGATGAGGAACTCGTACGGGCGCGGTACGCCGCCGATGTTCTGGCGCAGCCACACGATCGTGTCGTCGAGCAGGTTCGTCAGCGCCGGGGAGCCCGCCGTCCGCACGAAGCTGCCGTAGTAGAACAGGCCCACCGCGACCACGGCCACCACGACGAGCAGCTTGAGGTGGCTGCGGCCGAAGCCGTGCAGGCCCGACCCGAGGCGCCAGACGATCGAGATGGCGAGCGTGACCGAGACGGCCATGACCATGAGGCCGAAGGGGCGCACCTCGACCGGTGCGTTCCATGCCGCGACGCCCACCGCGCCGCTGAGCGCGAGGATCAGCATCACGGCGTACTCGCGCAGGACCTGCACGACCGACGCGGCCGGCCGGGTGAAGACGACGGCGGACACGGCGGAGAGGACCGCCGTCGTCCCGGCGGCCGCGGCGAGCAGCGCGTTGACCCCGCTCAGCAGGGCGGCCGCGGACAGCAGGAGCGACAGGGACACCCAGATGCGCATGTACCCGCCGACGCGGTGCGTCAGCATGACCGCGAACGCCACGAGCAGCACGGCCGCCGACGGCCGCCACAGCCACGACGGAGCGCCGACGTCGGCGATCGCGGACGCGGCCCCGGCGGTGCTGCACGCCCACGCGACGAACGTGGCGATCATGAGCAGGCGCGACCAGCGCGGCGAGTCGACGCGCGGCTCACGAGTCGCGACCTCGTAGGGGGTCGGGACCGACGTGTCGAGGCGGCGTCGGCCCGGCGGGGCAGTCGTCACGGTGTGGACATCCTCCGGTTGGCGAGCGACGGGTTCACGTCGCGGGAAGCGCGAACGGCGTCCACCGCGACCTGCGCAGTGACCAGCTCGTCCCCCCCGGCGGCTTCCTCCACGATAGTTCCCCACGGATCGACGACCAAGGAACGGCCCGTGTAGCGAGAGCCGCCCTGGCCTGCCGCGGCCACCCACACGGTGTTCTCGATGGCGCGGGCACGCAGCAGCGTGCGCCAGTGCTCGGCCTTGTGCTCGCCGGCCACCCACGCCGCCGGGACGACCAACGCGTCCGCGCCGCGGTCGACCAGCGCGCGCGCCAGCTCGGGGAACCGCAGGTCGTAGCAGGTCATCAGACCGACGCTGAGGTCCTCCACGGGCACGACGACGGGCTCGATCGCGCCGGCCCTCAGCCGCTCGGACTCCCGGTAGCCGAACGAGTCGTAGAGGTGGATCTTGCGGTAGGTCGCGGCGAGACCGCCGTCGGGACCGACCACGACGAGCGTGTTGTACGGGAGATCGTCCGTGCGCTCGAACATCCCCGCCACGATCGTGGATCCGAGGCGCCTGGCCTCGCGCGCGATCAGGTCGACGAACGGGCCGTCCAGGGGCTCGGCGACGGCCGCGAGGTCGTGGTCGGCGGGGCCGAAGTCGTGCATCGTCGCCTCGGGCAGCACCACGAGCCCGGAGCCGTCGAGATCACTGAGCCGCGCCTCCACCTGGGCACGGTTGGCGGCCGAGTCGAGGGTGGCGGCCAGCTGGACGAGCGTCACCTGCATGAGGTCCAGTGTGCCGGTCACTACCGTGGAGCACATGCGAGCCGTCATCGTCGAAGAGCCCGGAGGCCCCGACAGCCTCGTCGTCGCCGATCTCCCCGATCCGGAGCCCGGCCCTGGCGAGGTCGCGGTCCGGGTCGCCGCCGCCGGCGTCAATCGCGCCGACCTGCTGCAGCGCCAGGGCCACTACCCGCCGCCGCCCGGCATCACCGACGTCCTCGGGTTGGAGTGCTCCGGCGTCGTCGAGGAGCTCGGTGAGGGCGTCACCGGACTGGCCCCCGGGGACGAGGTCTGCGTCCTGCTGAGCGGTGGCGGCTACGCCGAGCGGGTGGTGGCGCCGGCCGGGCAGGTGGTGCCCGTCCCCGTCGGGACCTCACTGATCACGGCCGCCGCGATCGCCGAGACCTACGCGACCGTCTGGTCCAACGTCTTCATGCTCGCCGGCCTGCGCGAGGGCGATAAGTTGCTCGTCCACGGTGGTGCGAGCGGCATCGGCACCACGGCGATCCAGCTGGCCAAGGCCTTCGGGGCCACCGTGGTCACCACGGTCGGCAGCGAGGAGAAGGCCGAGGTGGTCCGCCGCCTGGGCGCCGACGCGGTGGTGAACTACCGCGAGGACGACTTCGTGGAGACGTGCCAGGACCTCGGCGGGGTCGACGTCGTGCTCGACATCATCGGCGGGAAGTACCTCGCCCAGAACGTCGCCTCGCTCGCCCGCGGCGGGCGCATCGTCGTGATCGGCATGCAGGGCGGCCGCAAGGGCGAGCTGAACCTGGGTGCGCTCCTGGCGAAGCAGGGCAGCATCGCGGCGACGTCCCTGCGATTCCGGCCCGTCGAGGAGAAGGCCGCGATCATGGCCGAGCTCGTGGAGAAGGTCTGGCCGCTCATCGAGGACGGCACCCTCGGGCCCGTGGTGCACGAGACCGTGCCCCTCTCGCGGGTGGCCGACGCGCACCGCATCCTCGAGGAGTCGTCGCACGTGGGCAAGGTCGTCCTCGACGTCAGGGCCTGAGGTCCGGGCCGCGCCCCGTGGTCTCCCGGCCTAGGGTGGGGCGCATGACCGACGACCGGATCATCGACCCCCAGGGCCAGCCCGTCCCCGCTGCCGCGGAGCCGACGCGCACGCCCTTGACCGACCTCGTGGAGCAGCCGGCGAAGGTCATGCGCATCGGCGGCATGATCCGCCAGCTCCTCGAAGAGGTGAAGGCGGCGCCGCTCGACGAGGCCAGCCGCGCCCGCCTCCGCGAGATCCACCACCAGTCGATCGACGAGCTGAAGGACGGCCTGGCCCCCGAGCTGGTGGACGAGCTCGAGCGGCTCAGCCTGCCGTTCGACGCCGAGGCGCCCAGCGACGCCGAGCTGCGTGTCGCCCAGGCCCAGTTGGTGGGCTGGCTCGAGGGCCTCTTCCACGGCATCCAGGCCGCGCTGTACGCCCAGCAGGTGCAGGCCCAGAGCCAGCTGCAGAACATGCGCCTGGCACTGCCGGGAGGTGCCGGCGAGGACGGCGCGACAACCGAACGAGTCACACCTTCCGAAACCGGGGGAATGTACCTCTAGACTGGGGTCACCTGCAGGATCGGAGATGGCAATGAGGCCGACACTCCCACCGTGTGCCGTGTCGCCGGAGATGTACCAGGACGAGATCCTCTTGTCCCCGCCGGCGCGTCGCGACGTCACCGTCGAGCAATGGCGTGACTACCTCGTCAAGCGAGCCGCCGCCCACCGCCGCTGTGCGGGCTGCGACGTTCTCGCCGACTGCCTCTACCGCTCGGTGGTCGAGGTCGACGTCCTGGGGTTCGTCGCGTGCACCAGCGAGGCCGAGCGTCGCACGATGCGCCGCGAGCTCGGCATCGAGGTGCGCTTCGACTCCAGTCCCTACGGCACCGCACGTGTCGGGGGCGGCCCGGTCGACCACGCCGAGGTGATCGGCGCCCGCAAGGCCCATCCCGACGAGACCTGCCGCGAGCTGGCGCAACGCCTGGGCTGCTCCACGTCCACCGTCAAGCGCCACCTGCGCCAGGAGCGCGAGGGCCGGGCGGTCGCGGTGACCACGATCGAGAAGCCCTCGGTCGGCGACGTGCTCGACGCGTTCGACCGCCTCGACACCTCGCGCAGCGTCTGACTCAGAACCGGCGGTCCACCTGCACGCGCTCCGGCGTGTGCAGGCGCACCATCGTGCGGCCGACGTTCGCCGGCACCCGCGCCCGGGTCGCCAGGGAGACGCCCACCATCAGGCCGAAGCCCACCGGCACCGACCAGACCGCCGGCTGGCTCATGAGCGTGCCCCACCAGCCCTCCACGTCGAGCGCGAGCGTCACGAAAGGGGCCGCCCCGGCGCACACGCCACCGCCGATCAGGCCCGCGATGGCGCCCGCGGACGTGAGGCCGCGCCACCAGATCCCCAGCACGAGCAGCGGGCAGAAGGTCGAGGCCGCCAGCGCGAACGCGAACACCACCGAGCTGGCCACCGGGATCGGCTCGGCGACGAACGCCAGCAGCAGGGGCACCGCCACGCAGGCCGCCGCGGCGATCCGCAGGGCGGCGATCGAGGAGAGCCGGCCCCGCCACGGCGCGTGGTTGCTGAGGCCCTGTCCGACCACGCCGGCCATGGCCATCGTCACGCCCGACGACGTGGACAGGAAGGCCGCGAACGCCCCGGCCGTCACCAGGGCCGTCAGCAGCTCGCCCGCCGTGCCCTCGATGAGCCGGCTCGGCAGCTCGAGCGCCACCGTGTCGGCGCGGCCGGAGTCGATGAGGTCGCTCGCGTAGATCCGGCCGAGGACGCCGTAGAAGGTCGGCAGCAGGTAGAAGACCGAGACGAGGCCGAGCACGATGAGGGTGGTCCGGCGCGCCGCGTGCCCGTCCGGGTTGGTGTAGTAGCGCACCACCACGTGGGGCAGGCCCATCGTGCCCAGGAAGGTCGCCACGATCACGGCGTAGGTCGAGTACATGGTCTGGGGGTTGGCGTCGCCGAGCGGGATCCACCAGTCGCTGGGGGCCTGCGCCGCCGGGCGCCCGTCGCGCGACCAGGCCAGCAGCAGGAACATCAGCGGGATCAGCAGGGCGGTCAGCTTCAGCCAGTACTGGAACGCCTGGACGAAGGTGATCGAGCGCATCCCGCCGAGCACGACGTTGAGCGTCACGATGACGGCCACCAGCACGGTGCCGACCCAGCGCGGGGCGGCCAGCACGGCCTCCAGGGTCAGGCCGGCGCCCTGGAACTGCGGCAGCAGGTAGAGCCAGCCGACCGCCACGACGAGGGCGGTCGAGACCCGGCGCACCGCCACCGACTGCAGCCGCACCTGGGCGAAGTCGGGGATCGTGTAGGCCCCCGAGCGGCGCAGGGGAGCCGCCACGAACACCAGCAGGAGCAGGTACCCCGACGTCCAGCCGATGGAGTACCAGAGCATGTCCGCGCCGTTGACCAGGACGAGGCCCGCGATCCCCAGGTACGAGGCCGCCGAGAGGTACTCGCCGCTGATCGCCGAGCCGTTCAGTGCCGGGGAGACCGAGCGGGACGCGACGTAGAAGTCGCTCGTGGTGCGGCTGATCCGCAGCCCGAACGCGCCGATCGCGAGGGTGGCGATCGAGACGAGCGCGACCGCGACGATCCCCCAGGTGGGGCTCATGACAGGGTGTCGCCCGGTTCGACCAGCAGGGCGAAGAGCCGCTCGACGCGCTCGACGTGACGCACGTAAAGCCAGCCGAGCAGGATCAGGCCCGCATGGACGCCGCCGCCGAGCACGAGCCACGGCACCGGGATGCCGAGGACGCGGCTGTCGTTGAGGCCGGGTACCCAGGAGAAGACCAGCGGCAGGCTCACGACGGTGAGCAGCAGCGTGATCGTCACGGTCGCGGCCGCGCGCAGCTGCGACCGGATGAGCGACTGCATGTAGACCTCGCCGACGCCGGTGGCCTCGTCGATCTCCTGGCCCACCGTGCTGCGGACGTGCGCCGGAGCGCTCGAGAGGGGGCTGGTGATCCGGACCCGGCCGGACTCCCGTGGCTCCTCGGTCACGGCGTGTGCTCGCCGATCAGCTCGCGCAGGGCGCGGGTGTGGCGCCGCGCGACCTGCAGCTCGGTGGTGGTGCCGCCGGCCGCCGGGACCACCACGCTGGCCCGGCCGGAGGACATCCGAACCTCGAGGATGTGGGCGCGGTTCACCGCGATGCTGCGGTGGATGCGCAGGAAGCCGGCGTCGGCCCAGTCCTCGGCGAGCGAGGTCAGCGGCGTGCGGATGAGGTGGCTGGCGCCGTCCAGCGTGTGCAGCCGGACGTAGTCGCCCTGGGCCTCGGCGTGGGTGACCTTGGAGCGCGACACGAACCGGGTGACCCCGGCCAGCTCGACCGCGATCGTGTCGTCGGAGTCGGCGCCCCCGGGGTCGGAGTCGGCCACGGCGCGGCGCACGCTCTCGCGCAGGCGCTCCTCGCGGATCGGCTTGAGCAGGTAGTCCACGGCGTTGAGGTCGAAGGCCTCCACGGCGTGGGCGTCGTGCGCCGTGACGAAGATGATCTGCGGGGGCGACTTGAACCGGCCGAGCAGGCGCGCGATGTCGATGCCGGTGAGTCCGGGCATCGCGATGTCGAGGAACAGCAGGTCGATGTCGCCGGCGTCGAGTCGGCGCAGGGCCTCGGTCCCGGACCGAGCCGTGTCGATCGTGCCGATCCGGTCGTCGCGGCCGAGCAGCCAGACCAACTCGTCCAGCACCGGTTGCTCGTCGTCGACCACCAGCGTCCGCAGTGCGCGCGCCATGGGAGTGAGCCTAGTCACTCTGCGGGATGTCGCGCCGGAGGACCGGACGGTCAGTCGAGCACCCCACGGGCATGCAGCGCGTCCCCGGTGTCGCGGGCACGCGCGACCACGCGCAGGACGAGCGGGATCGTGCGGGCCCGGATGCTGCGGTCGAGGCCGCGAGCCCGGGCGGCGTCGCGGGTCTCGGCTGCCAGCTCGATCGTGCCGGGAAGCGCGCGCAGCATGAGGGAGAACGTCAGGCCCACGCGGTCGGGGTCGACGCCGAGGCGGCGGAACGGTCCCAGGGAGCGCACGATCGTGTCCAGCAGGTCGTTCACGGCCGTGGTGGCGGTCAGCACCGTGGCGGCCAGGATCAGGGCCGTCAGGTCGGCGACCACCTCGACGGCGCGCGGCCACCCGTTCTGCCAGGCGTTGAAGGCCAGCAGCAGGACCGCCACGACGAGGAACGGCCGCAGCGCCCGCAGGACGGAGCCCGGCGACAGGCTCCCGAGTGCGGCCAGCGCGATCGTGAGCAGGACGAATCCCACGCCCGTCCACGGCCCCTTGGTGACCAGGACCGCGATGGCGAGCAGGAACAGGCCGACCAGCTTCGGTCCGGGGGACAGCCGGTGCAGCGGGGAGGTCCCCGGCTGGTACAGCCCCAGAGGAGTGCTCACGACACGAGCGCCCGGTAGTGGTCGACCGCCGCCGAGGCCGGCCCGTCGAACGCCACCCGGCCCTCGTGCACGACCAGGGCCCGGTCGCACTGCGCGGCGAGGTCGAGGTCGTGGGTCACCAGGACGAGCTGCTGGGGCAGGCCCAGCAGCACCTCACCGACGCGGCGGGTGTTGGCCAGGTCGAGGAGGGTGGTCGGCTCGTCGGCGACGAGGACGTCGGGATCGGTCGCCAGGACGGTGGCGATCGCGAGCAGCTGGCGCTGGCCGCCCGAGAGCGCGTGCACGCTGCGCAGCGCGAGATCGGCCAGTCCGAAGCGCTCGAGCACCGCCGTGACGGCCCGCTCGCGCTCGGCCTTGTCGCGGTGGCGCTTGCGCAGCGAGAGCGCGACGTCCTCGGCCACCGTCGGCATGACCAGCTGGGCCGACGGGTCGGTGAAGACGAAGCCGACGCGCCTGCGGACCTCACGTCCGTCGCGGCGCGTGTCGAGGCCGTCGAGCGCCACGTGCCCACTCGTCGGCTCGACGAGTCCGTTGACGAGCCGGGCGAGGGTGGACTTGCCCGAGCCGTTCGAGCCGATGATCGCGACCCGTCGCTCGGTGAGCCGGACGGAGGTCGGCGCCAGCCGCCCCTCGACGGCGGCCTCGACGAGCTCGATCACTTACGGCGTGCGGGGAGCAGGTCGGGGAACGCGCGGTGCACGGCGGTGGCGACCGTGGCCATGGCGAGGTTCTTGATGACGTCGCCGGGCCAGAACACGACATCGACCTTGAACGCAGCCTCCAGGCTCATGTCGGCGCGCCAGACCAGGCCCAGGATGCCCAGGGTGTGGATCAGCACGGCGCTGGAGAAGAGGCCGGCGAGGAAGATCAGCGGGATGCTCGTCGCGATCTTGTCGCGCGGCAGGCGCTCGACGATGAACCCGCACAGCGCGGCGGCGAACGGGAAGCCGATGAGGTAGCCCATCGTGGGGCCGGCGAATACGGCGAGCCCGGCGGCTCCGCCCGAGAAGACCGGAAGGCCCGCCGCGCCCATCGCGAGGTAGAGCAGGACCGCCAGGAAGCCGCGCTTGGCGCCCAGCACGGCGCCGGAGAGCAGGACGGCGAAGGTCTGCAGGGTGATCGGCACGATGCCGGCACCCACGTTGATCGCCGGGAGCAGCGCGCACGCGGCGATGAGTGCCGCGAAGGCCGCGATGAGCGCGAGGTCGGTGCCGGTGAGGCGGCGGCGGGTGCTGGTGGTCGTGGTCATGTCGTCTCCTGAACGGTGTTCACCTGAACGGTGTTCAGGCTAGCCGATAAGGTGGCGTCATGGCCAACACCCGTGATGACGTGGTCTCCGGCGCGCTGCGCGTGCTCGATGCGTTCGGCCTCGAGTTCTGCTCGATGCGACGCGTCGCGAGCGAGCTCGGGGTGCAGCCCAGCGCGCTCTATCACCACGTTCCGGACAAGCAGACGCTGCTGGCCCTGATGGCCGACCGGATCGTGGCCGGTGTCGAGGTCGGTGACGACCCCGCGAAGGCGGCCCACGCGTTGCGCGAGGCGATGCTGGCCGTGCGCGACGGGGCCGACGTGGTGGCCACCGCCTCGGCCTTCCGGCTCGGCGACTCGCGCATCGAGAACGAGCTGGCGGAGCTCACGACGCCCGACCTCGCCCGCACCCTGTTGCTCTACGTGTTCGGCCACACCCAGGCCACCCAGATGCACCGCCAGGCCGCGCAGATCGGCATCCTCGCCGAGGATCCCGACCTCGACGCCTCCTTCGCCCGCGGGCTCGACCTCATCCTGCGCTGACTCCCTCTCCCGATGCCCTAGCGGAGTGGGGCCGCGTCGTCGTGTTCTAATGGGAATGACATTCATTCTCAAAAGGAGCTGACGATGACGAGATGGCGACAGGGGCGCCTCGCCCTGGCGGTGCTGGTGGCGGGCTCGGTGCTGGCCGCGTGCGGTGAGGCCGGTTCGGGCAGTCCCGAGGAGGCCGACGAGCACGAGGGCCGTGAGGTCTCCGGGCCCCGGCTCGTGGTGACGACCGAGGACGAGGTGCTCGTGCTGGAGCGCGACACCCTGGAGCCCGTGGGCGCCCTGCCCGCCGCGGGCTTCACACGCGTCAACGCCGCAGGGGACGGCCAGCACGCGTTCGTCTCGACCGAGGACGGGTTCCGCCTGCTCGACACGGGCGTGGAGGCGGAGGCGCACGGCGACCACGCGCACCACCGCGTGACGGGAGATCCGACGTTCGGCGAGACGTTCGAGGCCGCCGAGCCCGGCCACGTCACGGTCAGCGACGGCCGGACGGTGCTCTTCGGGGACGGCGACGGCTCGATCCGGGTGCTCGACTCGCAGGACCCGACGAAGGTGCTCGAGACCACCGAGACGCCCGACCCGCACCACGGCGTGGCGGTGAACCTGGGCGGCGACCTCATGCACACCGAGGGCACCGCGGACAGCCGCTCGACGGTCGTCCTGCGCGAGGGCGTCGACGGCTCGGAGCAGGCGCGCACGGACGACTGCCCCGGCGTCCACGGCGAGGCGACGGCCGCGGACGGCCGCGCCGTGGTCGGCTGCGAGGACGGCGTGGTCGTGGTCGACCACGGCACGATCACGAAGATCTCGAGCCCCGACGCGTACGGCCGGATCGGCAACCAGGCGGGCAGCCCCGCCTCGCCGGTGGTCCTCGGTGACTACAAGGTGGACGCGGACGCCGAGCTCGAGCGTCCCGAGCGGATCAGCCTGATCGACACGGAGACCCGCGAGCTGCGCCTGGTCGACCTCGGCACGAGCTACACGTTCCGGTCGCTCGGCCGCGGCCCGGCGGGGGAGGCGCTCGTGCTGGGCACGGACGGCGCCCTGCACGTGATCGACCCCCAGACGGGGAAGGTCACCGACCGGATCGTCGTCATCGACGCGTGGACCGAGCCGCTCGACTGGCAGCGTCCCCGCCCGACCCTCGCCGTCGACGGCGACACGGCCTGGGTGACCGAGCCCGGGGCTTCGACGGTGCACGAGATCGACCTGGCCGCGGGCCGGGTCGCCCGGAGTGTGGAGCTGCCGGGCGTGCCGAACGAGATCGTCTCGGTCGGCGCGCACTGAGCGGGGCCGCGCCCCTGCATCCTCACCAGGAGGCGTGCAGGGGGCGGCCCTCGTCGTAGCCGGCGCTGGACTGCAGGCCCACGGTGGCGCGGTCGGCGAACTCAGGAAGGGTCCGGGCGCCGGCGTACGTGAACGACGAGCGCACGCCCGCGGTGATCTGGTCGATCAGGTCCTCCACGCCGGGGGCCTCGGGATCGAGGAACATCCGGGACGTCGAGATGCCCTCCTCGAACAGCGCCATCCGGGCGCGCTCGAAGCCGGCGGCGTCGCGCGTGCGGTTCGCCACCGCGCGCGACGAGGCCATGCCGAAGGACTCCTTGTACTCGCGGCCGTCGGGGCCGAACTTCAGGTCGCCGGGACTCTCGTGCGTGCCGGCGAACCACGAGCCGATCATCACGCTGCCCGCCCCGGCGGCGAGCGCCAGCGCGACGTCGCGGGGCCAGCGGACGCCGCCGTCGGCCCACACGTGCGCGCCGAGCTCCCGGACGGCGGCGGCACACTCGAGGACGGCCGAGAACTGGGGCCGGCCGACGCCGGTGGCCATGCGGGTGGTGCACATCGCGCCGGGGCCCACGCCGACCTTGACGATGTCGGCGCCGGCGGCGACGAGGTCGCGAGCGCCCTCGGCCGACACCACGTTGCCGGCGGCGATGGGCACGCGACGCCCCGTGGCGGCCTCGTGGGCGTCGCGGACCTCGCGCACGAGCGGCAGTGCGTCGAACATCTTCGCCTGGTGGCCGTGGGCGGTGTCGACGACGAGCACGTCGACGCCGACCTCGACGAGCGCCTGGGCCTTGCCCCGGACGTCGCCGTTGATGCCGATCGCCCCGCCGGCGACGAGCCGGCCGTCGGGGTCGGTGGCCGGGGTGTAGATCGTGGAGCGCAGCGCGCCCTTGCGGGTGAGCACGCCCACGAGCGCACCGCCGTCGACGACGGGGGCGAAGGGCACGTGCTGCTCGGACAGCAGGTTGAACATCTCGCGCACGTCGCCGTCGGCCTGCAGCACGAACGGGTCGGTCAGCATGACCTCGCGCACCTGGGCGAAGCGGTCGATCTCGTGGGCCAGGTGCGGCGTGAAGACGCCGACGACCTTCAGCTCGGGGCCGCTCAGCGACTCGACCACGACGGCGCCACCGTGGGCGCGCTTCGGCACGAGGCTCAGCGCCTCGCCGACGGTCATGTTCGGCGTCAGCACCACGGGGGTGTCGAAGACGGTGTGGGCCGCCTTCACCCGCGCGACGGTGTCGGCCACGATGTCGAGGGGGATGTCCTGCGGCAGGATCGCGATGCCGCCGCGGCGGGCGACCGTCTCGGCCATGCGGCGCCCCGAGACGGCGGTCATGTTGGACACCACGAGCGGCAGGGTGGCACCGGTGCCGTCGGCGGTGGACAGATCGACGTCGAAGCGCGATGCCACGTCGGATCGACCGGGAACCATGAAGACGTCGTTGTACGTCAGGTCGTGGCTGGGCTGCAGATCGTTGAGAAACCTCACCGGTCAAGTCTACGGATCGTCAGTCGACCGTGGTCGGAGTGAACTTCGGGATCCGCAGCGTGACCTTCGTGCCCATCCCGGGCGCCGTCTCCACGACGAGGCCGTGGTCGTTCCCGTAGACCGTGCGCAGTCGCTCGTCCACGTTCGCCAGGCCCACCGACGGCGAGCTCGTGCGCCCCGCCAGGGCGGCGCGCACGGTCTCGGGGTCCGAGCCCACGCCGTCGTCCTCGATCGAGATGACACACTCCGTGCCGGCGTCCTCGGCGATCACCGTGAGCGTGCCCGGGCCCGGCTTGCGCTCGAGACCGTGGCGCACCGCGTTCTCCACGAGGGGCTGCACCGTGAGGAAGGGGACGGTCAGGCTGAGCACCTCGGGAGCCACCCGGGTGATCACGCGCAGGCGGTCGCCGAACCGCGCCTTCTCCAGCACGAGGTAGCGCTCGATCGACCGCAGCTCCTCGGCGAGGGTCGTGTAGTCGCCGTGCTGGCGGAACGAGTACCGGGTGAAGTCGGCGAACTCGAGCAGGAGCTCGCGGGCCCGCTCGGGGTCGGTGCGCACGAAGGAGGCGATCGCGCCGAGGGAGTTGTAGATGAAGTGGGGCGAGATCTGTGCGCGCAGCGCCCGCAGCTCGGCCTCCATCAGTGCCGTGCGCGACGCGGACAGCTCGGCCAGCTCCAGCTGGCTGGAGACCCAGCCGGCCACCTCGGTCGCGGTGCGCGCGAGGCCCGCCGAGGCGCTCTCGTCGACCACCACGATGCTGCCGACGACCCTGCCCTCCACCGAGAGCGGCGCGACGATGACGCGGTTCGACGCCTGCGTGCGCCCGTGCTTGAGGGCCACGGCGACGAGGTTCGCGGTGCGCTCGGTCTCGTCGCGTCCGGCCCAGCCGAGGGGCCCGTGGGTGTCGGTGATGCCCACCGTCGGCGCGCCGATCAGCTGGCGCAGGTGGGGCAGGGCCCGGCCCACGCTCTCGGCGTCGAGTCCCGAGCGCAGCGCGGGTGCAGCGAGGGCCGCGGTGTGCAGGGTCTCGTAGGTGGCGCGGTCCTCGGCCGAGCCCAGGCTGCGCCGCCGGCTCAGCAGCACCCACCGGGTGAGCAGGGCCAGGCCGGCCAGCACGGCGACGACCGCCACCGCGATCCCGGCGTCGAGAGGGCTCACGTCAGTCCAGGGAGAGCAGGATCGCGTCCGGCGGATCCGGCTCGCCGGCCAGCGCGGACTTGTCCACGACGGCGCGAACGCACCGGGTCTCGTGACGCAGGCGCAGCTTCGCGGCGCCCGACGCGTACTCGCGCCACAGGTCGTGCACCGCACCGAGCGCCGACTCCGGCACGGTCGGGCGCCGGGTCTGCTCGGCGAAGCGCAGCAGGTGGGCGAGGTCGAGCTCCTCCCAGGCGTTGAACACCTCGACCTCGGGGGGACCGAACAGCCCCGACGCCGAGAACGTGTCGACAGCCGGCTCGGGGGCGTCGCGGTCGCCCGTGATCGCCCGCAGGCGACGCATCCAGGGGATGGAGTCGTCGTAGCGCCGGCTCATGCTCGACAGCAGCCCACCGGGGACCAGCACCCGCGCGTACTCGGCCAGCGCGGAGGGCGACTCCTCGAAGAACGGGGTGATCACGACGTCGAAGGTGTTCGAGCGAAGCGGCAGCCGGTCGCCGCCGGAGCGGATGTACGACAGGTCGGGGTTGCGCACCTGCTCGACGTCGTCGCCCAGGACGGTGACGTCGTGGCCCTGCTCGGCGAGCTCGTAGGCCAGGCCGCCGTCCCCGAGGTGCAGCACCGTGGAGAGGCGGTCGCCCACCATCCACTTGGCCGCGCGCGCTGCGGGGATGACGTCCACGCTCCGAGGCTACCGCCGGTCACGCCCGGGGCCCGGAGGCGTGCTGGGTACGCTGCCTGCGTGTCAGATCCCTTCATCGCAGCCGCGTCCCTCGAGGGCGTTCCGTCGGCGTTCCGCGCCGCTCGCGACGGGATGGACGCCGTCCTGCGTGACCGCGGCCTGCGCCGCAGCACGCCCGACGACACCGCGCGATCCCTGCTGATCGGCGCGTGGGCCACGGCCACGCTGGAGGGCAGCGAGTGCGAGCTCGACGAGCTCGCCTCGGGCGGTGGCGACGCCACGGCTCGCGCGGCCGTGCGGCTGTCCACCGAGCTGCTCGGCCTGCTGCCCACGTGGCAGCGCTCGCCGGTGCAGGCGATGGCCCGGATGCACGCACTCGCCGCCGCCGGCTCGGTGCCCGACGACGACCTCGGCCGCCCCGTGAACCCGGCCGGGACGGCGCGGCTGACCCAGCTGGCCTCGCTGCTGGGCGCGAAGACCGAGGCGCCGGCCCTCGTGGTGGCCGCCCTCGTGCATGCCGAGATCGCCTCCGCGGGCGCGTTCGTCTCGCACAACGGCGTCGTGGGGCGGGCCGCCGAGCGGCTCGTGATGCTCGCGCGCGGGGTGGATCCCGCGTCCGTCACGGTGCCGGAGGCCGGTCACGTGGCCGCGGCTCCCGACTACTTCGCGGCACTCGCGGGCTACGGGGCCGAGGAGACGGGCGTCCACCGCTGGCTGCTGTACGCGGCCGAGGCCTTCACGCGCGGTGCCGAGGCCTCTCCGCTCGCCTCGCGCTGAGGCTTCCGGGTCGGGGCACAGGACGACGGCGTCGGGGCGGGCCCGACGCCGTCGTGGAAGTCCGCATCTCGGCTACCAAGCGTGCCTTCGTCAATCATCGCCTCGGGGCCGGCATCGCGCGAACGACGGCGGGTGTCCCGTCTGCGATTGCCCTGTGGAAGGGAGATCGCCGCGTGGGTACCTGGATGCGGACTGCTCTGGAATTCTCTCTCCAGCGTGCCTCACCGTGACCTGAATCACAAGGACTTTGGATCACAGGGCTTCGCGAGGACGGCGACGGATCGCCGCCGTGATCCCCAGGGCCAGCAGCGAGGCGGAGGCCGCGATCCCGCCGAGCGCCATCGCCTTGCCCGTGGTGGTCTCGGGGACGAGGCGCGAGCGCAGCGCCGTGGGCCGCTCGAAGGTCAGGATCGGCCAGCCCTCCTCGACGGCGCGGCGGCGCAGGCCCTTGTCCGGATTGACGGCGAACGGGTGGCCGACCGCCTCCAGCATGGGGATGTCGGTCTCGGAGTCGGAGTAGCCGAAGCTGTGGTCGAGGTCGTACCCCTCGAGCTCGGCCAGCTCGCGCATCGCGGTGACCTTGTTGGGCCCGTACGAGTAGTGCAGGACCTTCCCCGAGTAGCGACCGTCGATCTCCTCGAGCCGGGTGGCGATCGCGTGCGTGGCGCCCAGCATCTCGGCGATCGGCTCGACCATCTCGGACCCGGACGCCGACACGATGATGACGTCGTGACCCGCCTCGCGGTGCTCCTCGATGAGGTCGAGCGCCTCGGAGTAGACCAGCGGCTCGATCACGTCGTGCAGTGCCTCGCGCACGATCTGGCGCACGGTGACGGCGTCCCAGCCGGTGACCATCGCGCTGATCTCGTCGCGCATCCGCTCCAGCATGTCGTGGTCGGCACCGCCGGTGCTGAAGACGAGCTGGGCGTAGGCGCTGCGCAGGACGGCGCGCCGGCTGAGCAGTCCCTCGGCGAACAGGGACTTGCTGAAGGCAAGCGTGCTGGACCTCGCGATGATGGTCTTGTCGAGGTCGAAGAACGCGGCGGGACGTCCCGCGGGAGTCGCCATGTGCTCCAGCGTAGGCGGTGGCACCCGCAGGATGCGGACATTCGTCCACACGCTGCGTCACACTCGTCGCGCCGTCCACAGGCCCCGCGCGACCCCTCCCGCTCCGCCTTCTGGTTCACGAGGGTGGAGCCATGGACGTACGCGAACCTCCCGCCGCACCCCTGGTGGTCACCCACGACGAGTCCTTCGCGGAGAGTGCGCGGCGTTGGTGCGCGGCCGCCGGGCGCGAGCCCGAGACCCTGGCTGTGGCCCAGGACGTCCGCCGCGCGTGGCGGTCGGCCTCGGCCGTGCTGGTCGACGCGCGCAGCCTCGACTCGCTGCTCGCGGTCGACCTGCCGCGGCGGGACGAGGTGGTCGTCGTCGCCGGAGATCCGAGGGAGGCCTGGCGTCCCGCCCTCGACCTGGGCGCGCGCGACGTGCTGGCCGACGACGAGGACGCCGCGATCGTGGGGGCCCTGGTGCGCGCGCTCGACGGCTCCGGGGAGGCGTGCGCGATCGCGGTGGTCGGGGCCTGCGGCGGGGTCGGTGCGTCCACGCTGGCCGCGGCCGCCGCCGGACTGGCGGTCCGGCGCGACCTCAGGCCGGTGCTCGTCGACGGCGACCCGATGGGAGGCGGGCTCGATCTCGTCACGGGTGCCGAGGCCGTCGACGGGTCGCGCTGGAACGACCTCGACGGGGCGGTGGGCCACGTGGGTGCGGCCGAGCTCGTCGAGAACCTGCCCGTGCACCGCGGCCTCGCGCTCGTGTCGTTCGGCCGGGCCGGTCGACCGGTCCACGGCAGCGCACCGGTGATCAGTGCCGCGATGCGGGGGTTCGACGTCGTGGTCGCCGACGTGCCCCGGCACCTCGACGACCTCGGTCGCGAGCTGGTGTCGCGATCCGTGCTCACCGTGGTCGTCGTGCCACGCCGGCTCCGCGGCCTCGTCGCGGCGCGCGCCCTCGTCGACAGGCTCGCGTCATGGTCGGGTGCGGTCGCGATCGTCACCCGCGCCGCCCCGTCGGGGATGCCGGCAGCCGCCGTCGGCAAGGAGCTGGGTCTGCCCGTGCTGGCCGACCTCGGCACCTCGCGTCGGCTGGCGGCCGACCTCGAGCACGGTCTCGGCCCGATCCACGCCCGCACCGTGGTGGGCGCGGCGCGCCGGGTGCTCGACACGGTCGGGCTGCGGTGAGCGGCGTCCGTCCCGAGGTGGTCGAACGGGTCCGCCGACGGCTGGCCGCATCGGGGGCCGAGCCCACGCCGCACTCGGTGGCCGAGGCGTTGCGCGCCGAGGACCAGCTGTGGGGGACCACCACGGTGCTCGGCATCGTCGAGCAGCTCCGCAGCGAGGTGCTCGGTGCCGGCGTGCTGCAGCCGCTGCTCGATCTGCCTGGCGTCACCGACGTCCTCGTCAACGGCGCCGACGGGGTCTACGTCGACGCGGGCGACGGACTGGTGCTGCGGCCCGACGTCACCTTCGCCGACGAGCCCACGGTGCGCCGCCTGGCCCAGCGGCTCGCCGCCACTGCAGGACGGCGGCTGGACGACGCCTCGCCGTGGGTCGACGGCCGGCTCGGTGACGGCACCCGGCTGCACGCCGTGCTCTCGCCGGTGGCCCGCACTGGCACGGTGATCTCGCTGCGCGTGCCGCCACGGCGCGCGATGACGTTGGCCGAGCTCGAGGCGGGCGGCTCCGTCGCACCGCCGATGGCCGCCGCGCTGCGCGAGCTCGTCGCCACCCGCCGCAGCTTCCTCGTCACGGGCGGCACGGGGACCGGGAAGACCACGGTGCTGGCCGCCCTCCTCGGACTCGTGCCGGTCGAGCAGCGGATCGTGGTGGTCGAGGACTCCGACGAGCTGCGCCCGCGACACCCGCATGTGGTCGGGCTCGTCGCCCGACCGCCGAACGTCGAGGGAGCGGGCACGGTCGGCCTGCGCGACCTCGTCCGCCAGGCCCTGCGCATGCGCCCCGACCGGATCGTGGTGGGCGAGGTGCGCGGTGCCGAGGTCGTCGATCTCCTGGCCGCGCTCAACACCGGTCACGAAGGTGGCTGCGGCACGGTGCACGCGAACGCACCCGACGACGTACCGGCCCGGATGGAGGCGCTCGGCATTGCCGCCGGGCTCAGTCGCGACGCGGTCCACGCCCAGGTCGCCGCGGGACTCGACGCCGTCGTCCACGTTGTCCGCCACGGCGACGGGCGGCGTGAGGTCGCCGCGCTGGCCGACCTCGGCACCGACCCACGTGGCCGGTTGATCGTGCGACCGCGGGTGCGGGTCCACCGCGGCAGGGCCGTCGACCCGTGAGGGAGCTCGGGGCGCTGCTGGCGGTGGCCGCGGCGCTGGTCTGGCGGCCGCCGTGGTCCTGGGTGCGCCTGCGCACTGAGCGGAGCGCCCGACGTCGGCCGGGTCCACGCACCTTCGTCGCGCTGGCGGGCCTCGGCTCGGCGCTCAGCCTGGCCATGCTGCCCCCAGCGCCCACGATCCTGGCCTGGACCGGGACGGCGGTGGCCGTGGCCGCCGGCGTCCGGTTCGCCCGGTCGCGGGCCCGTCTCGCCCGCCTCGCCGTCCGGGACGAGTGCCAGGTGGTGATCGATGGTCTGGTCGGCGAGCTCCGCAGCGGGATCCCTCCGGCCCTGGCCGTTCAACGACTCGAGAGTGAGGCGCCGATTCTGCGCCCCGCCGCGATGGCGGCGACGACCGGGGGCGATGTGGCGGCCGCCCTGCTGGAGGTCGGCCGCCGCCCGGGTGCCGGCTCGATCGGGTCGCTCGGCCGGGCCTGGGCGGTGTCGCAGACGTGCGGCGTACCCCTCGCGGACACGCTGGAGCGGGTGCGCGAGGCGGCGCGGGAGGAGCGCGAGCTCGACCGCGAGCTGGCCGCCGGTGTGGCCCCGGCCCGGGCAACCGCACTGCTGGTGGTCGCGATGCCGCCCCTGGGGCTCGGCCTGGGCACCGGGCTCGGGGTCGACCCGTTGCGGGTCGTCACCACCACGGCCGCCGGGGCACTCTGTGTCGCGCTCGGCGTCGCCTTCGCGGTGGCCGGAGTGCTGTGGATCGAGCGGATCGCCGACCTCCTCGAGGCCGGCGGATGACCGCGGGCCTGCTGGTCGCGGGAGCGCTGCTGCTGGTGTGGCCCGGTCCGGCGCGCCGTCGCCGCCGACGGCTCCGTCGTGACGCCACGCCGCGGCGGCTCGACCGCGCCGTGCTCGTCGCGGCCTGCGTCCCGGTGGCCGGCTGGATCCTCTTCGGAGCCGTCGGCCTCCTGGCCGGCGTCGCGGTCGCACCCCTGGTGCGCCGGCACGTGGGGCGCTGGGAGTCCTCGCGCGAGTCGCGGCACAGGGTCCTGCTCGTCCGGGGCGCCCCGCTGGCGCTCGACCTGGTGGCGGCGGTCCTCGCGGCGGGCCGGTCGCCGCACGAGGCCGTCCTGTCGGTCGCGAGGCAGACGCCGGGTCCCGTGGGACACGAGCTCTCGGCCCTCGCCCACCGGGTGCGTCTCGCGGCCGACCCGGCCACGGCGTGGAGGTCCCTCGACGGCGACGTCCTGGAGCCGGTGGGACGGGCCTTCGCGCGGGCGGAGGCGTCCGGAGCAGCCGTCGTCCCGCTGATCCGCGACGCCGCCGAGGACCTCCGGCGTGCCGATCGCGCGCAACGGCGTGAGGCGGTGGGAAGGGTGGGTGTCCGCACCACCCTTCCGATGGGGCTGTGCCTGCTGCCGGCGTTCGTCCTGGTCGGCGTGGCGCCCACCGTGCTGGCGGTCCTGGGGTCGGTCCGGTTCTGACTTGTCCCCATGTGGGCGCCGGCCCGCGCGGGTTGTCCCCAGCCCGCCGCGACCCCCGCACATCCGCGGCGCAGCAGCCCATCTTCGGGTGTCACATCATCCGTTGGAAGGACTCCCATGAAGTTGATCACCGCCCTGCGCCGCCACGCCGACCGAGCCGACGAGCGGGGGATGAGCACGTCGGAGTACGCCGTCGGAACGCTGGGCGCCTGCACGATCGGCGGCGTCCTGGTGAAGGTCGGCCAGTCCGAGTGGTTCGGCGAGCTGGTGCAGGACCTCATCAGCCGGATCCCCGACCTGCTGCCGTTCTGACCCCGTGGCCGCGGCACCCACCCGGGTGCCGCGGCCGCCCGATCCCGGAGGAGGGACATGCATCGTCCTCACCGAACCGCCACGAGCGAGCGGGGCCAGGTCACGGCCGAATACGCCGTGGGCGCCCTCGGCGCCGTCACCATCGCGGGCGTCATCCTCGGGGGCCCCGAGGCGGTCGTCGGTCGATGGGCGCACGACTTCGTCGCCCAGCAGCTCACGCGGGCATTCGCCTCGCCCCTGACCGACCTCGTCCGATGGCCGTGGTGAGGCGCGACGAGCGCGGCATGGTCACCGCCGAGACCGTGGTCGTGCTGCCGTTCGTCGTGCTCGTCGCCTTCGTCCTCGTGTGGGTCGTCTCGCTGGGTGTCACGCAGATGCGGGTGTCCGACGCGTCGCGCGAGGCGGCGCGACTCATCGCTCGCGGTCAGCCGCCGGACGAGGCGCGGCGCGCGGTCGAGCGGGCCGTGCCCGGCGCGCGCTTCCGAGTGTCGCTCGAGGACGGCCGGGCCGGCGTCACGGTGAGGTACCGGGCGCGGCTGCCGCTCGTGCCGCAGGTCCGCCTCGATCTCGAGGGTCGTTCCGTGGCGGTGGTCGAATGAGGTCGGATCGCGGCTCGGCCACGGTGCAGGCCGCCGCCGTCGTCGCGCTGCTGAGCCTGGTGGCGTTCACGTGCCTGCAGGTCGCGCTGGCCGTCTCGTTGCGGCAGCAGGCCGCGGCCGCCGCCGACCTGTCGGCACTCGCCGCGTCGCGTGCCAGCGTCGAGGGGGAGGAGCCCTGTGGCGTCGCCCGCTCGGTGGCGGCCGGGAACGGCGCCCGGCTGCGGGCGTGCCGCATGGACGCCGACGTCGCCACGGTCACCGCACGGGCCGTGGGCCCGCGCTGGTGGATCGGACGCTGGATGTCCGACCAGCGGGCCCGGGCCGCCCCCGCCTGGTACCTCGAGTGAGGACCGGCGGGGGCGGAGCCCCAGGACTACTTCTGAGCGTCCTCGGTGGCGTCGAGCTCGGCCGCGTCGAGCTCGTTCGCGTCGAGCTCGTTCGCGTCGTCCTCGGTGGGGGTCGTCTCCTCGAACACGAGGGCGAAGTCCTCACCGTGCTGCTCGACGCCGGCCAGGACGGCGTCCTCGACGAGGGTCTGGCCCAGGTCCTCGCGCAGGATGATCGGGTCGCGGCGCAGGTCGCGGTAGAGCGACACGCACAGCAGCACCATCACCAGCAGGAACGGCAGCGCCGCCACGATGGTCAGCGCCTGGAGACCCTGCAGGGCCACCGGGTCGCCCGGGTCGGCGATGAGCAGCATGATGGCCGCCACGGCGCCGGTCAGGCCACCCCAGAAGACGACGGTCCACGTCGACGGGTGGATCGAGCCGCGCTGCGACAGGGTGCCCATCACGAGCGAGGCGGCATCGGCGCCCGACACGAAGAAGATGCCCACGAGGATCATCACGAGCACCGTCGTGATCGCCGGGACCGGGTACTGCTGCAGCAGGTCGAACAGGGCGTAGTTCGAGTTCACCGACGACTCGCCGCCGGAGATCGCGTCGGCCTCGCTGATGCCCGCGCCGCCGAAGATGGCGAACCAGATGAGGCTGACGATGCTGGGCACCAGCAGCACGCCGGTGACGAACTGACGGATCGTGCGGCCCCGGCTGATGCGGGCGATGAACATGCCCACGAAGGGGGTCCAGGAGACCCACCAGGCCCAGTAGAAGATCGTCCACGCGCCGAGCCAGTCGGCCAGGTCGTCGCCACCGCTGGCGTTGGTGCGTCCGGCCATCTCGGGCAGGAAGGCCACGTAGTCGGCGATCGACGTGGGGATGAGGTTGAGCATCATCAGCGTGGGGCCGGCAATGAAGACGAAGGCCGCGAGGGCGAGCGCCAGCACCATGTTGATGTTCGAGAGCCACTGGATGCCCTTGGCGACACCGGACACGGCCGAGAGGATGAACAGGATCGTCAGCACCACGATGATCGAGACGACGAGCGTCTCGCCGACGGACTCGACCCACCCGTTGTGCTCGATGCCGGCACCGATCTGCAGGGCGCCCAGGCCCAGCGAGGCGGCCGAGCCGAACAGCGTGGCGAAGATGGCCATGATGTCGATGGCCTTGCCGATCGGGCCCTCGGTCTGGCGGCGGCCCAGCACCCGGGTGAACGCGGCCGAGATGAGCTGCGGGCGACCGAGACGGAACGTGCCGTAGCCGATCGCCAGGCCGACGACCGCGTAGACGGCCCACGGGTGAAGCGTCCAGTGGAACAGGGTCTGCGACATCGCCACCTGGACGGCGGCGTCGGAGCCGGCCGCGGCCGTGTCGGGCGGCGGGGCGAGGTAGAACGTCAGCGGCTCGGCGACGCCCCAGAACATCAGGCCGATGCCCATGCCCGCGCTGAACATCATCGCGATCCACGAGGTGGTCCGGAACTCCGGACGCTCACCGTCCTGGCCCAGCGGGATCTTGCCGTAGCGGCTGGCGGCCAGCCAGATCGCGAACACCACGAATCCGGTGGTCGACATGACGAAGAGCCAACCGGTGTACTCGATCACCCACGACTGGGCCTGCGAGGCACGGTCGCCGAGCGAGGCCTGGTCGATGATGCCCCACAGCACGACGACCAGGGCGAGTGCGGCAGCGACGCCGAAGACGACGCGGTCGAGCGCGGATTCTGGCCGGTGTTCCACCTCCGGTTCGAAGATGTCGGTGGTGGTTCGATCGGTGCCGCTGGGCATCAGTAACTACCTCTCATGGTCGGAAAGGGTGGTGTGCAAACCTGTCAACCCTTGCATCCGAGGCCAAGAAGTGCCAATCGCGGTCGCCGTTCAGGCGGGTGCGGACGACAGCACGGCGTCGAGCAGCAGAACCGCTCCGGCCTTGTCGAGCGGGTGGTTCCCGTTGCCGCACTTGGGCGACACGACGCACGACGGACACCCGTCGCGGCAGGGGCAGTCGGCGATGGTCTGACGGGTCATCCGGAGCCACGCGGCCATCTGCTCGTACCCACGCTCGGCGAACCCGGCGCCGCCGCGATGGCCGTCGTGGACGAACACCGTGAGCCGGCCCGTGTCGGGGTGGTAGGCCGTGGACAGCCCGCCGATGTCCCAGCGGTCGCACGTGGCCAGCAGGGGCAGGATGCCGATCGCGGCGTGCTCCGCGGCGTGCGCCGCACCGGGCAGCAGCTCGGGATCCATCAGCGCGCCGGCGACGTCGGGGTCAAGCGTCCACCAGACGGCCGCGGTGGGCAGGGTCCGCTCGGGCAGCTCGAGGGGCTCCTCGCCGATCACGCGACCCGTGCTGCGGTCGCGGATCTGGTAGCCGACCACCTGGCTGGCCACCTCGACGTCGCCGAAGGCCACGGTGGCCGGGCCCCACTCCACCCGGCGGCGCTCCTCGATGACCGTCACGGCGGTGGAGCTGCGCGCGCTCGTGGTGTGGTGCACGTCGGCGCGCCGGACCACGGCGGCACCCTGCTCGGGGTCGTAGGACTCGACGAGGTGGTCCTCGCCGCGGTGCACGTAGATCGCCCCCTCGTGCACCTCGGCGTCGGCGGACCCGGCGTCGACGGTGCCGACGAGGCGCCCGGTGCTGCCCTCGACGATCTGCACGGGGTGCCCACCGGCGGAGCGGATGTCGGCCAGGTCGGCGGCGCGCTCGCGGCTGGTCCAGAACCATCCGGCAGCGCGGCGACGCAGCATGCCGGCGGCCTCGAGCGCGGCGACCCCCTCGGCGGCACGCGGGCCGAAGGGGCCGAAGTCGGCCTCGGTGAGCGGCAGCTCCTGCGCGGCGGCGGCGAGGTGCGGGCCGAGCACGTAGGGGTTCTCGGGGTCGAACACGGTGGCCTCGACCGGCGCCCCGAGGACCGCCTCGGGATGGTGCACGAGGAACGAGTCGAGCGGGTCGTCGCGGGCGATCATGACACCCACCGAGTCGACGCCGGCGCGTCCCGCACGCCCCCACTGCTGCCAAAGGGCTGCCCGGGTGCCGGGGAAGCCGACGGTCACGACGGCGTCCAGCCCGGCGATGTCGATGCCCAGCTCGAGGGCGTTGGTGCTGGCCAGGCCGAGCAGGTCGCCCGAGCGCAATCGGCCCTCCAGCTCGCGGCGCTCCTCCGGGAGGTAGCCGCCGCGGTAGGTGGCCACCCGCCCGGCGAGCTCGGGCTCCACCTCGGCCAGCGCCCGCGACGTGGCCATGGCCAGCTGCTCGGCACCGCGGCGCGAGCGCACGAACACGAGGGTGCGGGTGCCTCCCACGACGAAGTCGGTCAGCAGGTCGGCGGCCTCCGACCCCGCGGACCGGCGCACCTCCACCCCGTCGTCGCGCGCTGCCTGCAGGGGCGGCTGCCAGAAGGCCACGGTGCGCGCGGCGTGGGGCGAGGCGTCCTCGGTGACGGCGGTGACCGGAGCGCCGATGAGCCGCTCGGCCGACGCCGCCGGCTCGGCCACCGTGGCCGAGGACAGCACGAACAGGGGGTCGGCGCCGTAGTGCCGGCAGATTCGCCGGAGTCGGCGCAGGATCAGGGCGACGTGCGCACCGAAGACCCCGCGGTAGTGGTGGCACTCGTCGATCACGACCACGCGCAGACCGGCCAGCAGGCGGGCCCAGCGGTCGTGCTGGGGGAGGATCGTGCGGTGCAGGATGTCGGGATTGGCCAGCACCCAGTTCGCGTGGTCCCGTGCCCAGCTGCGCTCCTCGCGGCTGTTGTCGCCGTCCACCGTGGCGGGCCGCAGGCCGGGCACTCCGGTGGGAAGTCGGCGCAGCTGGTCGGCCGCGAGTGCCTTGGTGGGCGCGAGGTAGAGCACCGACGGTCGCCGGGCACCCGTGAGCCCCGAGCCGCCACGGCCCTCGCGCAGCGCCTGGAGCGCCGCCGCCTGGTAGACGAGCGACTTGCCCGACGCGGTGCCGGTGGAGACCACGACGTGGCGCCGGTCGTACAGGGCCGCGAGGGCCTCGGCCTGGTGCCCCCACAGGACCTCGGCGCCCTCGGCGGCGAACAGCTCGCGGACCTCGGGGTCGATCCAGGCGGGCCACGGCTCGACGACGGGCTCCACCGCGGGGTGGTGCTGCACGTGCACGAGCCGCTCCGCATGGCGGGCGAGAACGGGGTGCAGGGGCATGGACAGAAGTCTCCCGCACGCACCTGACAGGCCCGGCGCGCGCATTCGACTGGGGAGAAGCGGCCCCGGATGATTGAATTCGGACATGGATCTCACGCTCACCGAACGGGAGTCACCTCCGTTCCACGTGGTCGAGGTCGCGGGGGAGATCGATGTCTACACCGCGCCGCGCCTTCGCGAAGTCGTCGTCGGAGCGATCGACGACGGACACACCCGGTTGGTCATCGACATCGAGAACGTCGCATTCCTCGACTCGACGGGACTGGGCGTGCTCGTCGGGGCCCTGAAGCGCGTGCGCGCCGACAACGGCTCCCTCGACATCATCTGCACCAGCGAGCGACTTTTGCGCATCTTCGCGATCACCGGCCTGGACAAGGTCTTCGGGCTGCACACCTCGATCGACGAGCTGGTCTCCTGACCGTGACGGGCCCGGACGTCGGCAGGCTCCGCGAGGCGATCGCGGGGTTCACCGTCGACGCCGTCTACGGCGTGCTCGGCGAGGCCGCCTGGCGCGCCCTCGCCCGCAACGAGACCACGCCCGGACTCCGCGCGACCACCGACGGCTCGGCTCTCTCGACCCTGGTCCGGCTGTTCCAGCTGCAGGCCGTCGTCCCGCGAGCTCACGCCGAGTCGGCCTTCGGCGCCGCCTGGGAGTCGGCACGCGCGCTCGGCCTCGTCGAGGTCGACGGAGACGACGCCCGCGCCCTGCTCGACCTGCGTCCGTACGGCGACGAGGAGCACGACTGGTGGGTCGTCTGCGACCTGACGCCCGGCCTCGACGGTCGCGAGAACCCGCGCGATCCGTCGTACGTGCTCGGCATCAGCGAGGCCTCCTCCTCCCTCGCGCAGCTGACGGTGCGCCCCGAGGTCGGCCGCGCGCTCGACCTCGGCACCGGGTGCGGGGTCCAGGCGCTGCACCTGGCCACCCACGCCCGCGAGGTCATCGCCACCGACGTGAACGCCCGCGCCGTCGAGCTCACGCGACTCACCGCGGCGCTCAACGGGATCGACGTCGACGTGCGCGACGGCAGCCTCTTCGATCCGGTCGAGGGCGAGCGGTTCGACCTGATCAGCACGAACCCGCCGTTCGTCGTCTCGCCGCCCGAGGGCGACCGGCTGGTCTACCGCGAGACCGGGTTCCCGGGCGACGAGGTCGTGCGGCGCATCGTCACGCAGGCCGACGCCCACCTGAACGACGGCGGCTGGTGCCAGGTGCTCGCGGCGTGGATCCACGAGGACGGCGTCCCGTGGCAGGAGCGGCTCGGCGCTTGGATCGAGCCCACCGGCCTGGACGCCTGGGTCGTGCAGCGCGAGCGCGTCGACCTGCCCGAGTACGCCGAGATGTGGCTGGCCGACGCGGGCCTGCGCCACGGCGACGGCCACCGCGAGCGCTACGACCGGTGGCTCACGTGGTTCGCCGAGCAGCGGATCGAGGCCATGGGCTTCGGCTGGATCACCCTGCGGAAGGCCGGTCGCGCCGTGCCGCAGGTGCGGATCGAGGAGTACACGGGTCCGGTCGCCCAGCCCGTCGGCCCCGAGTTCGCGGCGTGGGCCGGGCGCACCGACGCGCTCGACGCCGGCGACGTGCTCGACCGGCGCTGGCGCGTCGGCGACGACGTGGGGCAGGAGACGGCCGGTCCCGTCGGGGCGCCCGACCCGGCCGTGATCCGCGCCCTGCGGCTGTCGGGGCTGCGCGCCTCGCGTCAGCTCGACACGATCGAGGCCGGCCTGCTGTCGGCCAGCGACGGCGACCTCACGGCGGGGCAGATCCTCGACGCGATCGCCCAGCTGCTCGACCAGGACGCCGCGCAGGTCAGGAGCACGTACGCCCCGGTCGTCGCCGAGCTCGTCGCCGACGGCTTCCTGATCGCCTGAGCGCTCAGGTCTCGCTGACCTCGGCCGGGCGACGCGAGCGCTGGGCCGCCAGGGACCCCAGGGCGATGAGCAGGGCCGCACCGCCGCCGACCGCGAATCCGGCCGCCGCTCCCTCGTGGTCGATGGCCAGGCCGATGAGCGGTGCCGCGACCGCCCCGCCGACCGTGAACGCCGTGGCCTGGTAGCCCATCGCCTCGCCCCGCCACGCCTCGTCGGTGAGCTTGGCGATCCACTCGCTGCACGCAGTCATGATCGGCGCGCAGAGCAGACCAGCCGGGATGCACGCGACGGCCAGGACCCACGGCGTGTGGGCGATGCCGATCGGGATCGTCAGGACGCCCATCGCCAGCAACAGATAGGAAGGACGGATCGACGCGGGCCGGGCGCCGTAGATCAGCCCACCCACGAGGGAGGAGAGTCCCCAGCCGAGGTAGACCACGCCGACCAGCCCGACCGCGTCGAGCTCGCGCAGGACGGCGATGATGCCCAGGTCGGTGGCCATGAGTGCGATCATCGCGCCGCCGGAGATGAGGAAGAGGAACACCAGGTCGGTGGTGAGCCAGCGCGTGCCGGGCTCACGGGCCACGGCCACCGAGTCGGCGCTGCGGGTGGGCGGGTCGAGCCGCCACAGGATGCCGAGGCCGATCGCAACCGTGCCGGCGACCGCCACCAACGCCACCTGCGGGGAGGCGGCCACGACGAGAGCGCCCGCCGCGGCCGGACCGATGATGAAGGAGGCCTCCGCGCACACCGAGTCCAGCGCGAAGGCGCTGCGGTGATGACTCGAGGGCAGCCTCGCGGCGAGCGAGATCCGCACGATCGAGTGCACCGGGGCGATGAACAGCCCGGCGACGAACGCCAGCGGGAGCAGCCACAGATAGGTGGAGACGGCCGCGAGCGGGTAGACGACGAAGAGCACCGCGATCGACGGGAGCAACGCCCGGCGCAGGCCCAGCCGGTCGATCAGGCGACCGCGCCACGGGGCGCCGATCGCGGCTCCCACCGTCTCGGCGGCGGCGATCAGCCCGGCCTGTCCGTAGCTGCCGTCCAGGCCCTCGACGACGAGCAGCGTGAGGACGAGCGGCAGGGCCATCAGCGGGATTCGCGCGAGGAAGGCCGCGATGTAAAGGGGTACCGTTCCGGGCGACCTGAGCACGTCCCCGTAGGTCACCTTCTCCACTCGCGGGATTCTTCCACGGCTGAGGCCGGTGAGAAAAATGGTTGACAGGAAGCGCTACGGTGGGCCTCCCACGGCCCCACATCCCCATTCGGCCTGCTCGGAGGAACCCAACGTGACATCACTGGTGATCGTCGAGTCGCCCAACAAGGTGCGCAGCATCGCCGCGTACCTGGGGGACGGCTACGTCGTCTCCTCCTCGGTCGGCCACATCCGCGACCTGCCTCAGGGAGCCGACCAGATCCCCGCCAAGTACAAGGGTGAGTCCTGGGCACGGCTGGGCGTCGACGTCGACAACCGGTTCGAGCCGGTCTACGTCGTCCCCGCCGACAAGAAGAAGCAGATCACCGAGCTGAAGCGGCTCCTGAAGGACGCCGACGAGCTCGTCCTGGCGACGGATGAGGACCGCGAGGGCGAGGCCATCGCGTGGCACCTCTTCGATGAGCTCAAGCCGAAGGTCCCGGTGAAGCGCATCGCCTTCAACGAGATCACGAAGGAGGCGATCGACCGCGCGATCGCCAACCCTCGCGACATCGACCAGGACCTCGTCGACGCGCAGGAGACCCGCCGCATCCTCGACCGCCTCTACGGCTACGAGATCAGCCCGGTCCTGTGGAAGAAGGTCATGAGCGGCCTGTCCGCCGGCCGCGTGCAGTCCGTCGCCACCCGCCTCGTCGTCGAGCGCGAGCGCGACCGGATGGCGTTCCGCACCGCCTCCTACTGGGACCTCGAGGCCACCTTCGGCTGCGACAAGGAGCCCTCGCGCTTCCCGGCCAAGCTGGCCACGGTCGACGGCAAGCGCGTCGCCTCGGGTTCGAACTTCGACAGCACCGGCACCCTCAAGGGCGACGTCGTCCACCTCGACGAGCCCACGGCCGCCGGCCTCGCCACCGCGCTGGAGGGTCGCGAGTTCGCGGTCCGCTCGGTGGAGTCCAAGCCCTACACGCGCCGGCCCTACGCGCCGTTCCGCACCACCACGCTGCAGCAGGAGGGCTCGCGCAAGCACGGCTTCGGCGCCCAGCGCACGATGTCGATCGCCCAGAAGCTGTACGAGGGCGGCTACATCACCTACATGCGCACCGACTCCGTCACGCTCTCGCAGACGGCGCTCAAGGCCGCGCGCGCCCAGGTCAAGGAGCTCTACGGAGCCGACTACCTCCCCGACCAGCCGCGCGTCTACACCTCCAAGGTCAAGAACGCCCAGGAGGCGCACGAGGCGATCCGCCCCGCCGGCGAGAGCTTCCGCACCCCGAAGCAGACCGGCCTGTCGGGCGACGAGCTCAAGCTGTACGAGCTGATCTGGAAGCGCACGATCGCTTCGCAGATGGCCGACGCGAAGGGCAACTCGGTGTCGATCCGCATCGGCGCGGCCACCGAGGACGGTCGCGACGTCGAGTTCGGCGCGTCCGGCCGCACGATCACCTTCCACGGCTTCCTCAAGGCGTACGTCGAGTCCACCGAGGACCCCGACGCCGAGGGCGACGACCAGCAGACGAAGCTGCCCAACCTCTCCGAGGGCGACCGCGTCACCGCGGTCGAGCTGGCGGCCGCGGGCCACCAGACCAAGCCCCCGGCGCGCTACACCGAGGCCAGCCTCATCAAGGAGCTGGAGGACCGCGAGATCGGCCGTCCCTCCACCTACGCCTCGATCGTCAACACGATCCAGAACCGCGGCTACGTCTACAAGAAGGGCACGGCGCTGGTGCCGGCCTGGGTCGCGTTCAGCGTGATCCGCCTGATGGAGCAGCACTTCCCGCGCCTCGTGCAGTACGAGTTCACCGCCGAGCTCGAGGGCGTGCTCGACGAGATCTCGCACGGCCGCGAGAACCGTGTGTCCGTCCTCGAGGCCTTCTGGGCCGGCGAGAACGAGAACGACACCGGCCTGAAGCGGCTCGTGGACAACCTCCCCGAGATCGACGCGCGTGGCCTGGCCACGTTCGACCTCGGCGAGGACATCGCCGTGCGCGTCGGCCGGTACGGCCCCTACGTCGAGGGCCCGCCGATGGTCGCGGCGAAGGACGGCGGCGAGCAGCCCACCCGCGCCAACGTGCCCGAGGACCTGCCCCCGGACGAGCTCACGCTCGAGAAGGCCAAGGAGCTGCTGGCCACCCCGGCCGGCATGGAGAAGGTGCTGGGCACCCACCCCGAGACCGGCCTGGAGGTCGTGGTCCGGAACGGCCGCTACGGTCCCTACGTCACCGAGGCGCTGCCCGAGGACGCCAAGAAGAGCGCCAAGCCGCGCACGGCGAGCCTGTTCAAGTCGATGGACCTCGACTCGGTCACCCTCGAGGACGCGGTGCGCCTGCTGACGCTGCCGCGCGTGGTCGGCACCGACGCCGAGGGCCAGGAGATCACGGCGCAGAACGGTCGCTACGGGCCCTACCTGAAGAAGGGCACCGACTCGCGCTCGCTGGAGAGCGAGGAGCAGCTGCTCACGATCACCGAGGAGCAGGCGCGGGCCATCTACGCCCAGCCCAAGACCTACGGTCGTCGTGCCGCCGCCGCTCCCCTCAAGGAGCTGGGCGAGGACCCCACGAGCGGCCAGCCGATCGTGGCCAAGGACGGTCGCTTCGGCGCCTACGTCACCGACGGTGAGTACAACGCCACGTTGCGCAAGGACGACGACATCGCCACCCTGACGCACGAGCGTGCGGTGGAGCTGCTCGCCGAGCGTCGCGCGAAGGGGCCCGCCAAGAAGGGCGCCAAGAAGACGACCAAGAAGGCCACGAAGAAGCCGGCCGCGAAGAAGACCACGGCCAAGAAGACCGCCGCGAAGAAGACCACGAAGAAGACGCCGGCGAAGAAGTCCTGACCCGGACGCGGGCCAAGGTCTCGCCCGCGACCTCGATCGTGCCCTACGGTGAAGACAGTCTTCACCGATCGGAGCAGGCCATGATCGAGATCCCGACGTACACGATGGCTCAGCGGCTGGGCGCCGAAGGGCTCGGCACCTTCTGGCTGGTCTTCGGCGGCTGTGGCACGGCGATCTTCGCCGCGACCGCGATCCCCGCCGACGCGCAGATGGCGGTCGGGGTGGGGTGGCTGGGCGTGGCGTTCGCCTTCGGCCTCACCGTCCTCACCGGCGCCTATGCGTTCGGCCACGTCTCCGGCGGGCACTTCAACCCGGCGGTCTCGGTGGGCCTCGCGATGGCCAAGCGCTTCGCGTGGAAGGACCTGCCGGGGTACGTCGTCGCGCAGGTGGCGGGCGCCACCGTGGCCGGCGCCGTGCTGCTGGTGATCGCCCGGGGCATCGACGGCGGGTTCGACGCGGTCGAGTCCGGCTTCGCCACGAACGGCTACGGCGACCGCTCGCCGATGGGCTACAACCTGCTCTCGGTGGCGCTCATCGAGGTCGTGCTGACGGCCGTCTTCCTCTACGTGATCCTCGGCGCCACGGCCAAGCGCGCGGCCGTGGGCTTCGCGGGGCTCTCGATCGGCCTGTCGCTGACCCTGATCCACCTCATCAGCATCCCGGTCTCCAACACCTCGGTGAACCCGGCGCGATCGCTGGGCGTGGCCTGGTTCGCCGGCAGCGACGCGCTCATGCAGGTGTGGATCTTCATCCTCGCGCCGGTGCTCGGCGCGGCGATCGCGGGCTTCACCCACAGCTTCCTGCTCGGTCCCGACCTCGAGACGGTCGAGTAGCGCGGGTCCCGCGCACCATCGGTCCGGGTGTCGGCTGCGCCGACTAGGCTCGCCCCATGCAGCCAACGGACGACCCCCTCGTCACCGAGGTCGGCGTCTTCGTCGCGTTCGAGGGCGGCGAGGGATCGGGCAAGTCCACGCAGTCGCACCTGCTCGCCACGTGGGTCGAGAGTCAGGGAAAGACCGCGCTGCTCACCCGTGAGCCCGGGGGCACCGGGGTCGGCGCGATGCTGCGCTCGATCGTGCTGGATCCGGCCACGGGCGATCTCTCGCCTCGCACCGAGGCCCTGATCTACGCCGCCGACAAGGCCGAGCACGTCGACACCCTGATCCTTCCGGCCCTGGCCGACGGGGCGGTGGTCATCACCGACCGCTACGTCGACTCCACGCTCGCCTACCAGGGCGCCGGACGCGCCCTGCACGTCGGCGAGCTCGAGTCGCTGGCCCGCTGGGCCACCGCCGACCTCCGGCCGCACCTCACGGTCGTGCTCGACGTCGATCCGCGGATCGGCCTCGGCCGGGCCGGCGAGCCCGACCGGATCGAGGGCGAGCCGGTGGAGTTCCACGAGCGCGTGCGCCAGCACTTCCTCGACCTCGCGGCGGCCGATCCCGCGCACTACGTCGTGCTCGACGCGAGCGAGTCGCCCGAGGCGATCCACGACCGGGTCGTCGCCGCCGTCGGGCCGTGGCTGGCCCAGGCCCGAGGAGTCGAGGCGTGACGGCGCCCGTCTGGGCCGAGCTCGTCGGACAGGACGACGTCGTCGCCACCCTGGGCTCCGCCGTGGCCGGGCAGATGACCCACGCCTGGCTGTTCACCGGGCCGCCCGGCTCAGGGCGTTCCAACGCCGCGATCGCGTTCGCCACGGCCCTGCAGTGCGAGAACGGTGGCTGCGGCACGTGCCGCTCGTGCGTCACCGCGGCGGCCGGCAGCCATCCGGACATCGCCGTCATCAACACCGACGGGCTCAGCATCGGCGTCGACGCGGCTCGCGACGCGGTCCGGCGCGCGGCGCTGCACCCGTCGCAGGGGCGCTACCAGATCCTCGTGGTGGAGGATGCCGACCGGCTCACCGACCAGGCCGCCAACGCGCTGCTGAAGGCGATCGAGGAGCCGGCGCCGGGCACGGTGTGGCTGCTGTGCGCGCCCGCCGTGGAGGACGTCATCATGACGATCCGGTCGCGGTGCCGTCCCGTGCTCCTGCGCACCCCTCCCGCCTCGGCGATCGCCCAGCTGCTGCACGAGCGCGACGGCATCGAGCTCGACGTCGCCCGGCGGGCGGCGGCCGCCGCCCAGGGACACATCGGCCGGGCGCGCGGGCTCGCGCGCGATCCCGACGCCCGTCGCCGGCGGGCCGAGATCCTGTCGCTGCCGGTCGGGTTGCGCGGCCTGGGCGACTGCTTCCGCGCCGCCCAGCGGATCGACCAGGAGGCCACGGCCCGGGCCAAGGAGCGCTGCGACGTGCTCGACGCCCGCGAGCTGTCGAACCTCCAGGAGTCGTGGGGCGTCGAGGAGCGGGGCCGTCGTCCCGCCGGGTACGCGGGCGCGCTGTCCTCCCTCACCAAGGAGCAGGAGCGGCGGCGCAAGCGGATGGCGCGCGACGCCATCGACGGCGTGCTCCTCGACCTGCTGTCCTTCCAGCGCGACGTGCTGACGCTGCAGCTCGGCACCGACGCCGAGGCGATCAACGCCGACGTCGCCGACGACATCGCCACGATGGCCGCGCGCACGACGCCCGAGGGCACGCTGGGGTCGATCGACGCGATCGTGGCCTGCCGCGACGCGCTCCAGGCCAACGCGGCGCCCCAGCTGGCGCTCGAGCACATGATGTCGAGGTTCCTCGGATGAGGCGCTTCACCGTGATCGCGCTGGTCTCCGTGCTCGTGGTCGCGCTGGTCGCGGGTGCGGTCAGCGCGCTGTTCCTGATCGATCGACCGGCCCCCGACCCCAAGCCCACGGGCGAGACCGCCCCGGCGGGCCTCGAGCGGTTCTACGCCCAGAAGCCCACGTGGCGCGACTGCCGCGAAGACCGCTGCACCACGATCGAGGTCCCGGTGGACTACGCCCGTCCCGACGGCGAGACGCTCCGCCTGGCCGTGCGCCGCGTCCCGGCCACCGGCGACCGCGAGTCCGCGATCTTCACGAACCCCGGTGGTCCGGGCGGCTCGGCGCTCGACTTCGTCGGCTACCTCGCGAGCGAGCTGCCCGACGACCTGCGGCGCACGAACGACGTCATCGGCGTCGACCCGCGCGGCGTTGGCGAGAGCACGCCCCTGGAGTGCCTGACCGACGAGCGGTTCGACGCCTTCATCGACACCGATCCCGACCCCGACGACGAGGCGGGCATCGCCGCGCTCACGCGGTCGGTCGAGGAGATGGGCGCCGCCTGCCGCGACAACTCCGGCGAGCTCTCCGCCCACGTCTCCACCGACGAGGCCGCCCGCGACCACGACATCGCCCGTGCCGTGCTGGGGCAGGACAAGATGCGCTGGTTCGGCTTCTCCTACGGCACCCAGCTGGGCGCCACGTACGCCGACCTGTTCCCCGAGAAGGTCGACAAGATGGTTCTCGACGGCGCCGTCGACGTCACCCTTGACGCCGCGGGCCAGGGGCTGGGGCAGGCCACCGGGTTCCAGGCGGCGCTCAAGGCCTATCTCGCTTCCTGCCTCGACGAGGACGAGTGCCCGGTCGGCGACTCGGTGAGCGAGGGCATGTCCACGATCACCACGCTCATGGGCCAGCTCAGCAAGGATCCGCTCGAGGCGCCGGGCGGACGGCTGCTGACCGAGGGGCGCGCGTTCTACGGCATCGCCATGGCGCTGTACTCCCAGGACTCCTGGCCGTACCTCACCAGCGCGCTGCGCGGCCTCGTCAAGGGCGACCCCACGGTGATGCTGGTGCTGAGCGACACCTACTTCGACCGCAAGCCCGACGGCTCCTTCGGCTCGAACTCCGGGCAGGTGATCTACGCGATCAACTGCCTCGACTCCGACGACGCGCCGGGCGCCGCCGAGACGAAGGCCCTCATCCCGCAGTTCCGCGATGTGTCCCCGGTGTTCGGCGCCTCGCTGGGCTGGGGCGTCATGGCCTGTCACGACTGGCCGATCAAGGGCGACCACCCGCAGCAGGCAGTCACCGCCGAGGGCGCGCCGCCGATCCTGGTCGTCGGCACCACCCGCGACCCGGCCACCCCGTACGAGTGGTCCGAGGCGATGGCCGACCAGCTCGATTCCGGTGTCCTGCTCACCCGCGAGGGCGACGGCCACACGGCCTACACGTCGGGCAACGCGTGCATCCGCGAGGCGGTCGACGCCTACTTCGGCGGCACCGTCCCGAAGGACGGCACGGTCTGCAAGGAGTGACCCGGCCGCGCCGGTGATCGAGTGGCGGCCAGCGAAGCGAGACGTCGTATCGAGATCACGCGTCGCTCGGCAGCGCTCAGTCCCGGATCGCCTCGTGGTGGCGGATGACCTCGCTGATGATGAAGTTCAGGAACTTCTCCGCGAACGCGGGGTCGAGGTCAGCCTCCAAGGCCTTGGAGCGGAGCCGCTCGATCTGGCGCGACTCGCGCTCGGGATCGGCCGGCGGGAGGTCGTGCTCGGCCTTCAGCCTCCCCACGCGCTTGGTGCACTTGAAGCGCTCCGCCAAGAGGTGCACGAGGGCCGCGTCGATGTTGTCGATGCTGGCACGGATGTCGTCGAGCTCGGCCTGGGTCGGTGCGTCCACGCGGCCGATCATACGGACAGAACCCGGGTTTCCTTCCCGCTGGGCCGAGGCGGTATAGTCCACACTTGGTTCGGCGGGTGATCCTCGCCGGATCGCGCCGCCTTAGCTCAGTCGGTAGAGCATCTCACTCGTAATGAGAAGGTCGTCAGTTCGATTCTGACAGGCGGCTCCACCAGAACCATTGGAATGGCGCGGATTTCTGCACCGGCAGAGTCCGCGCCTTCGTCATTTCCGCGCGGGGTGGGCTCGCCGTCGCCCCGAACGCGCACCCCCCGAACATGAGCCCCGCCTCAGGTTGGTTTGAACGCCGCCTGTAGGTTGATGGCACCGCCCAGGTGCTTCGGCCCGGGTGGTGGCCGGAGCAGCACCGGCCTCTCGCCGCCCCAACCACCATCGGGAGGTTGGGGCGGTCCTCTGTCCTCAGCGTCCTCAGCTGAACGCGCCGAACTCCTTGATCGAGTAGCCGTAGCGGGTCGCGCGCTCGACGCCCTGCATCCGCACGAACCGCGCGGAGCTCGGTGCGAACTTCACGGTGTCGAGCCCTCCGTTCCCGGAGCCGACGACGGCCACGTCGCGCCACTGCTTCCCGTCGAGCGAGGTCTGCACGCGGTACTGGCGCGCGTAGGCGCTCTCCCACTCGATCGTGACCTTGCTGACCGGGCGCACCGACGCGAGCTCCACCTGGAACCAGGCCCCGTCCTGGCCGTACTTGCTGGCCCAGCGCGTCGAGGTCTTGCCGTCGATCGCGCGGCCGGGCTTCAGGTCCGTCAGCAGGTTCCACTCGGTGGAGCTGGCCGAGGCGATCGCCTCCCGCGCGAGGTTCGCGCCCGGCTGGAACCCGGAGGTGGCGCCCCACGTCTGCAGGTAGGACTCCGAACCTGCCGCGAGGTCGTCGACGATCGCGGACCCGGCGAGGGTGCGCAGGCTCTCGATCCAGTCGGGGACGAGACCGTAGTGCGGGACGCCCTCGGCGTTGTAGTCCCACGTGCGCTCGCCCGTGACCTGCCGGTCGAAGACCGTGCCGTCGACCCCGGTGAACGGGTAGGAGATCTTCGCCCCGTCCTCGGGCGGCGCGGCGGTGCCACCGAAGCCGTTCATGTCGGTGCCGTAGCCGTAGGCGACGCCGTACTTGTCGCGCATCGGCTTCGTCTCGCGCCACTGCGTTGCGAACTCGGTGGCCGTGTGCCCGTACTGCGTGGCGAAGCCGCCGAGGCCGTAGAGCCGGTCCATGTAGTCGGTCGACAGCCAGTCATGGGTCGACAGGGCGCCGGGGTAGGCCTCCGCCTCGAGGATGTCGAGGGCGCGGCCGGCGGCCTTGGCGCTCATGTGGTCCAGCTCGACCATCATGTTGCGCTTGATCATCCCGCGCAGGGCGTACTCGCCCAGCTCGGTGAGGCCGCGCGGGTTGCAGTGCGGCCCCTTCGGGTAGATCGGCAGCACCGCGGGCAGGCCCGGGACGCTGGCGATCTCGCTGGGCAGGACGCCGCCGATGACGGTGTTGTCGGCGACCTCGCCCTCGCGGCACGTCGCGGGGTTCCACCACGTGCCGGTCGTGAGGAACTGGCCGGCGTTCACGAGCAGTCCGGCCGTGCTCTCGTCGTAGCGCACGCCGCACAGCGCGTTGTCGAACTTGTGGCACAGGAACATGCTCGAGACGCCCTTGCCCTGCAGTTCGTCGAGGCCCTTGTCGATGTCGGCCTTGGTGCACTGTGGTGCGCCGAGCACCTGCTTGCAGCCGAACGGCTCGGAGACCTCGACGCCGAGGACGACGGCGAGCTTGCCGGCGGCCACGACCTCTCGCGCCTGCTCCGGCGTCTTGACGACGCGGTACCAGCCCTTGCCGGGGCCGCCGAACTGCCGGTCGATGAACGCCTCGAGGTCGTAGGTGGCCTTGATCTGGCGACGAACGGTGTCCATGTCGTCGCAGCTGTACTTGTTGGGGCCGGCGATGACGCCCAGGATCGGGCACAGCCCCGGGTTGGAGACCATGTCGTTGACCATGATCCGCTGGCCGCCGCGCCACGCCCGCTCGACCCACTTGTAGTACATCTGCTGGTGGGTGAAGGAGGAGTAGGTCGGCCAGTCCTTGAACGTGGGCCAGCCGACGGTGTCGTGCGCGTCGAGGGGTCCGCGGCCGGCGCCGGAGTTCGTCAGGTTCTCCAGGATCGAGACGCCGTGACGGTCGCAGTCCTTGAGTGCGTCAGCGATGCCCTTCTCGCTCCAGGTGGAGCCGCAGACCGCGTTCCCGCCCATGCCGAGGTCCATGAACATGTGGGTGTGGGCGTCGATGAAGCCGCTCACCTCGCCGCCCGCGCCCGTGCCGCGCATCGGCTCGCCGGTCGCGTTGACCTCGGACTCCGGGCTGGGGGTGCTCGTCGCGACCCACCATCCCGACTCGGCCGAGGCTCCGGTCCCTCCGGTGACCAGGACCAGGGCGCCGAGCGCCGCCACCAGGAATGCCTTGAGCCGTCGTGACACGAGAGTCCCCCTACGAGATGCCGTTGGCGTGACTCTAGGTGTGAGGTGGGCCACATGCAAACGGGAGTTGCAGGTCGGACTCAGGTCGAGCGCAGAGCGCGCAGGCGCTCGACCGCCTCCTCGAGCACCTCGGTGCGCTTGCAGAACGCCCAGCGGACGAGGGTGCGTCCCGGGTTCGAGCCGTCCGGCCGGTCGTCGTGGAACACCTGGTGCGGCACGGCGACGACGCCGGCGAGACGGGGGAGCGCGCGGCAGAGCTCGAGGCCGTCCGCGAAGCCGAGGGGCGCCACGTCGGTCGTCGCGAAGTACGTCCCCTCCGGGACGAAGACGTCGAAGCCCGCGTCGGACAGCCCGGCGCACAGGAGGTCGCGGCGCTCGCGCAGCCCGTCGCGCAGCCTCGTGAAGAACTCATCGGGCAGGTCGAGTGCCGTGGCGATCGCCGGCTGGAACGGCGTGCCGGAGGTGTAGGTGAGGAACTGCTTCGCGCCCATCAGCGCGTCCACCAGGTCGGCCGGTCCGGTGGCCCAGCCGATCTTCCAACCGGTGAAGGAGAACGTCTTCCCGGCGCTGCTGATGGTCACCGTCCGCTCGGCCATGCCCGGGAGCGTCGCGATGGGCACGTGCGGCCGGGCGAACGCGAGGTGCTCGTAGACCTCGTCGGAGACGACGACCAGGTCGTGCTCGATCGCCACCTCGGCGACGGCGGCCAGCTCCTGCGGCGTCAGCACCGAGCCCGTCGGGTTGTGCGGTGTGTTGAGGACGATCGCGCTGGTGCGAGGCGTGACGGCAGCGCGCAGCTCGTCCACGGGCAGCCGGAAGTCGGGCGCGCGCAGGGTGATCGCGACGTGACGGGCGCCGGCCATCTGGATCACGGCGCGGTAGGAGTCGTAATAGGGCTCCAGCACGAGGACGTCGTCGCCGGGATTCACCAGACCGAGCAGGGCGGCCGCAACGGCCTCGGTCGCGCCGGTCGTCACCACGACCTCGCGCGCCGGGTCGAGCTCGATGCCGTGGAAGCGGCGTTGGTGCCGGGCGATCGCCTCGCGCAGCGGTGCGATGCCGGTGCCGGGTGCGTACTGGTTGCGTCCCGCGGTGATGGCGTCGCGCGCCGCCTGGCGGATCACCTCGGGGCCGTCCTCGTCCGGGAAGCCCTGGCCGAGGTTGATCGCCCCGGTCTGCGCGGCGAGTGCACTCATCTCCGCGAAGATCGTGGTGCCGATGCCGCCGAGTCGAGCGCTGCGCCTGCTCACCGGATCGACGATAGCGGGGCCATCGGACCTTCGGGGCCACTGGAGGCGGACATAGGTCGGCCCGCCGTTCTCGGGGGGTGAAACGGCGGACCGACGGCAGGAACGACGGCTCAAGAGCTGCTCGAACCTGCTGCTCCAGAATACATGGGCCGCTCAAGCGCCGGAGCAAAACCGCGAACTTCTCCGGCGAGATCTCGGAGTCGGTGTCGCACGTGAGGCCGGCCCCGCGACAATGGTGGCGTGTCCTCCGCCCCCGCGCGCTCGCTCGGCTCCCGCCTCGTGCTGGTGCTCGGTGTCGTGCTGGTCCTGGCCGGCGTGGGGATCCTCGGCTGGGTCGGCTGGCAGTACTGGGGTACCAACGTCGTCGCCCAGCGCGACCACGAGCGCATTCGCGGCGAGATCTCGGAGGCCTGGGAGGCGCAGGAGGACCCCATCGCCGGGGTCGGCCTGCTGCGGATCAAGCGGTTCGGCGCCGACTTCGAGGTGCCGATCCTCGACGGTGACGACGACGCCACGCTCGCCAAGGGCGTGGGCCGGCACGAGGAGAGCGCGCAGCCCGGGCGCGTGGGCAACCTCGTGCTCTCGGGTCACCGGGTCACCCACGGCGAGCCGTTCCGCAAGTTCCTCGACCTGCGCGCCGGCGACGAGGTCGTGGTGGAGACCCGCACACACGTCCACACCTACGTCCTGCGCCAGGACGGCGACGAGATCCGCGTGCCGTTCACGACGTCGTGGCCGCTGTGGCCCGTCCCCGACCCTGACGCGGAGGGGGAGCCGGCCACCGAGCGCGTCATCACCCTCGTCACCTGCTCCGAGCTGTTCCACACCGACGACCGCAGCGTCGTCGTCGGCGACCTCGTCTCCTCCGAGCGCAAGCCGGGCACCTAGGCCCCCTACGCTGGCGGGGTGCACGACTACCAGCGCCGCTTCATCGAGTTCGCCCTCGAGCACGAGGTCCTGCGCTTCGGCGAGTTCACGCTGAAGTCGGGGCGCACGTCGCCCTACTTCTTCAACGCGGGCGCGTTCGACACCGGGGCTCGGCTGGCGGCGCTCGGCGGGTTCTACGCCGACGCGATCGCGGGCGCCGGACCGGAGTTCGACGTCCTGCTCGGGCCCGCCTACAAGGGCATCCCGCTCGCGGCGGCCACGGCGGTGCGGCTGGCCGATGCCCACGACCGCGACGTGCCGTGGTGCTTCAACCGCAAGGAGGCCAAGGACCACGGGGAGGGCGGCCTCTTCGTCGGCGCCGCCCCGCGCGGCCGGCTGCTCGTGATCGACGACGTCATCACCGCGGGCACCGCCATCCGCGAGGTCATCGCGCTGGTCGAGCCCCTCGACGCCGAGGTGGCGGGCGTGGTCGTGGCCGTCGACCGCCGCGAGCGCGGCACGGGCGACCTCTCCGCGATCCAGGAGGTCGAGCGCGACCACGGGATCACGGTGACCTCCATCGTCACCTTCGACGACATCATCGAGTACCTCGAGGAGACCGGCCGGTTCGCCGAGCACCTGCCGGCCGTCCGCGCGTACCGCGAGCAGTACGGAGTGTCGTGACCGTCGGCCCGTGGCAGGGCGACTGGCCCGACGACCCGCGCCTGGATCCCGAGCTGCTGCGTGAGGGCGACACCCGCAACGTCGTCGACCGCTACCGCTACTGGACCGTGGAGGCGATCGTCGCCGACCTCGACCTCCAGCGCCATCGCCTGCACGTCGCGATCGAGAACTGGCAGCACGACTTCAACATCGGCTCGATCGTGCGCACCGCGAACGCGTTCAACGTCGGTGGCGTCCACATCATCGGCAAGCGCCGCTGGAACCGCCGCGGCGCGATGGTCACCGACCGCTACGTCCACGTCCAGCACCATGAGGACGTCGCCGCGTTCGCCGCGTGGGCGGCCGACGCGGGGCTCACCGTGGTCGGTGTCGACAACCTGCCGGGCGCCGTCGCTCTCGAGACGACGACCCTGCCCCGCGACGCCGTCCTGGTGTTCGGCCAGGAGGGCCCCGGACTCACGCCCGAGGCCGCCGCGGTGTGCGAGCGCCTCGTCGCGATCGCCCAGTTCGGCTCCACCCGATCGATCAACGCGGGCGCCGCCGCGGCGATCACGATGCACGCCTGGATCCGTGAGCATGCCGACCTCGCGTCGGTGGAATACTGACCCGCAACACGAGTTCCCACAGGAGGACCCATGCCCGTCGCCACTCCCGAGGTCTACGCAGAGATGCTGGACAAGGCGAAGAACAACTCCTTCGCCTACCCCGCGATCAACGTCTCGTCCTCGCAGACGCTGAACGCCGCCCTGGCCGGCTTCGCCGAGGCCGGCAGCGACGGGATCATCCAGGTCTCCACCGGTGGCGCCGACTACTTCTCCGGCCCGACCGTCAAGAACATGGTCTCGGGCTCGCTGGCCTTCGCCGCTTTCGCGCAGGAGGTCGCCAAGAAGTACCCGATCAACGTGGCGCTGCACACCGACCACTGCCCCAAGGACAAGCTCGACGGCTTCGTCCGTCCGCTGCTCGAGGCCTCGGCCGAGCGCGTGAAGGGCGGCGACCTGCCGTACTTCCAGTCGCACATGTGGGACGGCTCGGCGGTGCCGCTGGCCGAGAACCTCGAGATCGCGCAGGAGCTGCTCGCCAAGGCGCACGCCGCGAACATCATCCTCGAGGTCGAGATCGGTGTCGTCGGTGGCGAGGAGGACGGCGTCGAGGCGGAGATCAACGACAAGCTCTACACGTCCCCCGAGGACGCCATCGCGCTGGTCGAGGCGCTCGGCCTGGGCGAGAACGGCCGCTACCTCACCGCGCTGACGTTCGGCAACGTGCACGGCGTCTACAAGCCGGGCAACGTGAAGCTGCGTCCCGAGGTGCTCAAGGCCGCGCAGGACGCCGTCGCCGCGAAGTTCGGCAAGGAGCGCGCGTTCGACTTCGTCTTCCACGGCGGCTCGGGCTCGCTGCCCGAGGAGATCAGCGCCGCGGTCGACTTCGGCGTCGTCAAGATGAACGTGGACACCGACACCCAGTACGCGTTCACGCGCCCGGTCGTGGGCCACATGTTCCAGAACTACGACGGCGTCCTGAAGGTCGACGGCGAGGTCGGCAACAAGAAGGCCTACGACCCCCGCGCGTGGGGCAAGGCCGCCGAGGCCGGCATGGCGGCGCGTGTCGTCGAGGCCTGCCAGAACCTGCGCAGCGCCGGCACGCACTGACGCACTGATCGACGGCGGGGACGGCTTCGTCCCCGCCGTCGTCGCGTCCGGGCCCGGTCTCGGTGACCGGGACCCCCGACCCGAGCCGGGCTGTCACCCCCGGCGGCCCACTAGGATCCGAAGTGGCATCCGGGCGTCCGAGCCCGGCGTGATGAAGGGGAAACCATGGCGAAGATCGTCCTCACCGGCGTCGACAACACCGAGCCCGCGGCCGCCGCGGCGCGCAAGGCGGCCGAGCTCGCCGCCGGGATGGGCGCCCGCCTGCACGTGCTCTCGGCGTACGGGAGCTTCGAGGCCGAGCGGATCGACGTCGGCTCCGAGGAGCTGCTGATCACGAGCGAGCAGGCGGCCCAGGGCGTCGCGAGCGACGTCTTCGCCGGGATCCGCCGGGAGTTCCCCGAGCTCGAGGTCACGTACGGCGCCGCCGAGGGCAATCCCGCCGACGCGCTGGTCCGTGCGGCCGAGGAGCTCGACGTCGACGTCATCGTCGTGGGCAACAAGCGCGTGCAGGGCCTGGCCCGCATCCTGGGCAGCATCGCCCGCGACGTGGCCGCGCACGCACCGTGCGACGTCTACATCGCGCACACGCACCAGCGCTCCTGATGGGGTCGCCCGTCTAGGCTGGCTCACCATGACCAACCTTCTGGGAGAACCGCCCGAGACCCTGCTGCCCGAAGACCCGGGAGCGGCCCTGCTGGCCGAGGGAGCGTCCCCCGAGGAGGTCGCCGAGCGTCACCCCGACTCGGTGGCCGCGTGGGCTCGCCTGGCCGATGCCGCGCTCGCCGAGGATCGGCAGCTCGAGGGCTACGCGTTCGCGCGCACGGCCTACCACCGCTCCCTGGACTCGCTGCGCCGCAACGGCTGGCGCGGGCACGGCCCGGTGCCGTGGTCGCACGAGGCCAACCGCGGCTTCCTGCACGCCCTCGCCGTCCTGGCCACGGCCAGCGAGCGGCTCGGCGACGTCGAGGAGGCGCACCGCTGCCGCGAGTTCCTGCGCGAGTCGAGCCGCGAGGGCTACGACGCGCTCGTCGGCTGACTCAGTCCGGCAGGCGCATCGCGAGGCCGCCGGCGAGCAGCTCCCACCCGTGCTCCGTGCGCGGGTCGGACAGCTCGCCGTCGGTCGTGCAGCGCACGGGCTCGCCCTCCACCCGCACTGACTGCGCGCGCGTGTAGTGCACGAAGTCGGCACCCGGGTGGGTCCCGCGGCGCAGGTGCAGGGCGTACGCGATCCGCTGGGGCAGCCGAGCCGCGAACGCGACCGCCACGTCCATCGCCCCGTCGTCGACCACCGCGTGCGGCAGCAGCTCGCCGCCGCCGCCGACGAAGCGCCCGTTGCCGACGGCGACCTGGGCCACGCGACCACTGAGCGTGCGGTCGTCGATCGTCACGTGCACGTCGGCGCTGCGGCTGAACAGGGTGGAGATCGCCCCGAGCACGTAGGCGATCGGGCCCAGCGCCGGCTTGACGGGCTCGGCCCGCGCGGCGGCCTCGGCGCCGATGCCCACGTGCGCCGCGTTCACCACGACGCGTCCCGTGGAGTCCAGGATCAGGTCGATCGGCCGGACCGAGCCGTTCGCCAGGTCGTGGGCGGCCACCACGGGATCGGTGGAGAGGTCGAGGGTGCGGGCGAAGTCGTTGCCCGTGCCGAGGGGGACGAGCCCCACCGGGGTGCCCGGCAGCCGGTCGGCGTCGTGCAGCGCCTGGACGACCGCGTGGAGGCTGCCGTCCCCGCCCATGGAGATCACCAGATCCACGTCGGGGTGCTTCGCCAGGGCCGCGGCGAGGTCGTCGGGGTCATCGGTCGCCACGTGCTCGACGTCGGCGACCTCGCGCAGGGCCGAGAGTGCCCGGGCGATGACCTCCTCGTCGGAGGTGCCCGCATTCGCGTTGCTGACCGCCAGCCAGGAGTTCACCCCTACGACGTTAGCGGGTGAGCGCACCTCGCAGGACGTCCGAGGCGTACGTGAAGAACGCGTTGACGTTCTCGATGGCCGTGGGCGTCTGCGGGACGCTGCACATCACGTAGAGCTCGGTGGGGGTGCGATTGATCCAGACGTTCACGTTGTCGTCGTACCCCTGGCCGGTCGTCCCGTGGAACCGGTCCTGGGCCCACTTCTCCTGGCCGGGGATCATGCGGCCGTCGAGGTAGGACACGATCGCCGGCCGGTGGGTGTCCTCGAGCGAGAAGCCGAAGACCTCCTGGACGACCTCCATGACCCGCAGCGCCGGCACCGGCTCGCAGACGCGGGCCTCGCGGAACTTCTGGCGCACGCCGCGGGCGACCTCGAAGAGCGTGTCCTCGGGCCCCACCGGGATGTGGATGGGCAGGACGTTGATCATCCAGCCCATCGTCACGAGCGTCTCGGGGGTGTCGCGCGTGGCGACGGGATTGAAGAAGCGGTAGGCGCTCCTGCCGGCCAGGTCACGCGCGGCCAGCGCGAACGCTGCGTAGATCACCGACGGGAACGTGGCCTCCTCCTGCTTGGCGATGGCCTCGAGCCGGTCGCACTCCTCGGCGGTGAGGATGTCGTAGTCCATGGGGATCAGCCAGAACCGCTCGCCCTCGGCGATGCCGAGGTCCATGGGGAATCCGTCCTGCGCGACCACGCCGTCCATCGCGTAGTCGGCCCAGAACTGCATGGACGGGTGGTCGATGTCGTACTGCTGCGCGTCGGCGCGCTCCTCCTGCGCGTACGTCATGTAGCCCTTCACGGCAGGCATCTCGACCGGCTCGGAGCCGATCTCGTTGGTGTACAGCTGTGAGAGCTCCATGTAGCCCAGCAGGACGCTGAAGCCGTCGCCGTAGCAGTGGTCGAAGCCGCAGAAGATCGTGGAACGGTCCTCGCCCGAGACGCCCGCGATCGCGTACCCGAAGTTGTCGATCGGGTCGACGGCGTCGCTGAAGTGCTTGAGCAGGACGTTGTTGACCTCCGGTCCGGCGTGCGAGCCGAGCGGCGTGACGCCGAGCGTCAGCTCCTCGGGGGCGATCGCATGGCGCGTCATCTCGCCGTCGGGGTCGTCGGGGTTGTCGCGGAAGGTGCCCCACATGACCTCGTGCCGGCGGACCCACGCGGTGGCCGCGCGGTGCAGGGCGTCGACGTCGAGGGGTCCGGGCACGTCGAAGCACAGGCCGAGCCAGTTGGCGTCGGCGGAACCGACCCGCTCCATCGCCCGGCGCAGCCGCAGGTGCTGGTCCTGCATGTAGGAGGGCCGGTGCTCGTTCGCGGGCGCGGCCGCCAGTGCGGCGTAGGCCTCCTCGGACGGGCGGAGCAGGAACACGTCGCCGTCGATCGTGTCGAGCTCTTCGATGCGGGTCATCCTCATGCCAGTGCCTCCGTCGGATCGTTGACCTCACGCGTGACCGCCACCATCTGGTCCCGCATCCGGTTCATCACGCGGTCGAGCCATTCGATGCAGGGCGGGGTGTCGGGGGTGCGGTGGACCAGCTCGGTGCCGTACGGCATCGAGTTGACCCACAGGTGCATCTCGTCGCTGGGCTCGACCTCGCCCAGGAAGACGGTCGAGTCCATCTCCTCCCAGCCCTCGCGACCGGGGCAGTGGCGCGAGTCCAGGAACGACACGACCGCCGCGGGGCGCATCGTGGTGCCGAGCAGCTGGTTGGCCAGCGGCAGCGGGATCGTCTCGGCGGTCCGGGCGAACTGCCACGCTTCGGCCGTGCGCCGAGCGAGCTCGGTGAGGGGGAGGTCGCGCCCCATCTCGACCGTCATCGGCACGACACCGGAGAACCAGCCGATCGCCTGGTGCCACTCCTGCCGGTGGCGGTTGTGCGTCGACATGAGCACGGTGAGGCGATCCTCGGCCTCCTCGGCGACCATGGCGCGCAGCAGCACTGCCGTGAAGGCCAGCGCCGGCGGGACGTCGTTCTGCTCGCACCACCGGTGGAAGGCCCTGCTCAGCCGGGGACCGGCGAAGGTCGGGTAGCGCATCCGGTGCTGGAGCTGGTCGCCTCGGCGGACGCCCGTGCCCCGGGGCAGGCCCGGCAGGTTGCCGGTGGGGTCGGCGGCGCGCCGCCACGGCTCGAGGGCGGGGCTGTCGACCGTGATGGCGTCCTGGATCGAGCGCTGCTCGACGGCGAAGTCCACGTAGCTGCCCACGGGGGTCGGCAGCGGCGCGTGGTTCAGCTCGGACTCGAGGTGCAGCTTGAGCTCGCCCATCGTGAGGTAGGCGCTGTAGCCGTCGAAGGTCACGTGGTCGAAGGCGGCGAAGACGGTGATGTCGCCGTTCTCGTCGGTGACGGTGAGCACCGTGGCGGCAGGCCATGACAGCGGCCCGGTGAGGTCGTCCAGCTCGGCCATGACCGCGTCGAACGCCTCGCCCGGATCGGCGAAGTGCCCCACGTGGCGCGGCTGGAAGCCGATCAGCTCGGCGTCGACGATGCGACGCTCGTAGCTGCCGTCGTCGCGGCGGACGAACATGCACCGCAGGCTCTCGTGGCGGGCGCAGAACCGGCGCAGCGTGCCGGCAAGGGAGACGAAGTCGGCGCCGTGCAGCGTGGCACGCAGGCCGATCCACGGGTTGACCTCGTCGTCGACGTGGCGCGGGAGGCTCGCGATGTCGAGGCGGCGCTGCTGGTCGGGGGTGACGGGCCGCGGGTCCGGGGGAGCGGTCGCGAAGGCGCGCAGTGTCGAGGAGCGGGGCACCCACAGGTGGATGTCTCCCGCCGGGACGAGAGTCAGGCGATGGGGATGCAAGGGAGTCCTCCTTCGAGTGCCGTTGGGCCCGGGGGGAGTCCCACTGCAACTCACCGTTACACGAGCAGTTACAGGAAGGCTACTGCAGGATTCCGTGACGTCCATCACTCAGAGCGAACTCGTGCGGATGTCTCATTTGGGCGGCCCCAGTGGCCCCATCGGTCGCGGGCCCGTGGCCCCCTGACGCCGACTTCTCGGTAGGATCGACGAGTACGAGCCCCCGTAGCGGGGCTTTCCGTCTGGTGGAGGGGTGGCATCGCATGCCCGCAGTCGTGATCGTCGGAGCCCAGTGGGGTGACGAGGGCAAGGGCAAGGCGACCGACCTGCTGGGCAGCCGCGTCGACTACGTCGTGAAGTTCAACGGCGGCAACAACGCCGGCCACACCGTCGTCATCGGCGACGAGAAGTACGCCCTGCACCTGCTCCCGAGCGGCATCCTCACGCCGGGCTGCGTGCCGGTGATCGGCAACGGCGTCGTGATCGACCTCGACGTGCTCTTCCAGGAGATCGACGGCCTGAACGCGCGCGGGATCGACACCTCCCGACTGCTCGTCAGCGCCAACGCGCACATCATCGCCGACTACAACCGCACGCTGGACAAGGTCAACGAGCGCTTCCTCGGCAGCCGCAAGATCGGCACCACGGGCCGCGGCATCGGACCGACCTACGCGGACAAGATGAACCGCCTCGGCATCCGCGTCCAGGACCTCTTCGACGAGAAGATCCTGCGCGCCAAGGTGGAGGCCGCGCTCGACCTCAAGAACCAGATCCTCACCAAGGTCTACAACCGTCGCGCGGTGGCGGCCGAGGAGATCGTGGAGTCCCTGCTCGGCCACGTCGAGCGCCTGCGGCCGTTCGTCGCCGACACCGCGCTCGTGCTGCACGACGCCCTGCGCGAGGACAAGACGGTGCTGCTCGAGGCCGGCCAGGCCACGCTGCTCGACGTCGACCACGGCACGTACCCGTTCGTCACCAGCTCGTCGGCCACCACCGGCGGCGCGTGCACGGGCTCGGGCATCGCGCCCACCGAGATCACCCGCGTGATCGGCATCGTGAAGGCCTACGCCACCCGCGTCGGCGAGGGCCCGTTCCCCACCGAGCTGTTCGACGCCGACGGCGACCGCCTGCGCGAGAACGGCGGCGAGTTCGGCACCACCACGGGCCGCCCGCGCCGCTGCGGCTGGTACGACGCGCCCGCGGCCCGCTACGCCTCGCGCATCAACGGCGTCACGGACTTCGTGATGACCAAGCTCGACGTCCTGACCGGGTTCGAGCAGATCCCGGTGTGCGTCGCGTACGACGTCGACGGCGAGCGCGTCGACGAGATGCCGATGACCCAGACCGGCTTCCACCACGCGAAGCCGATCTACGAGTACTTCCCGGGCTGGTCCGAGGACATCAGCGGCGCCCGGGAGCTCTCCGACCTGCCCGCGAACGCGCAGTCGTACGTGCGCGAGATCGAGGCGATCAGCGGATCGCGGATCAGCGCCGTCGGCGTCGGTCCCGACCGCGAGGAGACGGTCGTCCTGCACGACCTGCTCTGACCTGAACACCAGGCACATACGGGGGACACGTGTGAACGAGGAGAAGCGGTTCGAGTGGCGGGCGTTCCGCCGGGCCCGGTGGGGTCCGCTGCGCGTCGTGGTGCGCGACGGCCTGATCGAGGCCAAGGTCGGCGACGCGGTCGTCGAGCTCGACGTGACGGACCGACGTCCCGCGGCCGAGCGCGAGGCGAACCAGTGGCGCAGCGTCTTCGACGACGGCGTCCCGGTGAGCCTCAACGGCACGCGCGTCGCCACGGTGACCACGAAGCAGGGGAGCCCCGGCGGCCTGGTCCGGCGCAAGCGGCACACCATCACCGGCGAGGCCGGCTTCGTCCTGCCCGGGATGGAGTACACCGGTCGCTCCCTGCCCGACCTGGTCACGTTGCGCTGCGACGCCGGCGTCCTCGTGGCGTCGCGCCGGTGGGCGTCGCCGATCAACGTGGCGGTGACCGAGTGGTCGATCGTCCGTGAGTACGACCTCATCGCGCCGCGCGTGACGAAGCTCGCCCGGCCCGAGCACATCGCCCTGTGGGCTGCACTGAAGGAGAGTCAGCGCTCATGACCGTGGAGATGGACTACGACCAGCTGACGCTCTCGGCCACGCGCGCCGAGGAGCTCGCCAGCAAGATCCGCACGAACGCCGCCTCGGCGAGGTCGGCGAGCCCCGTGGCGCTGCCGAGCCTGGAGAACATCGAGGCCAAGGCCACGTTCCTGGACGACGCCGCCGAGAAGCTCAACGGCCTCGCCGACATCGCCCTGCTGCTCGACGAGTCGGGCGAGGGCAAGGTGTCGATGTCGCTCGGCGCGATCAACGACACCCTCAACGACCTGCTGGGGGAGTACCTCGGCGCCGAGTTCGGCAACATCTTCGGCAACGACGACGACTTCCCGCTGATCTCGATCGCCGCGGCGCTGGGCAAGATGAAGAAGATGGCCACGGGCGTCGCGCCGATCTTCCAGACCGGCCTCGTCGGCCGCCAGATGCTCACCCGCATGGCCAACGCGGGCGGACGCACCGGCGAGTGGGCCCGCTGGATGCTGTCCGGCGGCGGTCGGCACGCAGCGCCGCCCACAGGGCTGCTCAACAAGCTGCCGAAGTGGGCCGGTCCGGGTACCCGGTTCCCCACCGCGGGCTGGGCCGATCCGCTCGCGCGCAACCCCGGCGGACTGGGCCTCATGCGCGGCCTGGGCATCGCCGGCGGTGTCTACAGCACCGCCGTCGGGGTCAACAACCTCATCCAGCAGGGCAACCCGATCGACGCCTTCGAGCGCGAGGGCGCGGGCTACGTCGCCGACGTCGCCGAGACCGCCTTCAGCGCCTCCACCACGGCGTTCCTGATCGCGCCGAACCCGGTCACCGGTGCCATCGCCGTGACCACCGGGCTGGTCTGGGCCGGGGCCGAGGTCGTCGACCACTGGGACGAGATCAGCGAGACGGCCTCGAATGCCTGGGACACCGTCACCGACGGCGACACGTGGTCCGACGTCGGCGACAAGCTCACCTTCTGGGACTGATCCACGACATGAACGACACCCCTGCGAACGCTGGAGCCACCGTGCCGAAACTCGACGAGACCTTCCTGCAGCTGACCGTCGGCTACGACGACCTGATCAAGCTCGCCGAGGTCCATGCGGGCCGGATCAGCCCGGCCGACGCGCCCACGCGCCTGCGCCAGGAGGGACTCGTGACCTCCACCGGCGTCCATCCCACGGCCGCCAGCCTCGTGGAGGTCGCGGTCGGCCCGGCGCGCAGCATCGTCGTCGAGCGCTTCGACGGCGCCACCCTCAAGCCCTTGTTCATCGGCTGGATGCCCGACGGCCGGGCCACCACCAGCACGCCCGACGCCGAGGGCGCCGTCGTCGTGACGGCCACCGAGCTCGGCCTGCTGCGCGACCAGCTGCGCCAGTGGCTGGCGATCTTCGACCGCGAGGTCGTCGCCGACCGCGCCACGGTCGGCACGAACACCACCGTCATCGACGCGGCCATGACGCTCGACGGCGTCGACCCGAGCGGCGACCCGGCGCTCGATCCCATCCTCGAGGGCTGGCGCCTGGCCTGGCGGGCCACGGGCAACTGGGCCGAGCGCGACGTCGACGCCTCCGTCACCGTCGTCGACGCGGGCGCCCAGGGCTGGTACCTCGTCGAGCACGCGCCCCGCACCCGCGACGAGGAGGTCGAGGTCTCGCTCGTCCCGCTCACGCTCGAGGAGGTCGTCGCCGCGCTGGGCGACGTCGTCACGGGCCGCAGGTCCCAGGTGGCCGATGACTGACGTCCTCCCGCCCTCCGATCTAGTCTCGCGGCAGCAGGCGGCGCGCTTCACCCGCCTCATGCGGGTCCTGGAGCGGCAGCACCGGCGCCCCGAGGCGATGGCGGGCTTCTTCGCGGCCATCGGGGCCCACGGCGTCGTCGCGGCGCTGGCCACGATCGCGTTCGGACCGCTCCGCGAGGACCTCACCGACTGGGACCGGCTTCCCGACCTGCTGCGCGACGGGCTGCACGCGGCCGCGTCGTGGCCCGAGTTCGACGCCGAGGGATTCGGTGCCGACCTCGCCGAGCTGCTGCGCGAGGACGACGAGGACCGTCGCGGCACCGTCTCGGCGGTCACCTCGTTCCTGCTCGCGTCGGGCCGCTACGACGAGCGGCTGCTGGCCGGCTGGACCCGCGCCTTCGACGAGCTCACCCTCCCGTCCGAGCAGCCCCTCACGTGGGCCTCGTTCCTGACCGGCACCGACGGGCCGCGCCCGTGGGACGGCCTCGTGGCCCTGGCCCGCGAGGTCGCGGCCGGCTCCGCCGACGCCCCGTCGTGATCGGTGCCGGCGCCGGGCGCCGCTAGGCTCGACGGGTGAAGGTTCTCGTCATCGGCACCGGCGGCCGCGAGCACGCCCTGTCCCTGGCCCTCTCCCGTGACTCGCAGGTCACCGAGGTCCACGCCGCCCCGGGCAACCCGGGCATGGCGGCCGTCGCCACGCTGCACCCCGTCGACCCACTCGACGGCGCGGCCGTGGCCGACCTCGCCACGCGGATCGGCGCCGACCTGGTCGTCGTCGGCCCCGAGGCGCCTCTGGTGGCCGGCGTGGCCGATGCCGTCCGCGAGGTCGGCATCGCCTCCTTCGGCCCCACCGCCGAGGCGGCCCAGCTCGAGGGCTCGAAGGCGTTCGCGAAGCAGGTCATGGCCGCCGCCGACGTCCCCACCGCGATGGCGCGCGTGTGCGAGACCCCCGAGCAGGTGGCCGATGCGCTCGACACCTTCGGCCCGCCCTACGTCGTCAAGGACGACGCGCTCGCCGCGGGCAAGGGCGTCGTCGTCACCGAGGACCGGCAGGCAGCGTACGACCACGGCGTCTCCTGCGCACGCGTCGTGATCGAGGAGTTCCTCGACGGCCCGGAGGTCTCGCTGTTCGCGATCACCGACGGCTCGACGGTGCTGCCGCTGCAGCCGGCCCAGGACTTCAAGCGGGCCCTCGACGGCGACGCAGGACCCAACACGGGTGGCATGGGTGCGTACACCCCGCTGGCGTGGGCGCCCGAGAACCTCGTCAGTGACGTGACCCAGCGCGTCCTGCTGCCCACCGTCAAGGAGATGGCCGCGCGCGGCACCCCGTTCCAGGGCCTGCTCTACGCGGGCCTGGCCCTCACGAGCCGCGGCACCCGGGTGGTGGAGTTCAACGCCCGGTTCGGCGACCCCGAGACCCAGGCCCTGCTGTCGCTGCTCAAGACCCCCTTGTCGGCGCTGCTGCACGGCGCGGCGACGGGCACGCTGGCGCAGGTCGGCCTGCCGCAGTGGCACGAGGGCTCGGCCGTCACCGTGGTCGTCGCCTCGGAGCACTACCCGGAGTCGCCGGTCACCGGCGACCGGATCGAGGGCGTCGACGAGGCCGACGCGCTCGAGGGCGTCGACGTGATCCACGCGGGGACGAAGATCGACGAGGACGGCAACCTCGTCACCGCGGGTGGACGCGTCCTGTCGGTCACCGCGGTGGGCGCCGACCTGGACGAGGCGCGCCGCCGCGCGTATGCCGGGGTCGACCTCGTCCGGATCCGTGGAGCCCACCACCGGCGTGACATCGCGGCGAATCTCCCGGAATGACAGGCGGCGTGATTTGGTCCGTTCCGTCAGCGTGATGTTGGCCATGGCGCCGATCCGCCAGTCAGATGCGGTCTGAAGCCGTCAACCCGTATCCTGCTTCCATGTACGCGTCGTGGCAGGCCCTTCCCGAGTTGCCCGAGATCGACCTCGCCCTGGTTCATGCCCTCCAGGTGGCGCCGCGCGCGCCCTGGAGCGCGATCGGTCGCACGATCGGGGTCGACCCGGCCACGGCGGCGCGCCGCTGGGACCGCCTGGTCGCTGACCGGCTGGCCTGGTTCGTGGTCCGCCCGAGCGCCGAGCAGCTGGCCGCCGACCGCGACGCCGTCGTCCTGAAGCTGAAGGTCCGCCCCGGCTCGGAGGTGCGCATCGCCGAGCGGATCGCCGTCGAGGAGGAGGTCTACTCGGTCGACCTGGTGGCCGGCGAGGACGACATCGCCGTCGTGCTGGTCGGTCGCGGCCTGGGTGCGATGCGTGAGCGCATCGACGCACTCGTGGACTCCGACCCCGACGTCTTCATGACGCGCGTCTTCTTCATCGCCGCGGTCCATCGCGAGGATGCGCAGTGGCGCCTCGGAGCACTGACGCACGATCAGGAGCTCGCGCTCGACCGGCGCGCGGACGGCCCCGTGACCGCTCCCGACGACGAGGTCCTCCAGCAGCTCACCGAGGCCCTGATCGAGGATCCGCGGATGAGCGTCGCGGACATCGCGCGTCGCCTCGACCGGCCCGAGCCGACGGCGCGCCGCCTGCTCGACCGGGCTCTGCGCTCCCGCGCGATCCGCCTCGGCTGCGACGTGGTCGCCTCGGCCGGCGGCGCCGGGCGCGCCGTGATGCTCGAGGCCCGCGCCGACGACCCGCGGGCCGTCGGCTCCGTGATCAGCGAGTACCCGTGCGTCGTGCGCTGTGCCGCGGTGGTCGCTCCGGCCAACCTCGCGATCGTCGTGCGGTTCAACGCCCTCGGCGACGTGTTCGACTTCGAAGCCGCCGCCAGCGAGCAGGTGCCGGGGTGGCACGTGGCCGATCGGGCCACGGTGGTCCGCAGCGTGAAGCGTCAGGGGCGCGTCCTGGACGACGACGGCCGCGTCCTGCTCTCGGGCGCCGCAGGCTGAACTGCGACAATGGGCGGGTGACCACTCCGAACGTCCTCGCCTCCCGTTACGCGTCCGCCGAGCTGGCACGCATCTGGTCGCCCGAGCACAAGATCGTGCTCGAGCGGCAGCTGTGGATCGCGGTCCTGAAGGCCCAGCGCGACCTCGGCGTCGAGACCCCCGACGGCGTCATCGAGGCGCACGAGGCGGTCATCGACCAGGTCGACCTCGAGTCGATCGCCGCTCGCGAGCGCGTGACCCGCCACGACGTGAAGGCGCGGATCGAGGAGTTCGCCGCCCTCGCCGGCAGCGAGCACATCCACAAGGGCATGACCTCGCGCGACCTCACCGAGAACGTCGAGCAGCTGCAGGTCCGCGCCTCGCTGGCGCTGGTCCGCGACCGTGCCGTCGCCGCGCTGGCGCGACTGGGCCGCCTCGCCGGCGAGCACGCCGAGCTGGTCATGGCCGGACGCAGCCACAACGTCGCCGCGCAGGCCACCACCCTGGGCAAGCGCTTCGCGACCACGGCCGACGAGCTGCTGGTCGGCATCGAGCGCATCGAGCAGCTGATCGCCCGGTACCCGCTGCGCGGGATCAAGGGCCCCGTCGGCACCGGCCAGGACATGCTCGACCTCCTCGGCGGCGACGAGGCGAAGCTGGCCGACCTCGAGCAGCGCGTCGCGGCCCACCTGGGCTTCGAGCGCACGCTCACCAGCGTCGGCCAGGTCTACCCGCGGTCGCTCGACTTCGACGCCGTCAGCGCGCTGGTGCAGCTGGTCGCCGCGCCGTCGAGCCTGGCGCTCACGGTGCGCCTCATGGCGGGCAACGAGCTCGTCACCGAGGGCTTCAAGCCGGGCCAGGTCGGCTCGTCGGCGATGCCCCACAAGATGAACACCCGCTCGTGCGAGCGCGTCAACGGCCTCGCGGTGGTGCTGCGCGGCTACGCGTCGATGGTGGGCGAGCTCTCGGGCGACCAGTGGAACGAGGGCGACGTGTCGTGCTCGGTCGTGCGCCGGGTGGCGCTCCCGGACGCGTTCTACGCCGCCGACGGACTGTTCGAGACGTTCCTGACCGTGCTGGACGAGTTCGGCGTCTTCCCGGCGGTGGTCCAGCGCGAGCTCGACCGCTACCTGCCGTTCCTGGCCACCACGAAGGTGCTCATGGCCGCGGTGCGTCACGGCGTCGGGCGCGAGACCGCCCACGAGGCCATCAAGGAGCACGCCGTCGCGGTCGCGCTCGAGATGCGCGAGCAGGGCACCGCCGACAACGACCTCCTCGACCGGCTGGCCGCGGACGATCGCCTCGGCCTCACCGCCGACGACCTCCAGCGCCTCGTGGCCGAGCCGCTCGCCTTCACGGGCGCCGCCGTCTCCCAGGTCTCCGCCGTGCTGTCGCAGGTCGAGGCCGTCCTGCAGCGCCATCCCGAGGCCGCCGCGTACGCCCCGGACGCGATCCTTTGAGCACCCCCGGACCCCGCTGGCCGTCGGCCGTCGACGGAGCGTGTGACGGTCTGCTGGTCGCCTTCGCAGGATGGACGATCTACTACCAGGCGGCCATGGCGGCGCAGTGGTCGATGCTGTGGAGCGGGTGGCCGTGGATCATCGTGGCGGCCGCCCTGGCCGTCGTGGGCGCGCGGTTGGGGCAGCGCAAGCCATCACGTGACGTGGAGGTGTCGCTTCGCCGGGCCGGCTCGATGCCCCTGTGGGTGCCGTTGGCCGGACTCGTGGCTGTGTCTGTCCTCGCTCTCGGACGGGAACGTTGGGACATCTGGCCTGTCGCTGTCGGGGTGATCCTGCTGGTGGGGGTCCAACTGGTCCCCTGGACGCGCGGTCGGCCCCCGGCCGAGGTGGCGACCTCCGTCGACGTGCCCGGAACCGTCTCCCACCTCCTCGCGCTGTCGATGAGTCTCGGGCTGGCCGTCCTGGCCCTGTTCCTGCTGCGGCCCGACGCCGACGACACGTTCTATGTCAACCGGGCGACCTGGGTCGCCACGCACGGTACGGCCTCCCGGATGGACACGATGTTCAGTCCCGGCGTGCTGGAGCCCGCGTATGCCGGCGGCATCCCAATGCCGTCGATCGAGGCCCTCCAAGGTGTCCTGGCGCACGCGCTCGGGCTGCAGGCGCCCACGTTGTGCTACCTCGTCGCCGGACCGGCCTTGGCGTGGTTGGTGGGATGGACGACCTGGCGCCTCCTGCGGGCCTGGGCACCCCGACGGGCCGGTCTGGCGCTCCTCGTGGCGCTGATCTTCCTGCTGGCGAGCGCGGACAGCATCGTAGGGAACTACTCGCTCGGACGCATCTGGCAGGGCAAGGCGACCGCGTACGCGATCCTGCTGCCGCTCGTGTGGCTGTTCATGACGCGCGTCGCGCGAGGACGAGGTCGCCGCTGTGACCTGGTGCTGCTCTTCGTGGCAGGCGTCGCGTTCGTCGGGCTCACCACGACGTCGTCACTCCTCGCGCCGGTGGTGGGGGGCGCAGGCCTGGGCGCCGCACTGCTGCTGCGGTCACCGCACCTGGCGAAGGGTGCGGCGTGCTTCCTCGCGGGGCCGGTCGTCGCCGGACTAGTTCAGATGTTGGGTCCGGCCGCGATCGGCGGCGGAGGCGACAATGCGATGATCGCTCCTTTGGGTGCGTTCACCATCGCGTTCGGTCCCCACCTCGCGATGACGCTGCTCGCGCTGGCCGCGCTCGTGCTCGCGCCTCGGATCATCACGGGCTCGGCCGCGGTGCTGATCGGCAGTGGCGTCGTCGTGTCGATGGTCGCACTCCTGCCCGGCGTTTTCGAGCTCGCCGACACCGTGACGGGCGCGGGCGCGGTCGCCTGGCGTCTTGTGATCGGCCTACCCCTCTGGGTCATGGTGGGCCTCCTGGTCACCTGGGCGCCGACCGGCAGCTCCAAGGCGCTCGTCGCCGCCGTGGTGGCCACCGTGCTCGCAGTCCCACTCGTCCAAGGACGATGGTTGTGGGACGCCGCGGGAGCGTCCCTGACCTCGGGACCGACGTGGAAGGTCGACCAGGACGCGTTGGCGGACGTGCGGGCACTGAGACGGCTCGAGGTCCCACGGGGATTGTGGCAGCTTCCTCCGACGCAGATGGAGGTCTTGGCGATCTCAACGGTCGACGTGCAGGCCGCGACCCCACGCGCGTACTACCTTCCGACGTTGCAGGTCCCTGACGCGGAGGTGGGCGACCGGGTGCGCCTGATGCGCCTGGAGGTGGGCCAGCCCGTTACGGTCACGGAGGTGCGCACCGCCCTCGAGCGACTGAACGTGGCGGTGGCGTGTGTCTCGTCGGGCAACGCGATGGCTCGCCGAACGTTGAGCCGGGCGGTCGGGTACGAACTCGAGCCGGTCGGCGGCATGCACTGCCACGTCGGACGCGCTGACGCCTGAGACGATTCGTCTAGTGCGGCCGTGCGCGCCTAGAATGCCGGGGTGCTGCCGACCTCCGACGAATCCCCGCGCACGCTGGTCGTGATCCCGGCGTGGAACGAGCAGGAGACGGTGGCGGCGACCATAGCCGAGCTGTTCCGCTCCCAGCCCCACGTCGACGTCCTCGTTGTCGATGACGGATCGGGGGACGCCACCGCTCGTGTCGCGCATCAGGCGGGGGCGAAGGTCTGCCAGCTGCCCTACAACCTCGGCGTGGGCGGCGCGATGCGTGCGGGCTACCGGTACGCGCTGCGTCATGACTATGACGTGGTGGCGCAGCTCGACGCAGACGGCCAGCACGATCCTGAGTACCTGCCCCAGTTGATCGCTGGCCTGGCCGATGCCGACGTCGTCGTGGGCGCCCGCTTCGCCGGGGTGGGCGCCTACAAGGTGGGACTCTTCCGCGGGCTGGCAATGCGCTTGCTCGCGACGACGCTGAGTCGTCTGGCGGGGACGCGACTGACCGACGTCACCAGCGGCTTCCGCGTGGTAGATCGGCGCGCGCTGGCCGTGTTCGCCGCTCACTACCCGGCCGAGTACCTCGGGGACACCGTCGAGTCGCTCGTCATCGCACTGCGCAGCGGCTGTCGGGTCGTCCAGGTCCCGGTCGCCATGCGAAGCCGCGCCGGGGGACGGCCCAGCCAGACCAGCCTGAAGGCGATCGTCTACCTGGCGCGTGCCGTCGTGGCACTCGGGCTGGCCTTGGTCCGGCGGTGGCCGGCCACCATGGAGACCCAGCCGAAGGAGATCGCATGAATGCAGTGCTCGCACTCGGCCTGATCGGTTCGCTGGCCATGTTCGTCTTCGTGTTCGAGCTGCTGCGTCGACGTCATCTGCGCGAAAAGTACGCGATCTTGTGGATCACGGTCGCCCTCGCATCGTTGATGCTCACCTTCTTCCCGGGAACGCTCACCTGGCTCTCGGGCCTGTTGGGTGTCGAGGTTCCGTCCAACCTCCTGTTCTTCCTCGCGCTGATGCTGTTGCTGCTGACCAGCATCCAGCACAGCTTCGAGGTCGGAAGGCTGGAGGAGAAGACGCGCACGCTGGCCGAGGAGACGGCGCTGTTGAGGCTCGCCCTGGACGAGCGTGAAGACCGCGATCGACCTCAACACTGATGTCGTCGTCTGCCGCGAGGTACCTCGTCGTCGGGCTTTTGAGCTACCTGATCGATGTCGGCATCCTCGCAGCGGCGTGGCACCTACTCGACCTGCCGCTGTGGCTGGCGACCAGTCTCGGATTCTGGACGAGCTTTGTCGCGAACTTCCTGCTGAGCCGGCACTGGACCTTCGAGTCGTCCCGCCAGCCATCGGGGGGACAACTGGCCCGCTACGTCAGTCTGGTCGCGGTCAACTACGTGGTGACTCTCGTGGCCGTCACTGTCCTGCACGAGGCCGGTCTCAAGGTGATCGTGGCCCGCACCGTGGTCCTCGCCCTGCTGACGGCGACGACATATCTGCTCTATCGTCGTTGGGTGTTCACCGACCGCACCCATGATCATGACTGAGCCCATCTGCGCCGTCTGCTCGACTCCCATGCACCAGCAGTGGGACGACTGGTGCTTCCGCTGCGCTACGTGTGGGACGTGGGCGTCGACCCTCCCGGTCCTCATCAACTCCGACGCCGCCCACCGGGCTCTCGACGAGGACCTGCGGGACATCGGGCTCGCGACGCTCCGGCGCCAGAACCTGGCCATCGTCGTTCAACAGCTCGTCGACTCGGGTGTCAGCCCGCCCGCCCGTTTGTTGGATGTCGGATCGGCGCATGGGTGGTTCCTCAGAGCCGCCTCCGAGCGCGGCTTCGATGCGGAGGGCGTCGAGCCCGACGAGGCGGTCGCCGCGCGCTCCGATGCGGGCCGGGTACGGGTGGGCTTCTTCCCGGGAGCCCTCGCGGAGGACGAGCAATTCGACGCCATCACCTACAACGACGTCCTGGAGCACCTTCCGGACGTCGACGCCATGGTGGCGGCTTCGGTCCGGCACCTCCGTCCGGGGGGCCTACTTTCGATCAACATTCCCGACAGCGGCGGGATGATCTTCTGGGTCGCGCGAGTGCTGCGACGCATCGGGATGAGATCGGCCTTCGACCGCCTGTGGCAGGTGGGCCTGCCCTCTCCTCACCTCTGGTACTTCGACCGCCGAGGACTGGTCAGACTGGGAGAGCGCCACGGCTTGGAGCCGGTCTACTCGGGATCGCTCGACAGCGTGAGCCGGGTCGGGTTGTGGCAGCGAGTGCATTCCGACCGGCGACCGTCGGTGACGAGCGTCGCGGGCTTCGCGCTGGCGTGGCTTGCCGCGCCGATCCTCAACGCCGGCCGGGCGAGCGACATCATGCACGTCGTGTTCAGGCGCCGGCACGACGCTGCCTGACCTCAGGCGAGCCAGGCCAGCACGACGGGGCCGGCGTGCTCAGCCCAGGTGGCGGTGAGGAGGCCGGTGGCCTCCGCGGGTGCGTGGGCGTCGACGACCCGGGCCACGTGGAGCGTGCCGTCGCCCGAGCCGCTGCCGTGCACCGACGCGGTGAACGAGCGACGGGAGATGGGGGTGCCGTCGGGTGTCAGCATCGTGACCTCGCCGCGGCCCTCGCGGATCACGGCGGTCGTCTCGGCGACGTAGACCGGGTCGGTCGCGCCGTCGTAGACCCAACGGCGACCCAGCGCCGAGTGGTCCATCTCGCCGACGAGGTCACCGCCCTCGAGCGGTGCAGAGCGGTAGGTCAGCGGAACGTGGACGACCGTGTCATCGACCGGCAGCAGGAACCCCTCGATCCCCACCTCGCCCTCGGGATCGTCGAAGCGGAAGTTGGCCTGGAAAGCGGGAACCGGCGCACCGGCAGGCCACCACGGCTGGCGCGGCAGCCACGCCTCCAGCAGCTCGGCCTTGGTCGGATTCAACTCGGATCCCGGATGCACGACGCCCATGGCGTCATCGTGCCACGGGTTGCAGCCGGGCGGCGGCCAGTGCGGCGGCGACGATCGACAGCAGCGCGGCGCCGACGATGGGCGCCACGTCGTTGAACCCGTAGAGCCCCGCGCCGAGGACGGGACCGGCCACGTAGGTGAGGCCCACGGTCGCCGAGAGCTGGCCCGCGACGGCGGCGTGCTCGCTCGGCTCGACCGCGAGGGTGGCACCGGCGTTGTAGCCCGGGACCGCGAGCCCCAGCCCCGCCGCCACGACGACCATCGCCGGCAGCAGGGTGGCCGTGCTCGAGGCGTACACGGCCCCCGTGTAGCCGACCGCCGCGACGAGGCTGCCGACCACGATCAGCGCGCGTGGACCGCCCGGCACCCGCGGTGCCACGAACGCCTGCGTCACCGCGAAGCCGATGCCGATCAGCACGCCGGCGACGGCGACGACCTGCGCCGTGGCGGTGTCCGACAGCCCGAGCCGGTCCTGCACGAGGAAGCCCAGGATGATCTCCACGAGCGCCAGGCCGAGGAACAGGGCGCCGCCGGCCAGCAGGAACGGCAGCACGCGCGGATCGCGGAACCCGAGGCGCTCGCGCTCCGGTCGCTCCTGCCGCTCGGGGACCGGCAGGAGCCAGACGGCGACCAGGGTGGCGCCGACCAGCACCGGCGCGAGGTACACCGGCAGCAGCAGCCCGCCGATCGCCGCGAGGCCGCCGAGGGCGGGCCCGACGACCAGCGAGATGCCCTGCACCGCGCCGAACGCGCCCATCGCCTTCGTGCGCTCGATCGCGCCCTGGCTCGTGGAGGCGAGGTAGGTCAGCGCCGCCACCGGGACGGCCGCGAAGCCCAGCCCGTAGAGCACGCCGCGCGTCAGCGCGAACGCACCGAGCACGACCCAGCGGGGCAGCTCCTCCCGCGCGGCGAACTCGGTCATCACGGCGAAGCCGACGGCACCGACGGTGGCGATCAGCAGCCCGCGGACGAGCACGGCGTGCACGCCGATCCGGTCGACCTCGCGACCCCACCAGGGCCCGGCGACCACGAGCATCGCCGCCGACAGCGTCATGACGGCACCGAGGTCGACCTCTCCGAGGCCGACGAGCCGTGTGACGGGCGCCAGGACGGGGACGAGCATCCCCTGCGCGCTGTAGACGACGAGGGCCGACACCAGGAGCGTCGTGGTCATGGTCCGGGTCGATGGCACCGGCACAGCCTGCCACGGAAACGCCCTGCTGGGCAGGCCACTAGCCTGATCCCATGCCGCTGGAGATCCCCGGAGCCACCCACCTGCACTCGGGCAAGGTGCGCGACCTGTACACGTACGGCGACCACCTGCTGATGGTCGCCTCCGACCGGGTGAGCGCGTACGACTTCATCCTCGAGCCGGGGATCCCCGACAAGGGCGAGATCCTCACCCGGATGAGCCTGTGGTGGTTCGACCAGCTGGCCGACCTCGTGCCGCACCACGTCGTCAGCACCGACGTGCCCGCCGAGGTGGCGGGGCGCGCGCTGGTCGTTGAGCGGCTGGACATGTTCCCGGTCGAGTGCGTCGCCCGCGGCTACCTCACCGGCTCGGGACTGATCGACTACCGCGAGACGGGCGCCGTGTGCGGCATCCCGCTGCCCGACGGACTCGTCGACGGCTCGCGCCTGGACGCGCCGATCTTCACGCCCGCCACGAAGGCCGACCTCGGCGAGCACGACGAGAACGTCTCCTTCGAGGCGATCGTGGAGACCGTCGGCGTCGAGATGGCCGAGCGCCTGCGCGACCTCACGCTCGCGGTCTACGGCCGCGCCGAGGAGATCGCCCGCGAGCGGGGGATCATCCTGGCCGACACGAAGCTCGAGTTCGGTGCCCGCCCCGACGGCACCATCGTCCTGGCCGACGAGGTGCTCACGCCCGACTCGTCGCGCTTCTGGCCCGCCGACCGGTACGTGCCCGGCCAGGCCCAGCCCAGCTACGACAAGCAGTTCGTCCGCGACTGGCTGACCTCGGCCGAGTCGGGATGGGACCGCGCCTCCGACACGCCCCCGCCGCGCCTGCCCGACGAGATCGTCGAGCGCACCCGCGAGCGGTACATCGAGGCCTACGAGAGGCTCACCGGCCTGACCTGGTGAGGGATGGGCAGGGTGTTCGCACCCTGCCGGCCCTCGATTACAGTGTCGATGTAACTGAGGACACACCCCCCGAAAGAAGGCACCGTGACCAACCTCGCCGCCATCCTCGACGACACGACCGCGAAGTACCCGGAGCGCACCGCCATCGTCTTCGGCGACACGCGCCTGAGCTACGCGCAGGTCAACGGTGCCGCCAACCAGGTCGCGAACCTGCTGGTCTCGCGGGGGATCAAGCCCGGCGACAAGGTCGCGATCTCGATCCCGAACCTGCCGTACTTCACGATCGTCTACTTCGGCATCCTCAAGGCCGGCGCGACGGTCGTCCCGCTGAACGTGCTGCTGTCCGAGCGTGAGGTCGCCTACCACCTCGACGACTCCGACGCCGTGGCCTTCTTCGCGTTCGAGGGCACCCCCGACCTGCCGATCGGCGACCGCGCCTGGGCCGGCTTCAACCAGGTCGAGGGCTGCAAGGAGTTCTTCCTCATCAAGCTCGACTCGGCCGCGCCCGAGCCCATGGAGGCGCCGGAGTTCTACGGCCCGCTCGTGGCGCAGCAGTCGCCCGAGTTCACCACGGTCGAGCGCGACGACGACGACACCGCGGTCATCCTCTACACGTCGGGCACCACGGGCCAGCCCAAGGGCGCCGAGCTGATGCACCGCAACCTGCGGGCCAACGCCGGCCTCGGCCCGTCGCTGTTCGGCGCCGACGAGAGCGACCCCGACACCTACCTCGCCGTGCTGCCGCTGTTCCACATCTTCGGCCAGAGCGTCATCCAGAACACCGCGATCCTGTTCGGCGGCACGATCGTCTACCTGCCGCGCTTCGAGCCCGACGCCGCGCTGGCGCTGCTGCTCAAGGAGAAGATCACCTTCTTCGCCGGCGTCCCGACGATGTACTGGGGCCTGCTGCAGGCCCTGGCGCAGTCCGACGGCGGCGTCGACGTCGAGGCGATCGCGGCGACCCTGCGCGTCGCCGCGTCCGGTGGCGCGGCGCTGCCCGTCGACATCCACCGCCAGTTCGAGGAGAAGTTCGGCATCGTCATCCAGGAGGGCTACGGCCTGTCCGAGACGTCGCCGGTCGCCTCGTTCGGTGTCCGTGGCGAGCCCGTCCGCGTCGGCTCGATCGGCCGGGCCGTCGAGGGCGTCGAGCTCAAGCTCATCAACGACGACTGGTCCGACCTGGCCCACGACCCCGAGGCGATCGGCGAGATCGCCATCAAGGGCCACGGCATCATGAAGGGCTACTACAACCGCCCCGCCGCCACCGCCGAGGCGATCCACGGCGAGTGGTTCCGCACGGGCGACCTCGCGCGCAAGGACGACGACGACTACTTCTACATCGTCGACCGCAGCAAGGACATGATCATCCGCGGCGGCTACAACGTGTACCCGCGCGAGCTGGAGGAGGTGCTGATGACGCACCCGGCGGTGTCGCTGGTCGCCGTCATCGGCGTCCCGCACGAGTCGCACGGCGAGGAGATCAAGGCGGTCGTGGTCAAGAACGCCGACGACGCCACCACCGAGGCCGAGCTGCGCGAGTGGGCCAAGGGCGAGTTCGCGCAGTACAAGTACCCGCGCATCGTGGAGTTCCGCGACTCGCTGCCGATGACCGCGACGGGCAAGATCCTCAAGCGCGAGATCGACTGATCGCACGGCCGGGCCGCTCCGGGGCTCGGCGGCCCTATCCCTTCGATCGAGAGCAGAGTTGATGACGTCACCGGTACCCACCACGCCACTGCGCGGTGGACAGCACGAAGTCCGAGACGGGGTCCGCATGCTGCGGGCTGATTCCGACATCCCGTACCGGGATGGTGCGGAGAACCGCCTGTTGGACATCGTCCGTCAGAGCACCGACATCAGCTCGGACAGCGCGGAGATGCTGGCTGAGGCCTCGGGTTGGGCACAGCAATATCACACGCACCCCGCTCGGGCGAACATCTTGAGGTCCGTCGATATCCCGGCCACCGCGAAAGTCCTGGAGATCGGTTCGGGGTGTGGACCCTTGACGCGTTATCTGGGAGAGGTTGCCTCGCTAGTCGATGCCGTCGAGCCGGTGCCGATGAGGGCGCGCGTCGGGCGCGAGCGCACTCGGGATCAACCGCACGTGGAGGTGTTCGCGGGCACGCTCGAGGACGTCCCGACTGAACCCGCCTATGACGTCGTTGTGGTCGTCGGCGTGCTGGAGTACGTGGCAGACGGCGCGGCCGACCCAGCCGCCTACGTCGCGTTTCTCGAGGGATGTCGGGCGCGATTGGTTCCCGGTGGTCAGTTGGTCGTGGCCATCGAGAACAAGCTCGGCGTCAAGTATCTGACCGGCGCGGGCGAGGACCACAGCGGGCGGATCTTCGACTCGCTGGAGGACTACCCTCGCGGGACGCCTGCACGGACCTTCAGCCTCCAAGGACTGTCGGAGCTGATCTCCGCGGCGGGACTCTTCCCCCGTGTCTACTCGGTGTTCCCGGACTACAAGCACACGCGGACCGTGTTCGACCCAGTGGCGATGTCTGTGAAGGTGCCATCGCTGATCGAGGATCTCCCTTCATTTCCCAGCCGGTTCGCGGGTACCCGGTCCTTGCCGCTGGCGAGCGAGAGAAGACTGTGGCGCGAACTCGTCCGCGACGGGGTCGCAGCTCACTTTCCCAATTCGTTCCTCATCATCGCCACCGCCACTGATGCCGACGCGACGTTGTGGCCCGAGGATCGCTTGGCCGTGTACTTCTCCATCGACCGGCGCCGCGAGTACACCGCGACGAGCATCGTGCATGCGACTCCGGATGGGGTCAAGATCGAACGCACCTACGCCGACGTGCCGGGGCCGATGATCTCGCGAGGGATGACGACGTGGGACTACGCGAGCGGGACGAGCTTCCTCGAGGTGTTTCTTCGGTCCGACGAAGCCGAGCGGCGGGCGATGTTACGCCAGTGGGTGTCGCTCGTGGACGCTTACATGAATGCCAACCATGTGGCTCCCCTGGACTTGATCCCGACCAACCTCATCGTCGCTGACGACGGGGAGCTGACATTCATCGATGACGAGTTCCACGCTGACGCCCCAATCGAGCAGGTGGTGGATCGCGGGCTGTTCTGGATGGCGCACACGGTGATGAAGGACACCGCGCCAGAGCTCTGGGCTCCAGCCACCACCATCGGCGACGTCTTCCGGCAACTGGCGAGCCTGCTCGACATCACCATGGATGCGACGCGAGTCTCTCGGTTCCTGGAGGATGAAGCAGCCTTTCAGGCCGCGGTAACGGTTCGCCATCTCGGACCCAGGGCGACCCACGAGGCTCGTGACGCACTCGTCGTTCTGCACGACCGGAGCGTGTGGGCGTCACCTCTGGGTCGTCGCCTGCACCACGACCACGACAACGCTGTGTCCGAGCGAGACCGCCTATTGAAGGCTGCCTCGGTCATGTCGGCCAAGCTCGATGCACTCAGGCAGCGGGCCCGTGCGCGCAAGGACGCTCTCGTGGCCGAGCGGCAGAAGGTGGCGAGACTGCGTCAGAAACTGAGTCAGACTCGCGCCGAGCTCCTGAGCGTGCAGTCCTCCCGTGCGTTTCGTGCCGCACGGAGGATCAGGCGGACGTTCCGCATCAAGTGAGCGCCGCCCGCATCTAGTCGTAGAGCGACTTGACGCGCCCGACCACCCGCGCAGCTGATCCAGCATCAGCATGATCGTGGAAGATGCGGCGTCGCCAAGCGTGTTCCTCGGCCATGGTGGGGTCGGGTTCGTCGAAAAAGCCGTCCAGCGCTGCGGCCAACTCGTCGAAGTCGCGGCAGACGGGGCCGGGAAGGACGCGTTCCAAGTCGTAGAAGAGTCCGCGCTCTCGGTTCGCGTAGTGATCGAGGTCGTAGGCAAAGCTCGCCAAGGGCCGTCCAGTGAGCATGAAGTCGACCAGACAACTGGAGTAGTCGCTGATCAGACCCGACGCGACCCGGTAAAGCACTTCCAGATCAGGGTACCTGCGGCTCGACAGGTCGAGTGAGCCCAGCGGTGCCAGCTGGTGCCAGTAGGTGCCAGCCTGATCTGCCATGTGCTCACGTACGCCGAGGACCGCGCCGTGACGATCCATCCAGTCGGCCAAGCGCTCGAGGTCAGCATCGGTGAATCGGTAGTATGCCTCGGCCTGCGCGTCCTTGAACGTGGGGAGGAACATCACCAGCCGCCGGTCTCCGACCTCGCCGCGCAGGCGCTGCTCTGTCTCGCGCAAGTCGGGCGGGAGTCGGTCAGCGTCGCACGTGACGAAATCGTTGCGTGGTAGTCCGGTGTTCCAGATTTCGGTGTAGGACAACGGCCAGAAGGCAGAGGTCATCGCCAATTGGTCCATCCGACTGGAGGCGATCACCGCGCGCGACCCGCCGTTGTTTCGAAGGAAGGTTCGCTCCAGGTCGCGAGTGACGGCGGTCGACGCCGACCCGAAGCGCTTGAGGGGAATTCCGTGCCAGAGGTTGATGAAGTTGTGAGTCAGTGGCGACACGGGCCAGTGACCGTTGATCTGCGGTCCGTGCTTGACGAAGATCTGGCGTGACCGGATCAAATGCTCCTGACCTGCACGGCTCATCAAAGGCACGACCACGACGTTCTCGCCGGCGAGGTCGACGCGGCGGGATCGAGTGAGGATGACCTTCTTGATCGACGGATCGTCGCGGACGTACTCGAAGACAGCGCGCTCGTTGCCTCCGAGCGTGTGGTCATACGCGCACACCGGGAAGGCCCACCAGTGGTCGTACGTCGGCGTCCCTTCGTCCTCCTGTCGAAGACGCGGCCAGGACAGCGGGTCCTGGTAGTCGATCGTCCCGTCCGATCGTGCCTCGACAGACAGGCTGCGTTGGAGGTGATCGTCAGCGCTCACCCGCAGGAGATTGTGCTCGTACAGGTCGACCTTGGCGCTCGGCACTCGCTGGCTGATCTGGTGCTTCCACGTCGCCAGACCGGGCATCCGCCGGGGATTCTCGGTGATGAGGTTGCGCTTGAGCAAGGGGAATCCCTGCTCCACGAGGCTCCAGTAGTCGGAGGTGTAGACGGGCAAGTAGGGATAGAGCCCATCGACATAGGTGTCGACATCGAATCCGCGGGTGAGCAGGTAGCGGCTCAGCCCCACCTCGTACTTGACGATGACCAGCGACTTGGACCTCTCGGTCGTCACCGCGTCGAGCCGCCGCCGGAAGCCCTCGTCGGCGATCACCGGGCGGCGGAAGGCCAAGAAGTACGAGCTCAAGTGCAGATGATCGATCGGATCGATCGCGTTGGCCGCGCGCCAACGCCGCTTTGCCTCGACCAACGGTAGTGGTGCCTCGTCGCCGCTGTCCCGCGAGTAGGGGCGCTTCGTGGCGTGTATGCCCCACCAGTCGGCGCTGCGGGCCGACATGGTCGCGAACACCTCGTCCAATGGCCTGAGCAGGTAGGCGCTGTCGTTTGCGAACAGCACCTCGTCGTAGGTCTCGAGCACGTCCCACCCGACGAGATCGCGGGCAAGCAGCGACCACGAGCCGAAGTCGTAGCGGCCGTGGCGGATCGCCCATGCCCCGCTCGTCACGGCCGAGAGCTTCTCCAGTTCGCCGGGGCTCACGGTGGCGTCGGTGAGGAAGTACACGTCGGCGTGGCGCGACAGCTCGGTGACGTAGTCGACCACGTAGTCGTCGATGATCCCGTCGGGGTCGTAGCCCGCGAAGAGGCAGACCCGACGCACGGGCTCGTCCGGCTCGAAGGACGTCGGCGGCCGTAGTTCGGAAGCGGGTGGAAGGGTGGGCAGGCAGGCGTGCTGTCCGGCGGCCAGGTGGTGGACGAGCGGATTGACGTCGTCGCGCGTCGGGTCGAGGTGTTCGCTCCAGTACCACCAAGCATCGAAGTCGATGCGAGGGTTGATCAGCTGCTTCCACCCGGAGGTGCAGAAGTGCTTGTAGGGAGCCCTCTGGACGCTCTTACTCGCAGGGAATATGGCGCGGTAGGCCTTGACGTCCAGCGCCCTCGCACTCTTGACCAGGGCGATCTCGCAGGCGAGGACGACCTCGTCAGACGCTCGGTCGGGGTCCGCCAGTTCCGGAAGTCCTTCAGCGAGCACATGGTCGAGCATCGCCTGGGCTCTGGAGTCGTCGGTGCCCCGTGCTGCGTCCCAGGCGGCCGCGAAGGCACGCCAGGTGTCGACAAACGCGCCGAGGCTCATGACAGTTGCCTCTTCGGTGCGAGTCCGAGGAGCCGCTCGACGACCCGCCTCGAGCTCCTTCCGTCTGCGTGCTCGACGAACAACTCGCGCACACGGGCGTACTGCCGAGACACGGTGGGATCGGCCAAGGCGCGATCGATCTCTGCTGCCAGTGCTTTGGTGTCGCGGCACACCGGGCCGGGAAACACGTGATCCAGGTCGTAAAGCAGCCGGCCGTCGAACTGCTCCAGGTCGTGGACGAAGCTGATCGCCGGGCGCCCGGTCAGGGTGAAGTCCAAAGCCACCCCGTCGACGTCCGTCACGACGAGGTCGGTCGCCCGCAATACTGCGTGCACGCTCGGATACCGCGTGACGGAGATGTCGAGCGCGCGGGTGCCGAAGGCGCGACTGGTGGCGCGATCGAGATCGCCGTCCGCCTCGCGAATCCCCAGCACTGCTCCGGCGTCCTCGGCCGCGGACGCGAGTCGGTCGACCTCGGTGGGGGTGAAAAGGTACGGCTCGGCGTCGAAGCCCCGGCGAGGAAGGATTGTCGTGAACAGCACGAGGCGCCGACCGTCGAGCTCCTCTCGTAGGCGCTGCTCCTGTTCGTGCAGGTCAGCGGGCACGTCGTCGCGGACCAGGAAGTCGTGTGCCGGGATCCCGGTCGGCCACGCGTCGACGTAGCGCGTGCTCCAGTTGGAGGCGACCGCGGCGAGCCGGTCGGCGTCCGAGGCGGCGAGCACAGCGTCGAATACCCGGGTGGGTGCGGGGTGCAGCATCTCGAGGGGTCCCTCATGCGTCGGACGAGCGCTCTGAACGACGCGGGGCGCGGCCGCGGTACGCCCGTACTTCAGCAAGGTCAGGCCCCGACGGACGGCGATGACGTGGTGGCGCTCGGTCTTGACCCGCACATCGGTGGCGCGCAGCGGACGGTCGGCGACCAGCACGATCCCCGAGCGCATCAGTGCCTCGCGGCCCTGTGGACTGCGGACTGGGAGGGTCACCACGTTCTCGCCACTGAGTGGGATCCGCCGGGACCGAGTGAGTATGACTTTTGTGATGCCGGGATCGTGTGCCACCTGCTCGAAGATCGCGCGGCTGTTGTCCGGTAGTTGGTGCGTCTCGCGGTCGACGACGAAGGCCCACTGACGCAGGTCCTGAGTGGCCGCGGCGTCTAGCTTGGAGAATCGGGTGGGAGTCATATCCCAGTCCGGCACGTCGACCGTTCCGTCGTCGCGCTCCTCGATGGCGAAGCTGCGCGCCAGGCCGTCGGCCGGAGCGGTGCGCAGCAGATTGGTCTCGAAGGCGTCCACGGGGGCATCAGGGATGATGGCCCGGACCGTCTCCTTCCACCGCGCGAGCGCGGGCACGTCGTAATGGTTCCGATAGAGAAGGAACCGCTTGAGCAAGGGGAACCCGTCGGCGATCAGCCCGAAGACCCTGCGGGTGTAGACCGGATGGAACGGTTGGAGCGTCGGGACGAAGGTCGAGAAGCGGTGACCGTGGCCGATCAGCAGGTGGGTCAGCCCGATCTCGTACTTCTGGATGACCAGGCGCTTCGAGCGCTGCGTCGTGACGCCGTTCACGAGCCTGCGGAAGACGGGACTGTTGAGCACGGGGCGCCGGAAGGCCAGGAAGTAGGAGCCGACGAGGAAGTCGTACGTCACTGCGTCCTCGAACCCGTCGAGCAGCTCCTCGCGGACGGTGTCGAGCGGGATCGGGTCGGGGAACCCGTTCTCGGGGACGTCGCGCGTCATCGCGATGCCCTTCGTGGCCTGCAGGCCCCACCAGTCGCACGCCTGCGCGTCCATCCGCTCGAACACCGCGTCGAGCGGTCGGACGAGGTAGGACGAGTCGTTGACGAACAGGACCTCGTCGTACTGCTCGAGCCGCTCCCAGCCGACGAGCTCGCGGGCCAGCATCGCGTAGGAGCCGAAGTCGTAGGCGCCGTGGCGGATCGCCCACGCGTCCTGCGCGACCTCGCGCAGCTTGGCGAGCTCGCTCTCGGGGAGGTAGCCGTCAAACAGGACGAAGACGTCGCTGAAGCGCGCCAGCTCCCGCAGGAGGATGAGGACCGCTTCGTCGACGATGCCTTGGGCGTCGAAACCGGCGAACAGGGTCGCGCGGCGCACCGCCCGGTCGGTGGGCAGCACCGCGCCGGGGCCCGACGTGGTGCTCGCCGGCCGGGTGGACAGTCCCGCGTCGCGACCGACGAGGGCGTAGTGGACGAGGGGGTTGGTCGCATCGTCGGCCGGGTCGAGGTGGTTGGCCCAGTACCACCAGACGTCGAAGTCGGCGCGGGGCTTGCGCAACTGCTTCCAGCCCGTGCTGCAGAAGTGCTCGAGCGGGTCCGTGACCGTGTCAGGTAGCTCGGGCAGGGAGCGCGCGTAGTAGGCCTCGTCGAAGTACGGGGCGGCGGCGGCCACCTCGGCCTCGAGACGCTCAAGTTCGGGCATGGCCTCGAGCGCAGCCAGACGGTCGGCGCTCACTGGTGCGTGCGGAGGTGGTTGAGGAGAGGGTTGCCCTTGCGGCGCGCCACCAGCGGGTGCCTGGCGAGGTAGTGCTTGGTACTGAACTCCGGACCGGGATCCTTGCCCTCGGCGGCACCGTAACGCAGGTAGTGCAGCGCCGGGCTCATGCCGGTGGCGACGACCGCAGGGTAGACCCGCAGGTACCAGGGGCCGTCGAACAGGGCCGAGGCGCGGAGCTCGCGCGCATCGGCCAGCTCTCTCTCGGTGGCAGCGTTCGGCAGGACGCGACGCTTCAGCCAGCCCTTGGGTCCTGTCGCCGTGGACTCCTGCGCCGTCAGTCTCGCGTCTAGGGCCTCGGCCAGCCGGGCAGCCTGGTCCGTGGCCCGATCTGCCTGCGCGGAGCTCTCCGCGGTCGCCTCGTAGCGGCGGCGCAGCTCGGCCAACTCCCGCCGGCACTGCTGCAAGGATTCCTCGAGCATGACGATCTCAGCCCCCGTGGTGTCCACCCCCGTGATCCTCCTCGTCGTGTCGGCCGGAACTCGGACCAGCATACCGGCGTGGCGTCGGGCTCAGGGCCTGCCCAGTGCTCGGTAGGTCCACCCAGCGGCGCGCCATTGTGCCGGGTCGAGCGCGTTGCGGCCGTCCAACACCTGCAACTTGGCGACCAGCTGCCCAACACGCACGGGATCGAGCTCGCGGTACTCGCGCCACTCGGTGAGCAGCAGCACGAGGTCGGCTCCGGTCAGGGCCTCGGCGGTGTCGTCCACGTAGAGCAGGTTCGGGTACGACGACTTCGCGTTGCCCAGAGCGGCGGGGTCGGTGACGCGCACCGTAGCGCCCTGCAGCCGCAGTTGCTCGGCCACGTTCAGCGCGGGGGAGTCGCGGATGTCGTCCGAGTCGGGCTTGAACGAGGCGCCGAGCACGGTGATGCTGCGGCCCATCAGCGAGCCACCGCACTCCTCCCGCGCGAGGTCGACCATGCGCACCCGGCGACGCGTGTTGATGGCGTCGACCTCGGCCAGGAAGCTCAGCGTCTGGTCGGCGCCCAGCTCGCCGGCGCGCGCCATGAACGCGCGGATGTCCTTGGGCAGGCAGCCGCCGCCGAAGCCCAGGCCGGCGTTGAGGAACTTGCGGCCGATGCGGTCGTCGAGGCCGATCGCGTCGGCGAGCGCCGTGACGTCGGCGTCGGTGCGCTCGCACAGCTCGGCCATCGCGTTGATGAAGGAGATCTTCGTGGCCAGGAAGGAGTTCGCGGCGACCTTGACCAGCTGGGCGGTCGCGGGATCCATCACCAGGCGCGGCGTGTCCTCGGCCAGGATCGTGGCGTAGACCTCGTCCAGCAGCGCGGTGGCGCGCTCGCCGGCCTCGCCGTCGGGCACGCCGTAGACGAGGCGGTCGGGGTGCAGCGTGTCCTGGACGGCGAAGCCCTCGCGCAGGAACTCGGGGTTCCACACGAGCATCGCGTCGGGCTGGACGTCGGCCAGCCGGGCCGCGAGCCGCTCCGCGGTGCCGACGGGCACCGTGGACTTGCCGGCGATCACCGCGCCCGGCGTGACGACCTCGAGCAGGCTCGCGAAGGCGCCGTCGACGTACCGGAGGTCGGCCGCGTACTCGCCCCGCTTCTGCGGGGTGCCCACGCAGAGGAAGTGCACCTGGGCGTCGGCCGCCTCGGCAAAGTCGGCGGTGAAGGAGAGCCGGCCGCTCGCGAGCGTGCGCTCGAGCAGCTCGGGCAGGTTCGGCTCGAAGAACGGGGCGCGGCCGGCGGCCAGGCTTTCGATCTTGGCCAGGTCGGTGTCGACGCCGACGACCTCGTGGCCGAGCTCCGCCATGCTCGCGGCGTGGACGGCGCCGAGGTACCCACAGCCGATGACACTGATCTTCATGGAGCCACCGTAGCGACCGCAACCGGGCCCCGGGAGCGAAGTCACCATCCGTCTCGCCCGCCTCCTCGCTCGTGGTGCACAGGGGAAAGCCGATGTGGGAGGGTCGGTCCATGACGGTCGACATCACGCACAACGAAGCGGAGCAGCAGTACGAGATCGCGGTCGACGGCGAGCGCGCCGGCTTCACCGAGGCGCGGGAGGAGGGCGACGTCGTCGTCTTCCCGCACACCGTGATCGACGAGCGGTTCGAGGGTCAGGGCCTGGCGAGCCAGCTCGTGACCTACGCGCTCGACGACGTGCGCGCCCGGGGCAAGAAGGCCAAGGTCCACTGCAGCTACATCAAGCGCTTCGTCGAGAAGCGCCCGCAGTACCAGGACCTGCTGGCCTAGTGACCCAGGTCCTGCGACGCCGGCTCACACTGCTGGGGCCGGCGTTCATCGCTGCGGTCGCCTACGTGGATCCGGGCAACGTCGCGACCAACCTGACCGCGGGGGCGCGGTTCGGCTACACCCTCGTGTGGGTCGTCGTGCTCGCCAACCTGATGGCCGTGCTGATCCAGTACCTCTCGGCCAAGCTCGGGCTCGTGACCCGTCGGTCGCTGGCGGCCCAGGTCGGCGGCCGCGTCTCGGTGCGCGTCCGCTTCCTCTACTGGCTCCAGGCCGAGGGGATCGCCATCGCGACCGACCTGGCCGAGGTCATCGGCGGGGCGATCGCATTCCACCTGCTCTTCGGCGTGCCGCTGCCGCTCGGTGCCCTGCTGACGGCGGTGGTGGCGATGCTCGTGCTCGCCATCGGCGACCGCTGGGGGCAGGGTGTGCTGGAGCGGATCATCGTCGGCTTCCTGCTGCTGATCGCCGTCGGGTTCCTCGCCGGACTCGTCGTCGGCCCGCCACCGGCCGGCGAGGTGGCGCAGGGCCTGGTGCCGCGCTTCGACGGCGCCGAGAGCGTGCTGCTGGCCTCGGGCATCGTCGGTGCCACGGTGATGCCCCACGCGGTCTACCTCCACTCGAGCCTCACCGCCGACCGGCTCGGCGTGCGCGGGGAGCACTCGTCCCTGCGCGACCTGCTGGCGGCCACTCGGATCGACGTCGTGCTGGCGCTCGTCCTGGCCGGCATGCTGAACCTCGGCCTGCTGCTGATGGCCGCCGCGAACCTGCAGGGCATGCCCGGCACCGACACGATCGCCGGCGCCCACGAGCTGATCGGCAGCGAGATCGGCGTGGGCGTGGCCCTGCTGTTCGCGGTCGCGCTGCTGGGCTCGGGCATCTCCTCCACCTCGGTGGGCAGCGCGGCGGGCGCCGAGGTGATGCGGGCCCTGACGCCGTGGTCGCTCAAGCCGGTCACCCGTCGGCTGATCACGCTCGTGCCGGCGCTGTTCGTCCTGCTGCTGGGCATCGACCCCACGCGCGCCCTGGTGGTCTCGCAGGTCGTGCTCTCGATGGGCATCCCCTTCGCGGTCGTCCCGCTGGTGTGGCTGACGGCGTCACGCGCCGTGATGGGCGAGCACGTCAACCGGCGCGTCACCACGGTGCTCGCGTCGCTGGCCGCCGCCGCGATCGTCGCGTTGAACGTCGTGCTGTTGTGGCTGACGTTCGCCGGATGAGGCTCGTAGGCTGACCCCATGCCCGAGATGCCCGAGGTCGAGGCCCTCGTCCACTGGCTGGGCGACAAGCTCGACGGTGCCGTGGTGGCCGAGATCGAGCCCGCGTCGTTCGCCGTGCTCAAGACCTACGACCCGCCCGTCTCGGCGTTCGCCGGACTGACCGTCACCGGCGTCACCCGGCACGGCAAGTTCATCGACATCGACGTGGACGGCCTGCACCTGGTGATCCACCTGGCCAAGGCCGGCTGGCTGCGGTGGTCGGACCACTTCGGGGACAGCCGCGTCAAGATGGGCGGCCCGCTCGCCCTGCGCTTCCGCGTGGACCGCGGCGACGGCCCGCACGAGGGCTTCGACCTCACCGAGGCGGGCACCCGCAAGGGCCTGGCCGTCTACGCCGTGCGCGATCCGCAGGAGGTCGCGGGGATCGTCCGGCTCGGCCCCGACCCGCTCGCGCCGGGATTCGACCTGCGGCCGCTGCTGCAGCGACGGATGCAGGTCAAGCGCCTGCTGCGCGACCAGACCGTCGTGGCCGGGATCGGCAACGCCTACAGCGACGAGATCCTGCACGCCGCGAGGCTGTCGCCGTTCGCGATCGCGGAGAAGCTGGACGAGGACGAGGTGGTGCGGCTGGAGGCCGCCGTGACCTCGGTGCTCACCGAGGCGGTCGCCGCGGCCGACGGCAAGCCCGCCGCCGACCTCAAGGACGCCAAGCGCGAGCGGATGCGCGTGCACGGCCGCGCGGGCCAGACGTGCGAGGTCTGCGGCGACACCGTGGCCGAGGTGGTGTTCGCCGACTCCTCGCTGCAGTACTGCCCGACCTGCCAGACCGGCGGCACGCTGCTCAAGGACCGCACGACGTCGAAGTTCCTGAAGTAGCCCGTACGCGGGCCGGGAACGACGAAGGGGCGAGAGCCTCGCGGCCCTCGCCCCTCCTTCACACCTGCGGTGCGGTCACTTCTTGACGGTGATGATGACCTTCACCTTGGCGCTGCCGCCGTAGCCGTCGCGGACGGTCACGTAGAGCGCCTTCTTGCCCTTGAACTTCTTGTTCGGCACGAACTTGAACTTCGGGCCCTTGCCGCTGACCTTGCCGACCTTCTTGCTGAGCTTGCCGGCCTTGTAGGTGAGGCGGTCGCCGTCGGCGTCCTTGGCGCGGATGACGAAGGACTTGGCCTTCTTGCTCTTCGTGACGACCTTGACCGTCTTCTTGCTGGCGACCGGTGCCCGGTTCGGGACCTTGATCGAGCCGAGCGCCAGGTTGGCCGGGCCGGTGCAGGTGAGGTTCGACGGGACCGTGGACTCGTCGGCGCGGTAGATCGTGGCCGCGATCGTGAACGCCTTCGGCACGCCGAGCGCGACGGTGTGCTTCGTGGTGGCGGGGGCCTTGAACGCCGGAACGGTGCCGGTGGCCGGGATCGTCCACGCCGCGCCGACGTTCTGCGGGACCGGGGTCCGCGGTGCGGCGAGGCTCGGGATGCGGACCGCGGTGCTGCGGCCGCCCGAGGTCAGCGTGAGCGAGGCATCGGTGGAGGCACCGGCGGCCTCGCGGCCCTGCAGCAGGCCGCTCGTCGCGGCGCGGAGATCCTCGGGGAGGGTCAGCGTGATGTTCACGGCGCGGGCGGGGACCGTCTGACCCGCGCGGACCGAGGTCGGCACGGTCGTGGAGATGGCCACGCCGATGTTGTGCCTGCCCAGGTCCAGCGGACCGGCGGTGACGGCGCAGTTGTAGGTGAAGTTCTTCGACAGTCGGACGTCGGCGGCGTTCGCCGTGCCGGCGCCGGCCATCGTCAGCGCGCCGGCCATGCCGGCGATCAGCGTGGCGGAGACAGGCACGGCCAAGCGGCGCGCCAGGGGAGCAGTTCGGGTCACGAGGAACCTTTCGGTAACGGAGCTCCGCACGGGTGGGATCGAGCGGAACGGAACGGTGGAGCGTCATCGTAACAAGGTTTTAACTGTGAGTTAAGCCACTATTTTCAAGCGTTCCCCACTGCCTCGGGATTTGCTCCCATTTCCACCTGTGAATCGCCATCCACAGCGCAAACAGGAGCAGATCTCGCGCGTTGCGCGACCGTCCTAGGCTGGTGACATGGGCATCGGGAAGACGGGGCGGCGCGTCAACGCCGCGGTCGGCGGGTTCACGACGCGGGTGGACGGGCAGACCGAGGTCGCCGCCGCGCGCGCGGCACAGGCGCTGCGCCTCGCGGTGCGGCTGCTGCGCTGGCCCTCGCTCGGCGTGATGGTGGTGTCGTGGCCCTTCCTGGCCGGCCTGGCGATCGTCAGCGTGCTGGCCGAGGACGCCTGGCTCAGCGTGCTAGCCGGGCTGATCGCGGTCGTCGGCGCCCTGCTGTCCGGCGCGTTCGCCTGGCGCCGGCAGCGGATCCTCGCCGCGGTGGAGGACGAGCCGCAGCTCGCCACCGAGCTGGGGATCGCGGTCGCGATGAGCGACGACGTCGGCGAGGCCCGCCTCGTGCTGGGGCAGCTGGCCGGCGCCACGGGCGGCGTCCGCGTGTTCTCGCGCCTGAAGGGCCTCCGGCGCGGCTTCGGTCTCGGGCCCGGCGTCCTCCAGGACGTCGCCGACCTGCCCCGGGCGCGCTGGTTCTTCCCGCCGACGGTCGGCACCACCGTCACCCTGTTCCTCGGCGTGCTGTGGCTCGTGCCCGTCTCGTTCGTCAGCTGCCTGCTGCTGGCGATCGCCCTCGCCGCCCGCTGACCCGTCCCACTCGCGACCCCGGAACGCGCCACTCGACGACGGCGGTGCCGCCCCCCGCGGCGCGGCGCGGTCTCAGGGCCGATCCGCCCGGCAGCCCGGGCCGGACGGGTCGTTAGGCTGGGGCGCGTGTCGCGCGACGTCGAACTCACCGTGGTCGAGGGCGGCAACGCCCTCTCGGCCTTCCGCTCCCGAGCCCTGTTGGCCCGCCTCCAGGAGGTGGCCCCCGGGCTGACCGACGTCCGTGCACGGCACGTGCACTGGGTCGCCAGCGAGCGACCCCTCGATGCCGCCACGACCGACACGGTGACCCGCATCCTCGACTACGGCGACCCGGTCCAGGACGGACCCGACGGCACCCTCGTCGTGGTCGGACCCCGGCTCGGCACGATCTCGCCGTGGTCGAGCAAGGCCACGGACATCGTGCACAACTGCGGCCTCGACGTGCGCCGCGTCGAGCGGGTCACCGAGTACACCCTCGTCGGCGCCGAGCCCACCCCCGAGCAGCTGGCCGCGTGCGCCGACGTGCTGCACGACCGCATGACCGAGACCGCGCTGTACTCCCGCGAGTCCGCCGCCGACCTCTTCGACGAGCGCGAGGCCGAGCCGATGCAGCGGATCGACGTCCTCGGTGGCGGCCGCGAGGCGCTCGTCGCGGCCGACACCGAGTTCGGCCTGGCGCTGTCCCCGGACGAGATCGACTATCTCGTCGACGCGTTCACGGACCTCGACCGGAACCCCACCGATGTCGAGCTGATGATGTTCGCGCAGGCGAACTCCGAGCACTGCCGCCACAAGATCTTCAACGCCGACTTCGTGGTCGACGGCGAGCCGCAGGACCGCTCGCTGTTCGCGATGATCCGGCACACCGAGGCGATCGCCGGTCACGGCACGGTCGTGGCCTACAAGGACAACGCCTCGATCATGGAGGGTGGCCCGGCCACGCGCTGGCTGCCCGAGGCGGCCGACGGACCCAGCCGCTACGCCCCCCGCGACGGCGAGGTGCACGTGCTCATGAAGGTCGAGACGCACAACCACCCGACGGCGATCTCTCCCTACCCGGGCGCCGCCACCGGCGCCGGTGGCGAGATCCGCGACGAGGGTGCCACCGGTCGCGGCTCGCAGCCCAAGGCCGGCCTGACGGGCTTCGTCGTGTCGAACCTCAACCTGCCCGGCACCGACGAGCCGTGGGAGACCGAGCAGTACGGCCGGCCCGCCCACATCGCCAGCCCGCTCGACATCATGACCGAGGGCCCGATCGGTGCCGCGGCGTTCAACAACGAGTTCGGGCGCCCGGGCCTCGGCGGCTTCTTCCGCGTGTACGAGCAGACCGTCGACGGCGTGCGTCGCGGCTATCACAAGCCGATCATGAGCGCGGGCGGACTGGGCTCGATCAGCGCCGAGATGACCGAGAAGATCGCGTTCCCGGCCGGCAGCCTGCTGGTGCAGCTGGGCGGACCCGGCATGCGCATCGGCATGGGCGGCAGTGCGGCCTCCTCCCAGGCGGCCGGCGCCAACGCCGCCGAGCTCGACTTCGACTCGGTGCAGCGCGGCAACCCCGAGATCGAGCGGCGCGCGCAGGAGGTCATCAACCACTGCTGGTCCCTCGGCGAGGACAACCCGATCCTGTCGATCCACGACGTGGGAGCGGGCGGACTCTCGAACGCGTTCCCCGAGCTGGTCGACGACGCCGGCGTCGGTGCCACCTTCGAGCTGGGCGCGGTGCCGCTCCTGGAGAGCGGCCTGGCGCCCAAGGAGGCCTGGTGCAACGAGAGCCAGGAGCGCTACGTCCTGGCGATCGCGCCGGAGTCGCTGGAGCGGTTCGCCGCGCTGGCCGAGCGCGAGCGCTGCCCGTTCGCCGTCGTGGGCGTCGCCCGTGACGACGCGCAGCTCGTCCTCGAGCCGGTCGACCCCGCCGACGAGACGCCGATCGACATGCCGCTCGAGGTCCTGCTCGGCAAGCCGCCGAAGATGACCCGCGACGCCACCCGCGTGGCCCGGTCGACCAGCGAGCTCGACCTCTCGGACGTCGACGTGGCCGAGGTGGCCCACGACGTCCTGCGCCACCCCTCGGTGGCCTCGAAGCGCTTCCTCGTCACGATCGGCGACCGCACGGTGGGTGGCCTCACCCACCGCGACCAGATGGTCGGGCCGTGGCAGGTGCCGGTGGCCGACGTCGCCGTGACGCTCTCGGACCACGTGGGCTTCGCCGGCCAGGCGATGGCCAGCGGCGAGCGCACCCCCCTGGCCGCGGTCGACGGCCCGGCGTCCGGCCGGATGGCCGTGGGCGAGGCGATCACGAACCTGCTGGCCGCGCCGATCCACCTGCCGGGCGTCAAGCTCTCGTGCAACTGGATGGCCGCGTGCGGCGAGGACGGCGAGGACGCCGCCCTCTACGACACGGTGCACGCCGTCGCGATGGAGCTGTGCCCGGCCCTGGGGATCTCGGTCCCGGTGGGCAAGGACTCGCTCTCGATGCGCACGCGCTGGACCGAGGAGGACGGCACCGAGAAGCAGGTGACCGCGCCCGTGTCCCTCGTCGTCACCGCGTTCGCGTCGCTGCCCGACGTGCGCGGCACGGCCACCCCCGAGCTGCCCGCCGGAGCGGCGCTGCTGCTGGCCGATCTCGGTGCCGGCCGCAACCGCCTCGGCGGCTCGATGCTGGCCCAGGTGCGCGGTGAGTTCGGCGGCACGGTGCCCGACCTCGACGACCCGGCGCGCCTCGTGGCCCTGGTCGACGGCGTCAACGCGCTGCGCGACGCCGGCCTGCTGCTGGGGTACCACGATCGCTCGGACGGCGGCCTGTGGGCCGCGGTGTGCGAGATGGCCTTCGCCGGCGGCGTGGGCGTCGACCTCGACGTCGCCGACCTGGCCGCCCTGTTCACCGAGGAGCTGGGCGCCGTCCTGGCTGTCCCCGTGGAGCGGGCCGACGAGGCCGTCGCGCTGCTGGAGCAGCACGGCCTGGCCGACCTCGTCCACCGTGTCGGCACCTCCACGGCGGAGCGCCACGTGCGTGTGCCGGGCCTCGGTCTGGACGAGCCGCTCGAGGGCCTCGCCCAGACGTGGGACGAGGTCTCGTGGCGGATCTCGCGCCTGCGCGACAACCCCGAGTGCGCCGACGCCGAGCACGCCGCCATCGGCGCCCCCGTCCCGACGCTCACCGTGGAGCCCACCTTCGACCCCACCGACGACGTCGCGGCGCCGTACCTCGTCGGCCGCGCCCGGCCGAAGGTCGCGATCCTGCGCGAGCAGGGCGTCAACTCCCACGTCGAGACCGCCTTCGGCTTCGACCGTGCCGGCTTCGACACGTACGACGTGCACATGACCGACCTGCAGTCGGGTCGCTTCGACCTCTCCGACGTGGTGGGCCTGGCGGCCTGCGGCGGGTTCTCCTACGGCGACACGCTGGGCGCCGGCGAGGGCTGGGCGCGATCCGTGCTGTTCAACCCCGCGCTCACCGACGCGTTCGCCGGGTTCTTCTCCCGGCCCGACACGTTCGGCATCGGCATCTGCAACGGCTGCCAGATGTTCGCGGCCCTGGCCGACATCATCCCGGGCGCCGAGGCGTGGCCGCGGTTCACCCGCAACGCCTCCGAGCAGTACGAGGCGCGCCTCTCCCTCGTCGAGGTGCTCGAGTCGCCCTCCGTCTTCTTCTCCGGCATGGCCGGCTCGAAGGTGCCGATCGCGGTGGCCCACGGTGAGGGCTTCGCCAACTTCTCGGTGCGCGGCGACGCCGCCACCGTGCAGCGGGCGGCGCGCTTCGTGGACGTGAGCGGTCAGGTCGCCACGGACTACCCGGCCAACCCGAACGGCTCGCCCGACGGCCTCACCGCCGTCACGACGACCGACGGCCGGTTCACCGCGATGATGCCCCACGCCGAGCGCGTGCAGCGCAACGCGCAGCTGTCGTGGACCTCGGCCGACCCGTCGGTGGAGAGCCCGTGGCTGCGGATGTTCCGCAACGCCCGCGTGTGGGTGGGCTGACAAGACCCGCAGCGGCCATCGGGAACTAGTCACAACGGACGGTTTTCGCTTCCGGACTTGGGATAGGGGGCCCTCACCCGCGTACTCTCGGTATGTGGCCCTGTACCCCCCCGGCGAACGCACGAGCGAGCCGCTCGACGATCGGCTGCGCGACGATGACGCGCTGGCCGAGATCGAGCTGACCTCTCGGCTGATGATCGCCGCGTCGGGAGCCGCCGAGCCACTCTCCCAGGATGAGATCGACGGACTCCTGGGCGTCGCCCCCGACGCCTGATCGGCCTCGGTTGGCGGCTGCGCTCGCCCAGCACCTACCATGGGCAGAGTCTGCCCGCCCCATGCCGAGGAGTACCCGCGTGCGTTTTCGCATCCGACCGGTCGAGGCCTCGTTCTACGACCTCTTCACCGAGATGGCCAACCACCTGGTCATCGGTTCGGGCATCGTCGCCCGGGTCCTGGACCCCGAGGCCGACAAAGCCGCGCTCGCCGCTCAGATGAGTGACGCCGAGCACGCGGCCGACGACACGACCCACGCGATCATCAAGCTGGTGAACAGCACGTTCATCACGCCGTTCGACCGCGAGGACATCTACGCGCTGGCCAGCAGCCTCGACGACGTCATGGACTACATGGAGGAGGTCGTCGACTGCACGGCCCTCTACGGCGTCACTGAGTTCCCCGAGGACTTCGCCGCCCAGGTCCAGGTCCTGCAGCGGGCGTCGAACATCACCGCCGAGGCCATGCCGCGCCTGCGCACGATGAAGGACCTCGACGAGTTCTGGATCGAGATCAACCGCCTCGAGAACGAGGGCGACCGCAACCACCGCCGCCTGCTCGCCGACCTGTTCGACGGCAACTACAAGGCGATGCAGGTGCTCAAGCTCAAGGACATCGTCGAGGCCGTCGAAGCGGCCATCGACGCGCTGGAGTCGGTGGCGAACACCGTCGAGCAGATCGCCGTCAAGGAGTCCTGAGTGGACCTTGTGATGGTCATGGTGGTCACGGTCGTCGTGATCGCCCTCGTCTTCGACTACACGAACGGCTTCCACGACGCCGCCAACGCCATCGCCACCTCGGTGTCGACGCGCGCCCTGACGCCTCGCGTCGCGCTCGCGATGGCCGCGGTGCTGAACTTCGTGGGTGCCTGGCTGGGTGTCGAGGTCGCCAAGACGATCCAGGGCATCATCGACATCGACGGAGCCACCGGGTCCAGTGCTGCCGACCGGGCCCATGCGCTGACGATCGTGCTGGCGGCCCTCGTCGGCGCGATCACCTGGAACCTCATCACGTGGTACTTCGGCATCCCCTCGTCGTCGTCCCACGCCCTGATCGGCGGCATCGTCGGCGCCGGCATCGCGTCGGCCACCACGGTGGAGTGGAACACGCTCGTGGACAAGGTCGCGATCCCGATGGTGCTGAGCCCGGCGCTGGGCTTCTTCCTCGCGTTCGGGCTCATGACGGCGATCATGTGGATCTTCCGCCGGGCCAAGCCGACCCGGGTGCAGCGCGGCTTCCGGGCGGCGCAGACCGTCTCGGCGGCTGCCATGGCGCTGGGCCACGGCCTCCAGGACGCCCAGAAGACGATGGGCATCATCGTCCTCGCGCTCACGGCCGGCGGCCTGCACACCACCGACGACGTTCCCCTGTGGGTCATCGTCGCCTCCGCCAGTGCGATCGCCGCGGGCACGTACTCCGGTGGCTTCCGCATCATGCGAACCCTCGGACGCCGCATCATCGAGCTCGACCCGCCGAAGGGCTTCGCCGCCGAGGCCACCGCTGCCAGCGTCCTGTACGTCATGGCCATCGGCCTGCACGCCCCGGTCTCCACCACCCACACGATCACCTCGGCCATCATGGGCGCGGGCGCCACGAAGCGCTTCAGCGCCGTGCGCTGGGGCGTGGCCAAGAACATCGTCGTGGCCTGGGTCATCACGATGCCGGCGGCCGCCGCCGTCGCCGCGGCCTTCTACTTCGTCGCCCGCCCGTTCCTGCCGTAAGTCGTCTGAAGCGCTGGGAGTGACGTTCCCGGGGCCGACACGCCGTCGCGCACCCCGCAAACGTCACTGCCAGCGTTGCCGGGACGCGGGCTCAGCCGAACCGACCCTGGATGTAGGCCTCCGTGGCCGGGTCCTCGGGGTTGGCGAACATCTTCTCGGTGGGCCCGAGCTCCACGAGCCGTCCCGGCTGGCCCACGCCGGCGAGGTTGAAGAACGCGGTCTGGTCCGAGACGCGCGCCGCCTGCTGCATGTTGTGGGTGACGATCACGATCGTGTAGTCGTTCTTGAGCTCGTGGATCAGGTCCTCGATGACGCTCGTCGAGATCGGGTCCAGGGCCGAGCACGGCTCGTCCATCAGCAGCACCTCGGGCTCCACGGCCACGGCGCGCGCGATGCACAGGCGCTGCTGCTGGCCGCCGGACAGGCTCGAGCCGGGACGCTCGAGGCGGTCCTTGACCTCGGCCCACAGGCCTGCGCGGCGCAGCGAGCGCTCCACCACGTCGTCGGCCTCCGACTTCTTCATGCGCTTGCTGTTGAGGCGCTGCCCCGCGAGCACGTTCTCCGCGATCGACATCGTCGGGAACGGGTTGGGGCGCTGGAAGACCATGCCGATCTTGCGGCGGACGTTCACCGGGTCCATGTCGGAGGCGTAGAGGTCCTGGCCGTCGACCAGCACCTTGCCCTCGACGCGGGCTCCGCGGATCACCTCGTGCATGCGGTTCAGCGACCGCAGGAACGTGGACTTGCCGCAGCCCGAGGGGCCGATGAAGGCCGTCACCGCGCGGGCGGGCACGGCGATGTTCACGCCTTCGACGGCGAGGAAGTCGCCGTAGTAGATGTTCAGGTCCGAGACGTCGATGCTCTTGGCCATGGGGGTTCCTTCCGGGAGGTCAGCGCTCGCCCTGGGGCGAGAAGAAGTGGGAGACGAGGCGGGCGACGAGGTTCAGCAGCATCACGATGAGCAGCAGCACGAGCGCCGCGCCCCAGGCCCGCTCGATGCTCGGCCCCGGCGGGACGCCGGGCTGCATGATGGAGGAGTAGGTGAAGACCGGCAGGGTCGCCATCCGGCCGTCGAACAGGTTGAAGTTCACCGAGTCGGTGGCCCCGGCGATCACCAGCAGGGGAGCGGTCTCGCCGATCACGCGGGCGATCGCCAGGGTGATGCCGGTGACGATGCCGGCCAGCGCGGTGGGCAGCACGACCTTCATGATGGTGCGCCACTTCGGCACGCCCAGCGCGTAGGAGGCCTCGCGCAGCTCGTTCGGGACGAGCTTGAGCATCTCCTCGCAGGAGCGGACGACGACCGGGACCATGAGCACCGAGAGCGCCACGGCGCCACCGATGCCCATCCGCACGCCGTCGCCGAAGAACACCACGAACAGCGCGTACGCGAACAGGCCGGCCACGATCGACGGGATGCCGGTCATGACGTCGACGAGGAAGCGGATCCACGTGGACAGCCGACCGTCCTCGCCGTACTCGATGAGGTAGATCGCGGTGAACAGGCCGATCGGGACCGAGATGACCGTGGCCGCCGCGGTGATCAGCAGGGTGCCGACGATCGCGTGGTAGATGCCGCCGCCCTCGCCGACGACGTTGCGCATCGAGTAGGTGAAGAACTCGCTGCTCAGCACGGGCAGGCCCTGCTCGAGGACGCTCCACATGATGCTGCCGAGCGGGATGAGCGCCAGCCCGAAGGCGGAGGCGACCAGCAGGGTCACGAGCCGGTCGGTGGCCTTGCGGCGTCCCTCGACGAAGCGCGACCAGAGCGGGACGATCCAGGCGAGCGCGTAGCCGACGAAGGCCAGCCGCAGGTCGACCAGCCCGAAGAGGCCCGCGAGGACCAGCAGGATGGCGACGGCGTGGATCGCCCGCGGGGCCGCGGTCGGCAGCGTGTGCGTCCGCAGCGAGTCGGCGAGGTCGCCGGACGGCGGGGCGGGGGGGAGAGTCGTGGTCATGTCAGTTCGCTCCGGAGAATTCCTTGTTGCGCTCGACGATGGCGCGGGCGGCGAAGTTCACGGCGAAGGTGATCACGAACAGCACCAGGCCGGTGGCGATCAGCACGTTCACGTTGAGGCCGCTGGCCTCGGGGAACGACTGGGCGATGTTCGCCGCGATCGTGTTGGGGTTGCCCGAGCTGATGACGTTGAAGGTGACGACGCCCGAGGCGCTCAGCACCATCGCGACGGCCATCGTCTCGCCCAGCGCGCGGCCCAGCGCCAGCATCGCGGCGGACACCATCCCCGAGCGCGCGTAGGGGAAGACGGCCATCTTGGTCATCTCCCAGCGGGTCGCGCCGAGGGCGAGTGCGGCCTCCTCGTGCAGGCGCGGCGTCTGCAGGAAGATCTCGCGGCAGATCGCCGTCATGATCGGCAGCACCATGATCGCCAGCACGAGGGCGGCGGTCAGCAGCGTGCGCCCGGTGGCCGAGGCCGGACCGGCGAAGAGCGGGATGAAGCCGAGGTTCTCCTCGAGCCACACGTACAGCGGCTGGATGGCCGACGAGAGCGTGATGATGCCCCACGTGCCGTAGACGACGCTGGGCACGGCGGCGAGCAGGTCGATGAGGTAGCCGATGGGCTGGGCCAGGCGGCGCGGCGCGTAGTGCGAGATGAACAGCGCCACGCCGATGGCGACCGGCGTGGCGATCACGAGGGCGATGAACGCGGCCCACAGCGTGCCGAAGACCAGGGGCCCGACGTACTGCAGGAACGACTCGCCGCTCTTGACCTCGTCGGGCGAGGCGGTGATGCCGGGGATCCCCTCGGCGGTCAGGAAGATGCCGACGCCGGCGAGCGTCGCCAGGATGACGACGGCCGCGCCCAGCGAGATGCCGCGGAAGACGCGATCTCCCGGGCGGGTCGCCGTGCGCGGTTCGGTGGAGGTGCTCACATGGTGTCCTTGATGGAGTTCGTCTGGTGCCCATGACCCGGGCGAGGAGGCAGCCCCCTCGCCCGGACCGAAGGCATCAGCTGATGGTGTCGATCGCGGCCTGGGCCTTGGCGGAGAAGTCCTCCGACAGGGGCGCGGAGCCGGCGGCCTCGGCGGACGCGTCCTGGCCCTCGGTGCCGGCGACGTACGTCAGCCACTCCTTGACGAGCTCGGCCTCGGCGGCGTCCTCGTACTTCTGGCAGGCGATCTGGTACGAGACCAGGACGATCGGGTAGACACCCGCGGCCTCGGTCTTGCGGTCGATCTCCAGGGCCAGGTCGGTCGCGGCGCGACCCTCGACCTGCGTGGCGGCGTCGAGGACCTTGGCGGCGGCCTCGGGCGTCGGGGCGACGAACTCCTCGCCGACCTTGACCGAGACGGTGCTCAGCTCGCCGGCCTGGCTGGCATCGGCGTAGCCGATCGTGCCCTGGCCGCCGGAGACCGCCTGGATCACGCCGGAGGTCTGCTGGGCGGCCTCGCCACCCTTGACCGGCCACTCCTCGACCTCACCGTGCGTCCACGAGCCACCGGAGGCGGCGTCGAGGTAGGCGGTGAAGTTCTCGGTCGTGCCCGAGGCGTCGCCGCGGTGGACGGGCGTGATCGTGGAGTCGGGCAGCTCGGCGTCCGGGTTGTCCGCGGCGATCGTCTCGTCGTTCCACTTCGTGACGTCGCCGGCGAAGATCGCGCCGATGGTCTTCGGCGAGAGCTGGAGGCCGTCGACGCCGTCGAGGTTGTAGACGACGGCGACCGGGCTGACGTAGACGGGCACGGTGACGACGTCGGAGCCGCAGCGCTCCTTCGCGGAGGTGACCTCCGCGTCGTCGAGGTAGGCGTCCGAGCCGGCGAACGAGACGCCGCCGGCGATGAACTGCTCACGACCGCCGCCGGAGCCGATGGCGTCGTAGTTGACCGTGACGTCGGCGTTGGCGGTCTGGAAGCCCTGCTTCCAGGCGTTCACGGCCGACTGCTGCGAGCTGGCGCCGGCGCCGTTGAGCGTGCCGCTGAGCGAGCTGTCGGAGGAATCGTCCGCGTTGGCGGACTCGTTGGCGGCACCACAGGCCGACAGGCCGAACAGCAGCGCGGAACCCGCCGCGGTGGCGGCCAGGGTGCGCATGGACTTGCGGTTCACGTGTGTTCCCTCTCTGGAGCGTGTGTGAGGCGACTGCCTCGAACACCGCCACGCTAGGAAGCGCAGGTGTAGGGAACTCGCGACGAGGGTGAACGGAAGGTGAACCCTGGCCGAAGGCTGGGAGATCGACCCCGGGAGTCCGGGCGGATCAGACCAGCTCGGAGGCCAGCACCTTGCCCTTGCGGTGGTGGATCACCAGGGCGTGGCCCGGCGCGAGCACGGGTCCGCTGACGCCGAGCGCGGCGTAGACGTCGCGCAGCGTGGGCCGGTGCGTGCAGGCCACGGTGGGTCGCTTGGTGCCCAGCAGGGCCTCGACGGCCCGCTCGACCTTGGCCGGGGACGCGCCCTCGACCAGCCGGTCGTCGAGCTCCAGCAGCTCGTCGGTGGCGGCGACGTACGGGTCCACCGTCTGCACCGTGCGGGTGGCCGGGCTGCTGACGATGCGCCGCACGCCGAAGGCACTGAGCAGCGGCACGAGCTCCTTGGCTCGGTCGTGACCTTCCGCGGCGAGGGGGCGGTCTCGGTCGCCGCCGTCGAAGGCGTCTCGCGGGACCGCCTTGGCGTGGCGCAGGACCACGAGCGTGCGCGCCTTGTGCGACTTCCTCGCCACGAGGTCCTCGAACGACTCCAGCAGCCGTCGGTCGTGCTCGTACGTGAGCTTCTTGCGGGCCGCGCGGGGCGCGAACCACCTGATGTCGTCGACCTCGCGGTTGGGGCGGAAGTCGCTCTGGTCGTCCACCGGACGGGCGACCCAGTACGCGACCTGCTTGAGGCCGCCGCGGACACGGTAGGTCACCTCGGGCAGGGGGTGGACCAGCCGCACGCGGTACCCGGTCTCCTCGAGGATCTCGCGGACGGCCGTGACGGGCAGCGCCTCGTCGGGATCGGCCTTGCCCTTCGGGAAGGTCCAGTCGTCGTACCCCGGTCGGTGCACGAGGAGCACCTCGATGCCGCCGGATCCGCTCGGACCGGCCTTGCGCCAGACGATGCCGCCCGCGGCGGGGATGACCTTGCTCGCCATGGTGACAGTGTGCGCTCTCAGGCCCGGGACCGGCGAGAGCGTGCCCGCTCGATGAGCAGTTCCTGGACGTTCGCGCCCACGACGCGGGTCCAGGCCCCGTCGGGGCCCAGGTGCCACGCGAGGGTCTCGTCCGACGCCATCGTCTCGAGCAGGCCGGCCAATTGGTCGACGTGGGCCTGCGACGGCACCCGGACGAGGACCTCGACGCGGCGGTCGAGGTTGCGGTGCATGAGGTCGGACGAGCCGATCCACACCTCGCGGTCGTCGCCCAGGCCGAAGACGAACACCCGGCTGTGCTCGAGGAAGCGCCCGAGGACGCTGCGCACGCGGATGCGCTCGGACAGGCCCGGGACGCCGGGGCGCAGCGCGCAGATCCCGCGGATGATGAGGTCGACCCCGACGCCGGCCCGGGAGGCCTCGTAGAGCTTGTCGATGATCGCCTCGTCGACGAGGGAGTTGAGCTTGAACGCGATGTGCGCGGGCTTGCCCTCACGGTGCCGCGTGATCTCGCGGTCGATCCGGTCGACCAGACCCGACCGCAGCTCGCGGGGGGCGACCAGCAGGGAGTCGTAGTCGCTGGTCATCGCGAAGCCGGAGAGGCTGTTGAACAGCTCGGTGAGGTCGTGCGTGATCTCGCGGTTCGAGGTCAGCAGTCCGAAGTCCTCGTAGTGACGGGCGGTCTTGGGGTTGTAGTTGCCGGTGCCGATGTGCGCGTAGCGGCGCAGGCCGTCGGGCTCGTCGCGGATCACCAGGGCGAGCTTGCAGTGCGTCTTGAGGCCGACGAGCCCGTAGACCACGTGGCAGCCGGCGCGCTCCAGCTTGCGGGCCCAGCGGATGTTGGCCTGCTCGTCGAACCGGGCCTTGATCTCCACGAGCACCAGCACCTGCTTGCCCGAGCGGGCCGCGTCGACCAGCGAGTCGATGATCGGGGAGTCGCCCGACGTGCGGTACAGCGTCTGCTTGATCGCGAGCACGTGCGGATCGGCGGCGGCCTGCTCGATGAACCGCTGGACGCTCGTGGCGAAGGAGTCGTAGGGGTGGTGCACCAGCACGTCGCGCTTGCGCAGCGCGCTGAACATGTCGGCCGGGCTCGCCGTCTCGACCTCGGCGAGGTGCTCGTGCGTGCCGGGGACGAACGGCGGGAACTTCAGGTCGGGACGGTCGTTGTCGGCGATCTCGTTGAGGCTGCGAAGGTCCAGCGGACCGCGCAGGCGGAAGACCTCCTCGTCCGAGACGCCCAGCTCGCTGACCAGCAGCTCCAGGACGGCGTCGGACATGTTCTCGTCGACCTCGAGCCGCACCGGCGGGCCGAAGCGACGGCGCAGCAGCTCCTTCTCGAGCGCCTTGAGCAGGTTCTCCGCGTCGTCCTCCTCGACCTCCAGGTCCTCGTTGCGCGTGACGCGGAACGTGTGGTGGTCGATGATCTCCATCCCCGGGAAGAGGCTGTCGAGGTTGGCAGCGATGACGTCCTCGAGTGCGACGTAGCGGCCGTCGGAGGCCTTGGTCCATCGATGGATCACCGGCGGGACCTTGACTCGCGCGAAGTGCTCCTTGCCGGTGCGGGGATTGCGCATCACGAGCGCGATGTTGAGCGACAGGCCCGAGATGTAGGGGAACGGGTGCGCCGGGTCGACCGCCAGCGGCGTCAGCACCGGGAAGACGCGGTGGTGGTAGAACTCCGTGATCTGGCCGCGCTCCTCGTCGGTGAGCTCGTGCCAGCGCAGCAGGTGGATCCGCTCGTCCGCGAGCGAGGGCATGATCGCGTCGTGGAGCAGGTTGGCCTGACGCTCCATCAGCACCCGGCTGGCCTGCAGGCTGGACGACAGGACGTCGCGGGGGTTCAGGCCGCTCGCGGAGGGGACCGCCACGCCGGCGGCGATCCGCCGCTTGAGGCCGGCGATCCGGACCATGAAGAACTCGTCGAGGTTGCTGCCGAAGATCGCCAGGAAGCGCGTGCGCTCCAGCAGCGGGAGGGAGTCGAGCTCGGCCAGCTCCAGCACGCGCGCGTTGAACGCGATCCACGACAGCTCGCGGTCGAGGAAGCGGTCGTCGGGCAGCCCCCCGTCGTGCGCGTCGTAGGGCGGATCGACGTCGAACTCGTCGGGAGAGGACGCGAAAGGCTCAGGGACCGTCAGGTCGGTGGTCTCCATGGGCTCACGATGGCACGGGAAGGTGACGGGAGGGTGAACTCAGCCGAGCGCCCGCACCACCAGGTAGGCTCCGCCGGCGATCATGGCCCACAGCGGGATGGACAGCAGCACGAGGAAGAGCATCGAGCGGCGGAAGCCGGGGCGGGCCACGGGCGTCTCGCCCAGGGGCGCGGCCAGGCTGGGCTGCGGGTCCCTCTGGTCGACCTTGATCGCTTTCGCAGTGGCCATCGACTTGTCCTCTCGTCGCCTACGAGACGTGGTGTCGTCCCCCTCATGATGCGCCATGTCGCCAGAAAATGCGCGCCAACGGTCGGATCGGCGTGACTGGCGTGACGGATGGGGCTGCTACGTTCGCCCCCATGAGCGTGTCAGCACGGGTGCGGCGGGCGGCCGTCGCCGCAGTCGGAGCGGCTCCGAAGCCGCTGAAACGGGCCGCCTTCGGCAGGCCGGTGCGGCATGGCGACCAGGTGCTGCACCCCGACATGCAGGCCCTGCTGGCGCTCCTGCGACTCGAGAATCCCGACCCCGCCGCGACCCCGATCAGCCGCCAGCGACGCGACCTGGTCCGGGCCGATCGGCTGCTCGGCGGCGCCCAGCCGATCGGCGCCGTCACCGAGCGCCAGATCGCCGGTCCCGCGGGCCCGGTCCGGCTCCGGTTCTACACGCCGCGGGACCTGCGCGGACCCTCGCCCGCGCTCGTGTGGTTCCACGGCGGCGGGTTCACACTCGGCGACCTCGACAGCCACGACGCGGTGTGTCGCTACCTGGCGGAGCACGCGATGGTGCGCGTGGTCGCGGTGGACTACCGGCTCGCTCCCGAGCACCCGTTCCCGGCGGCCGTCGACGACTGCGTCGCGGCGTGGAGGTGGGTCTGCGAGAACGCGTCGGGACTGGCGCTCGACCCCGATCGGATCGCGGCCGGCGGCGACAGTGCCGGGGGCAACCTCGCGACCGTCGTGGCGCAGGAGATGGTCCGCTCCGGCGGCCCGGCACCCCGGTTCCAGCTGCTCGTCTACCCCGTCACGGACTTCACCACGATCACGCGGAGCCGGCGCGAGCTCGGCCACGGGTACTTCCTCACCGAGGACCTCATGGACGAGTTCTCGGGTGCGTACCTGGCCCGCGACGAGGACCGCTCGGACCCGCGGATCTCGCCGATCCGGGGCGACCTCAGCGACCTGCCGCCCGCACACGTCGTCACCGCGGGGTTCGATCCGCTGCGCGACGAGGGCGAGGCCTACGCCGAGGCGCTGCGGAACGCCGGGGTGCCGGTGACGGCCCACCGCGAGGAGGGACTGATCCACGGCTTCGCGACCATGGTCGGGTTCGGCACCGCCGCGCCGGCCGCCGTGCGACGGATCGCCGCCGAGCTGCAGCGCGGCCTGGTCTGACTCAGTCCGCGGCGTAGAGGACGTCCCGCGCCTTCTCGGTGAACCCGAGGCGCCGGTAGACCGCCAACGCCGGGTCGTTGTCGCCCTCGACGTACAGGTCGATCGCCGCGACGTCCTGTGCCCACAGGTGCTGCAGGCCGACGGCCGTGAGCGCGGTGCCGAGCCCGCCGCCGTGGGCCGACGGGTCGACGCCGACCACGTAGACCTCGCCGACGCCGTCCTCGACCTTGGTCCAGTGGAAGCCGACCACCGCGCCGTCGCGCTCGGCGACGAACAGGCCCGCGGGGTCGAACCACGCCTGGGCCCGGCGCCGATCGAAGTCGGCGCGGTCCATCGCACCCTGCTCCGGGTGGTGCGCGAACGCACGGGCGTTGACCTCCACCACGGCATCGGCATCGGCGTCCCGGAAGGGCCGGATCGCGACACCGACGGGCAGGCGCGGCTCGGCGACATCACGATCGGTGGTGGTCAGGACGAGCAGCGTCCGCACGGCGCGCAGCCCCGCGGCCGCGGCCAGGGCCTGGGCGCCCGGCAGGTCGCCGTGGGCCCAGAAGCGGGTCTCGCCGCGGGCGACCAGGTCGTCGACGAGCGCACGGCCGCGGCCCTGACGGCGGTAGCGCGGGTGGACGACGAGCTCGACGGGGGCGTCACCGACCGCGACGGCGCCCACGACCTCGTCGTACCGCTCCAGGCGCAGGGGAGCGCCGTCGCGCAGCGCGATCGTGGTGGCCTCGTTGAACGCGGCGACGCCGTCGGCCTCGAGGGCGGCCTCGGCCAGGTCGAGGAGCATCATGCCCGCTCCCTCAGCTCACGCAGGTGATGGGCCACCTCGGCCGCCATCGCCCGGGCGAACGACTCGGGATCGTCGTCGTCCGGCTCGGGCACGAGGTGGTGCACCGCGCCGGACTCGTGGAGGTCGAAGGCGCTGATCCGCTGCTCGGCGGACAGTTGGGCGGCGTGGTCGACGTCGCCGAAGACGATGGCGCTGGCACCCTCGGGCGGCAGCGGCGACAGCCAGGAGTTCTCGGCCGCGATCGTGCGGGAGGCGGGCAGCAGCGCCAGCGCGCCGCCGCCGCAGCCCTGGCCCAGCAGGACCGAGACCGAGGGGACGCGCATCGTCGACATCGAGCTGATGCAGCGGGCGATCTCGCCGGCGATGGCACCCTGTTCGGCGTCGGGGGACAGCTCGGCGCCCGGGGTGTCGATGAAGGAGACCAGCGGCAGGCCGAGCTCGTTGGCGAGCTTCATCCCGCGGCGGGCCTCACGCAGGGCCGCGGGGCCCATCGGCTTGATCCGGCTCTGCGTCGTACGGTCCTGGCCGATCACGACGCAGGGCTCGCCGTCGATCCTGGCCAGGGCGACGATCATCGCGGCGTCGCGCTCGCCGCGCTCGGTGCCCTGCAGGCGGATGATCTCGTCGCAGCCCCAGCGCAGCACCTCGCGGACGCCGGGGCGGTCCGGGGTACGGGTGAGCAGCACCGAGTCCCACGTCTCGTGGCGGCGCTGCGTCGCGCCCGGACGCCGGGTCCGGCTGGACTCCCGCGGCGGGTCGATGAGGATCGACAGCGCCGTGTCCACCATGAACGGCAGCTCCTCGGGCATCACGACGGCGTCGATGATGCCGCGGTTCGCGAGGTTGTCCGAGGTCTGGATGCCCGGCGGGAAGGGAGCGCCGTTGAGCAGCTCGTAGACCTTCGGGCCGAGGAAGCCGATGAGGGCGCCCGGCTCGGCGATGGTGATGTGGCCGAGCGAGCCCCACGAGGCGAAGACGCCGCCGGTGGTGGGGTGGCGCAAGTAGATGAGGTAGGGCAGGCCGGCCGCCTTGTGGTCCATCAGTGCCCGGGAGATGTCGACCATGCGGACGAACGCGGGCGTGCCCTCCTGCATGCGGGTGCCGCCCGAGGCCGTCGTGGCCAGCACGGGGATCCCCTCGGCGGTGGCGCGGCGCACGGCGCGCACGATGCGCTCGGCCGCCACCTGGCCGATCGATCCCGCGAGGAACTTGAACTCGTTCACCAGGACCGCCACGGGCCGCCCTCGCATCAGGGCGCGACCGGTGATGATCGACTCGTCGGTGCCCGCGCGCTCGGCCGCGGCCAGCAGGTCGGTGCGGTACGGCTCGGGGTGGACGGTGTGGTCGACCGGCTCGTCCCACGACTCCCAGGATCCGGGGTCGAGGACGAGGTCGATCAGTTCACGGGCGGTGAGGCGGGACACGGCACCCAGTATGGCTGGCCGGGGCGCCGTCGACCCGTTACGCCGTACCTCGTGGACCACTACAGTGACCGCCGTGTCCACGTTCCACGCCATCATCCCGGCCGGCGGCGCCGGAACCCGCCTGTGGCCGCTGTCGCGGAAGGCCCGGCCGAAGTTCCTGCTCGACCTCGAGGGGACCGGCCGCACGCTGATCCAGCAGACGTGGGACCGGATGCTCCCGCTCGCGTCGGTCGAGCACATCCACGTGGTGTCCGGTGCGGCGCACGGCAGCGCGATCGCCGAGCAGCTGCCCGAGCTGGTGAACCTGCTGCTCGAGCCGTCGCCGCGCGAGTCGATGCCGGCGATCGGCCTGGCGGCCGCGATCATCGAGCGCGCCGACCCCGACGCCGTCGTGGGGTCGTTCGCCGCCGACCACCGCATCCCCGATCCCGACCGCTTCGCCGACGCCGTGCGCGAGGCGATCGCGGTGGCCGAGCAGGGCTTCATCGTCACGATCGGGGTCGAGCCCACCGAGCCGTCCACCGCGTTCGGCTACATCGCGTCGGGCGACCCGCTCGAGGGGTTCGGCTCGGCCCGCGCCGTGCGCAGCTTCGTGGAGAAGCCCGACGAGGCGACCGCACGCGGCTACCTCGCCTCGGGCGACTTCGTGTGGAACGCCGGGATGTTCGTGGCCCGCGCGTCGGTCCTGCTGGACTCGCTCGCGCGCTTCCAGCCCGAGCTCGCCGCCGGCCTGCGGGCGGTCGCGGCCGCGTGGGGCACCCCGTCCTTCGTGGCCGAGCTCGGCCGCACCTGGCCCACGCTGGCGAAGATCGCGATCGACCACGCCGTCGCCGAGCCGGTGGCGGCGGAGGGCGGCATGGCGGTCGTCCCGGCCACCTTCGGATGGGACGACCTCGGCGACTTCGCCTCCATCGCGCCGCTGGGCTCATCGCCCGACGTGCTCTGGGTGGACGCCGACGGCGTGGCCCGAGGGCAGGAGGGCGTGCAGATCGCCGTGCTGGGCCTGCGCAACGTGGCCGTCGTGCAGACCGACGACGCCGTGCTGGTGCTCGACCTCGCCCAGTCGCAGCGGGTCAAGGAGATCGTGGCGCAGCTGCCCGGACTCGACCGCGACGACCTGCTCTGACCCTCAGGGGATCGCGCGCACGGGCCGGTGGCCGACCAGGTCCTTGAGCTCGGAGTCGGGCGTGCCGGGACCGGGCAGGTAGATCTGGGCGATCTCGCCCGTGCCCACCAGGGTGAGGTCGCCGTCCTCGGCATCGGTGTAGACCGTCTCGCCGCGGCTCAGCGGGACCTTCTCGCCGCGGGCGTTCAGCAGCTGCACGGCACCGCCGATGCACATGACGATCGAGTGCGCGGCGGCGATGATCGAGACGCCGTCGGGGTCGGCGGGGGACACCTGGGTGACCGCGAGCGCGAACTCCTCGACCTCCGGGTGGTAGACCTCGGTGGAGAACGAGGGGTATCCCGGCTCGACCCGCGCGACGCGGGCCATGCCGGCCTCGAGGCAGCGGATCAGGCCCTCGGGGTCGAGCGCCTTGCGGGTGAGGCCGGCGCGCATGACGTTGTCGGAGTTGACCATGGCCTCCAGGCACAGGCCCGACAGGTGCGCGTGGATCACGCCCGTGCCCAGGAACATCGCCTCGCCCGGCTGCAGCGTGAAGCGGTTGAGCAGCAGCGAGACGACGATGCCCACGTCGTCGGGATGGTGGCGGGCGATCATCGCCGCAGTGCTGTAGGCGCGCTTGATGTCGACGCCGTCGTGCACGAGCGCCTTGCACTGGATGACGACCTGAGCGATCTCGGCCGGCGGGGGCGGCGCGATGAGCAGGTTCTCCAGCACGCGGACGATGCCCTTGAATCCCGTCTTCGCACGCAGGGTGGCCGACGCGGCGTTGATCGTGGGGGTGTCGAGCTGGGAGAAGACGCGCAGGATCTCGGCGGTGGGGCGAAAGCCGACGAGGGTGTCGAAGGTGCTGAGCGCGTAGACCATCTCGGGCTTGTGGTTGGGGTCCTTGAACACGCGCTGCGGCGAGTCCAGCGGCACGCCGGCGGCCTCCTCGCGCGCGAACCCCTCCCGGGCCTCGGCCTGGCCGGGGTGCACCTGGATCGACAGCGGCTGCTCGGCCGCGAGGATCTTGAGCATGAACGGGATCTCGCCGGCCACGTCGGACAACGGGCGCAGGCCCTCGGGCGTCTCGACCTGCGAGGGGGCCAGGGGATGGGTGCCCAGCCACATCTCGGCGACCGGTTCCCCCGATCCCGTGCGCCCCAGGAATCGAGGGATGTCACTCGTGGAGCCCCAGTCGTACGCCTGGGTCATGTTGTGCAGACGGCGCATGTACTCAACAGTAGACTCCCTCGCGTGTCCGGACCCCGACTCGTCGCATTCGATCTCGACGACACGCTCGCCCCGTCGAAGTGCGCGATCCCCGAGCCCATCGGCGACCAGCTCGTCCGGCTCGCCGAACGGGTCGAGGTGGCGATCATCTCCGGTGGCCAGCTGGAGCAGTTTCGCAAGCAGGTCGTGGAGCAGCTGCCGCCCGCGCCGGCCGAGGTCCTGGAGCGGATCCACCTGCTGCCCACGTGCGGCACCCAGTACTACCGCCTGCGCGGCGAGGAGATCGTCACGGTCTACGCGCACGCCCTGACCGAGGACGAGCGCGATCGCGCCCTCGCCGCGGTCGAGCAGGAGGCCAGGCGCCTCGGCCTGTGGGAGTCGCAGACCTGGGGCGACATCCTGGAGGACCGTGGCTCGCAGATCACGTTCTCCGCGCTCGGCCAGAAGGCGCCGATCGAGGCGAAGATGGCGTGGGACCCCGACGGGACGAAGAAGGGCGCGCTGCGCGACGCCGTCGCGGCGGCGCTGCCCGACCTCGAGGTGCGCTCGGGCGGCTCGACCTCGGTCGACATCACCCACCGCGGGATCGACAAGGCCTACGGGATGAAGCAGCTGGCGGACGCCACCGGCATCAGCCTCGACGAGATGCTGTTCGTCGGCGACCGTCTCGACCCGGAGGGCAACGACTACCCGGTGCTGGCGCTCGGCGTCCCCTGCCACGCGGTCGAGGGCTGGCCCGACACCGTGGAGTACCTCGAGGAGCTCATCCCCACGCTGGGCTGAGCCCCGCCCTCCCGTTCTGCGTCCGCGCGGAGGCGGTCAGGCGCGGCCGGCGACCTGGCGGCGTGCGGACTCCTGGCGCTCGGCGGCGCGCTCCGCCGCGACCTCGCCGGACTCGCGGCGCGAGACGAACCGGTAGCCCACGTTGCGGACGGTGCCGATGAGCGTCTCGTTCTCGGGGCCGAGCTTGGCGCGCAGGCGGCGAACGTGGACGTCCACCGTGCGGGTGCCGCCGAAGTAGTCGTAGCCCCACACCTCCTGCAGCAGCTGCTGGCGGGTGAACACGCGGCCCGGGTGCTGGGCCAGGAACTTGAGGAGCTCGAACTCCTTGAACGTCAGGTCCAGGACGCGGCCGTCGAGCTTGGCGGTGTAGGTGACGTCGTCGACGACCAGGCCGCTGGCGCTGATGATGTGGCTGTCGTCCTCGGACTTGTCGCCGTCGGCGGCGACGCGGCCCATGGCCAGCCGCAGGCGGGCCTCCAGCTCGGCCGGGCCGGCGGTGGTCAGGATGACGTCGTCCATGCCCCAGTCGGCGGCGGCGACGGTGAGGCCGCCCTCGGTGAGGATGAGGACGAGCGGGCACTCGATGCCGGTCGTGCGGATCACGCGCGTGAGGCTGCGGACCTGCGCCAGGTCGTGGCGGCCGTCGACCAAAACGGCGTCGCACTGGGGCGCGTCGATGAGGGCGCTGGCCTCCGCGGGCAGGATCTTGACGTGGTGGGGGAGCAGCGCGAGCGAGGGCAGGACCTCGACCGAGGACTGCGAGCTCTTCGTCAGCAGCAGCAGGTGGGACACGTGATTGGCCTCCTATACACGTCGAGGCCCCGACGAACGCACCGTGTTCATCGAAGCCTCATTGCCTCGTCGACCATACTTCATGTCACGTGGCTGTGACGAGCGGCGCCCGATGAATGCGAACCACGTCACACCGATGTCACACGGGAACGAGCCGAGGAGGAGAGCCGGTGGACGGAGTCGAGGTGCTCCTGGTGGCCGTCGTCGTGGCGGTCGTGCTGGCCGCAGCGATGCAGTGGAAGAACGGGCGGTTCGCCGGATCGTCGGGCGACGACGAGAGTGGGCGGCTCGGCCCGGACGACCTCGGCGTGCCGCTGGGCGAGCGGGCCACGCTCGTCCAGTTCTCCAGTGCCTTCTGCGCGCCGTGCCGAGCCACGCGGCAGGTGCTGGGGCAGGTGACCGCGCTCGTCCCGGGCGTCTCCACGGTGGAGATCGACGCCGAGTCCGAGCTCGATCTCGTCCGGCGGGTGGGCGTGCTGCGCACGCCCACGGTGCTGGTGCTCGACGCGTCCGGACGCATCGTGGAGCGGGCCTCGGGGGCTCCCACGCGCGACCAGGTGCTGGTGGCGCTGGACCGCGCGCTCGCCTGAGTCGACATGAGGTGAGAACGAGTCCAGCGGCGGACAATGAGCCGACGCTCGATTGCGGCGTACGATGACTCCGATCTGACGCACGGCCCCCCGGGACCGCTGCCGCGGGCGCCCGACCGTGGGACACGCAGCTGACGTACCGACTGGTAATATTGAACAGGTGGACAATTACGAGAGGCGCTGACATGGCGGACGACGCGCCGGAGGTGAAGCCACGGCGAGGGCGCCCCAGAGCCGAGGATCGCCCCGAAGGTGACACGCTGCGTGACCGGGTGATGCGCGAGGCTTCCGTGCTCTTCCGGCAGAAAGGCGCGGCGGGCACGACGATCGCGGAGATCGCCCGACAGTCCGGCGTGACGGCGCCGGCGCTCTATTGGCACTTCTCCTCCAAGGACGAGCTCCTCAGGGAGCTGCTGGACGAGACCTGGCGAGGATTCAACGAGACGTTGGCGGACGCACTGCGGTGGGACCTGGCGCCCGCGGAGCGGCTTCGTGCTCTCGTGGTCGCGCACACACGCTGGCGTCTGGCGGAGGTCGAGATGCCGTCCGGCCTGGCCTTCGTGCAACTCGTCGAGTCGTTGCCCCCCGAGATGAGTGCAGACCTGCGTGCTGGCCTGCGCGAGTACGTCGCCCAGATCTCGGCGATTCTGGAGAGCGGGCGACGGTCAGGGGAGATGCAGTTCGAGGATCTGCGTACGACGACGCGTGCCGTGCTCAACATCTGCTTGCACTCGGCACGGTCCGGTGAGCACCCGCCTGAGAAGATCGCTCAGTTGAACGGCGACCTGGTTCTGGCCATGGTGGGCGCGCGCTGAAGCCGGCACTCGCCTTCACCGGGCGCTCTCGAAGGGCGGTGCCCGCAGCGTGAACACGGTCGCGATGTACATGATCACCGCAACGGTCACCATGACGTACAGGCCCGGCGCGAAGCATTCAGGACGTGTCAGCAGTCCGAAGCCGAGCGGACCCAGCGCCGCGATCGCGTAGCCCACTCCCTGGACCAGGCCCGAGACCGTCGCGGCGCCGGCGAGGGTCCGGGTCTTGCGGTTGATCATGACCAGCGTGAAGCTGAACATCCCCGAACCCCAGCCCACGCAGGCCGCCCAGAGCCAAGTGTGCTGACCGGGAGCGTGGATCAGCCCCAGGAACCCGACCAAGTACGCCACGCTGCAGGACGACGTGATCGCGATCGGATGCGACGCACGCGCGACCCAGCGAGGGACGGCCAGCGTGGCGGCGAGGCCTGCGGCCCCGAAGACCGCGACCATCGAGCCCGCCTGAGCGGGCGTGAGGCCCGCGTGGATCACGATGTCCGGGAGCCACGCGAGGATCGTGTAGGTCGTGAGAGAGGTCGTCCCCATGACGATCGTCAGCGAGATGGTGAGGCTGGTCCATCGCCGTGAGCTCGGTTGAACGCCGGTGATCTCGACCGGCCGCGGCGCCGGCGTGCGCAGGGCCGCACGCCAGGCGACCGCCAGTGCGGGAGCGGCGAGGGCGGGAACGAGGGCCCACACGCCGAGCGATGTCCGCCATCCCCAGCTCTCGGCCAGGCTGACGGCCAGCAGCGGTGGGACGACCATGCCCAGCTGGAGCGTGAAGATGTAGGTCGTGGTCACCGAGTCCTGGTGCGCAGGGAAGTGCTGCTTGGTGAGCGGCGGCAGGAGCACGTTGCCCACGCCCATCGCTGCGAGCGACATCGCGGTGGCGACGGCGTAGATCGCGAAGCTTCCGGTCTGTGACCGCGCGGCCATGGCGACAGCGCAGGTGGTCATCGCCGCGATGGCCACCGCATGGATGCCGAAGCGGCTGATCAGGCCTGGGGTGGCCAGGCCAAGTACGCAGAAGCACAGGGGAGGCAGGGTCCCGATAAAGCCGATCTGGCTGGGGCCGAGCTGCAGTTCGGCCACCAGCCACGTGCCGAGGGGGGACGTCGAGGTCACCGCAATCCGCAGGGTCGCGGCGGTGAGCACGATCGCGAGGAGTGATCCGGCGGTGAGCAGAAGCGCGGAGGCTCGCGCTCGGGGCGAGGTGTCGGTGCAGATCGCGTCCATGAGAACCTCGCACAGTGAGCAGGAAATAGGTAGGATGACCCAATGACTGCCAGCGAGCGTACAGGTGGACCGCGGCCCAGCAAGTTCGGCCTTGGCTCTCGCACGGACCTCCGAGAGAGCGCTGTCGACTACCTCACGGAGCGCATCCAGTCCGGTGACTGGCCGGTCGGACAGCAGATCCCGACCGAGTCCGAGCTCGCAGCCGAGGCAGGCATCAGCCGGAACACGATCCGTGAGGCCGTGAGCTCGCTGGTGCACACCGGATTGCTCGAGCGACGCCAGGGCTCGGGGACGTTCGTCGTGAGCCAGTCCGAGCTCACCGGGCTCTTCGAGCGCCATCTGTCGTCGAAAGATCGCCAGGACGTGCTGGAGATCCGGCTCGCCCTCGAGGTGGTGGCCGCCGCACTGGCCGCGACGCGTCGGACTGACGAGGACATCGAGGGACTTCTCGCCTCGATGACGGCGCGGCGTGAGACGGCCGACCGCAATGATGTCGACGGCTACGTCGAGGCCGACCTCCAGCTGCACCGGCAGTTCGTCCGAGCGGCCCAGAATCCGCTGTTGATCGAGCTCTACGACTCGATGCTCGAAGGGTTCCGGGAGACGATCGCGTCGTACTTCATCGAGACCGGGGATCCGTGCCACGAGGAGCACGAGGCCTTGGTCCACGCCATCATCGCCGGCGATCCCCTGAACGCGGCGATCGAGCTGCGCGTATTCCTCGATTCGCATCTGTACCACGTCGAGTCGACGGCGTGGCCTCGCGTGCACCAGGAGGTTGGCTCGCGCGAGGTGTGAGGTGATTCACGCATTCTGCTTGCCCGAGCATTAAATTAACGATACCGTTAATAAAATGCGGGCTCAGGGCTCGTTCTCGCTAGGACTGCCTGGAAGTGGAGAATCATCATGCGACACGTTCAACGTCGAGCGCTCGGTGCTGGCATCGGGATCGGACTGCTCGTGCTGGCTGCTTGCTCCGGTGGGGGCGGTGGCGGCTCATCGGACACCGCGCGCGAGGCGACGGGGCCGGCTCCAGACGAAGTGACCATGGGAATCAGGTCCGACATCGACACGTTCGACCCGCACCAGACCCTTGGTCAGTTCGGCGCGGGCCAGATGGTGCGCCTCGTGTACTCGACCTTGGTCATGCGCACCTCCGACGGCGATCTGATTCCCGGTGTCGCGGAGAAGTGGGACGTGGACCCGCACGGTGGCGACTTCACGATCCAGGAGGGCGTTCTGTGCTCCGACGGGTCCGAGCTGACGGCCTCGGTCATCAAGAAGTCGTTCGACCGCATGCTCGATCCGGACAGCGGCGCGCAGTACGTGGAACGCCTCTTCGCCGGCGGTGACGTCGAGTTCACGGCGGACGACAGCACGCGGACGTTCTCGATGAAGCTGGAGAACCCGAATACCGACCTGCTCCCAGCGCTGGCGAACGTCGGACAGATCATCTGCGGCGCCGGCGTGGACAATCCGGAAGCCCTGGCCAGCGAGCCTCAGGGGTCGGGCCCCTTCCGTTTGGTCTCGGCCAAGCGCGGCGATAGCTACGAGTTCGAGCGACGCGACGACTACGTCTCCCTGCCCGAGGGGGTGGAGGTCACCGACCTGCCGAAGCGGCTGAGCCTGAAGTACATCGCCGACGATTCCGCGATGGTCAACGCCCTGCTCGCCGGCGAGCTGACGATCGGACCGGTGATGGGCCGCGACGGTGAGCGGCTGGAGACCCGCGACGAGTTCAACCACCTGCCGATCGAGTCGTACGGCGGCGACGGGCTGATCTTCAACCAGAGCCCCGGGCTTCCGGGGGCGGACCCGGCTTTCCGCAAGGCGCTCGCGATGGCGGTCGATCCCCAGCTCTACACGCGGGCGTCGACTTTCGACCGGAGCAAGCCGCTGCGCACGCTCTACACGCCGAACCTCGACTGCTACACGGAGGACAACGCCGATCTGCTGCCCGAGGTTTCCGTCGACGCTGCTGCACAGGCACTCGACGCGGCCGGCTACCCGCTGAAGGGCGACGCTCGCGTCGGACCGGACGGCAAGCCGGTCACCCTGCGCTTCGTCGGAGACACGCTCAAGAACAGCGGCCCGCAGTACATCACGGACCAGTTCGAGAAGCTCGGGATCGTGGTCGACCTCAGCATGAATGACACCGCGACGGGCATCCAGAAGGTCTTCTCCAACGAGTTCGACCTCTACATCTTCCCGTTCGCCGCGTCGCTGGGGACGCCGACGCAGCACCTCGGCTCGGTCAGCGAGGAGGGTGGCGTGAACGTGTCGCACATCGACAACGCCGAGTACAAGAAGGCCGCGCAGGTCGCTCTGTCCGATCCGGATCGTCGGTGCGAGGCGTGGCAGGAGGGGGAGGCTGCACTGCTCACGAACCTGGACCTGCTGCCCCTCACGTGGCCAGTGGCGCACTACTTCGCCAAGGACGTGACGTTCGAGGGGATCTACTACTCCCTTGATCCGTTCACGATCCGCTCCACGAAATGAGCGAAGGCATCCGTGAGTCCGTGGTGGTGACGCAGGCGACTGCGTCACCACCCCGGCCCGGAGCCTCGTCGAAGAGGCGCTCCGGTCCGTCGAACGTGTGGCTGCGTGTCCTGCGGCAGGGTCTGCTGCGGCTGGTCGCCGTGCTCGGTGTCCTGATTGTGTCGACCTTCGCCATGGTGCGCCTGGTCCCCGGCGATCCGGCCCGGCGCATCGTGGGTCTGGAGGGCAGTGAGGACGCCTACCTCCAGGCGCGAGAGCAGATGCACCTGGACGACCCGCTGGCGGTGCAATTCGTCGCCTACCTGAACGACCTGGTTCACTTCGATCTCGGCAACTCGTTCACGAACCGGGAGCCGGTCACCGAGCTCATTGCTGATCGTGCGGTGCCCACCCTGCAGCTGACTGCCCTCGCCGTGGTGCTGGCCCTGGCCTTCTCGGTGCCCATCGGCATCGCGGTCGCACACGCGACCCACGGCCGCCGAGCGTGGCTACGCAGTGGCTTCACCTCAATCACCGGTCTGATCAGCGGCCTGCCCCACTACCTGACGGCCACGGTCCTGGTGTTCCTCTTCGCCATCACACTGACGTGGTTCCCGCCCAGCGGGACGGACGGCTTCCTGTACTTGGTCCTGCCGGCTCTGGCGCTCGCCGCCCGGCCCACCGCGATGCTCGCTCGGCTGGTCCGAGTCGAGTCGACCCGGGTGCTGAACTTGGACTACATCCGCACTGCCCGCAGCAAGCGCCTGCCCACGCGGATCCTGCACCTGCGCCACGTGCTCCCGAACGTCCTCACACCAGCGGTCGCGGTGGCCGGCACGCTGGTCGCCAGCCTCATCTCTGGGGCGATCATCGTCGAGCAGGTCTTCGCACGCAGCGGGCTGGGCACCGAGCTCGTCTCGGCCGTCCTCGACGGTGACTACCCGGTGGTTCAGGGGATCACGCTCTTCCTGGGCGTCGGAGTCGTCGTGATCAACACGCTGGTCGAACTGCTGGTCGTCACGCTCGACCCGCAGTCCGCTCAATCGCAGGAGGGCACATGAGTGCGGTGACCATGACCCGGCCGACGAGGCGCACCGGCCTGTTCCGGCGGATGGGCCTCGGTGGCCGCGTCGCGCTCCTGATTCTCGTGACGCTTGCGATCGTGGCCGTGGTCGCCCCTGCGCTTCTGGGTGACGAGGCGGCCAGTCAGGACGTCGCGAACTCCTTCGCCCCGCCCAGTGCCGAGCACCCGCTGGGGACGGACGCCCTCGGCCGTGACGTCCTCAGCCGAACCCTCGTCGGGACGCGCCTGTCGCTGCAGCTCGCCCTCACCAGTGCGGCAATCGCCGTCGGGGTCGCCGTCCCGCTGGGTGCCCTGTTCGGCATGGCGCGGGCTCGCACGCGCAAGGTCGGCGCGAGCGTGATCGATGTCAGCCTGAGCCTGCCGGACATCCTGATCGCGGTCATCGTCGTCACGGTGCTGGGTCCGGGCGGCGTCGGGGCCGCCACGGCCATCGGCATCGCGTTCATTCCCTATACGGCCCGCGTCGTCTTCGTGCTCTCCCACCACGTGGCGAGCCGTGACTACGTCATGGTCGGGCGGCTGCTGGGCCTGAGTCGCGGCAAGCTCCTGCGCGCTTACGTCCTGCCGAACATCGCCGACGCGCTGGCCGTCGCGCTGCTCACCCTCCTGGCCGAGTGCATCGTGGCTGTCTCGGCCCTGTCCTTCCTCGGGCTCGGGGTCCAGCCGCCCGACATCGACTGGGGGAGCCTCCTGACAGAGGGAGTCAAGGAGTTCTACATGTCACCAGCGGCCGCGCTGGCACCCGCGGCGATGATCGCGGTCACCGGTCTGGCCCTGGCTCTCGTGGCCGACTCGGTCGCGCAGGGGATGGACCCGTTCCAGAAAAGGAGGACGCGATGATGAGCGCCGAGACGGTCCTGGAGGTCGCGAACCTGTGCGTGGGCGTCGGCGCACAGGGCGAGGGGGCCTCGCTGGTCCGCGACGTGAGCTTCTCGATGCGGCGCGGCGAGATCGTTGGCGTGGTGGGGGAGTCCGGGTGCGGCAAGTCCATGACGGCGCTGGCCATCGCGGACCTCCTGCCGGTAGGCGTGACCTCCTCCGCCGACCGGTTGAGCTTCGAGGGCGTCGACCTGACCACGGCGGACCGGCGGACGGCGCTCAGGACGAGAGGGCTGAATCAGGCGGTGGTGTTCCAGGACCCGCAGGCCTCCTTGAACCCGGCGCTGAAGCTGGGCACCCAGATGACCGAGGCGGTGATGCACCACCAACGGCTGCCCCGGGCCAGTGCCCTGCGCCGCGCGGCCGAGAACCTGAGCGAGGTCAAGATCGCCGGTGCGGAGCAGCGTCTGCGCGAGTACCCATATCAGCTGAGCGGCGGGATGCGGCAGCGCGCGATGATCGCGATGGGACTCATGATGAGCCCGTCGCTGCTGATCGCCGACGAGCCCACTACGGCTCTGGACGTCACCGTGCAGGCCGACGTGATGCGCATGCTGCGCCGGCTCAACGCCGAGCACGAGACGGCAATCCTCTTGGTGTCGCACCACATCGCGCTCCTGCAGCAGGTCTGCTCGCGCATCCTGGTCATGTACGCCGGAGAGCTTGTCGAGGACCTTCCCTCCGTCTCCCTCGTGAAGGACGCGCGTCATCCCTACACGCGCGCTCTGATCGCGTCGGTTCCCTCCCTCGCTCACGATCCCTCGCGCCGCCTGGTGACCATCCCGGGCACCTTGCCCGACCCCGGTGCCCGCGGGGACGGGTGCCCGTTCAGGAACCGATGCAACGAGGCGGACGAGCGCTGTGACATCGCGCCACCACTGACGCGAGCCGGCGACCATCGCGTCGCCTGCTGGAGAGCCGAGGAGAACGCCCATGCTTGAGGTCGAGAACCTGCGGATCAGGTATCCGGGCCGTGACCGACCCACGGTCATCGAGGACGTCTCGTTCGCGATCGCCCCGGGAGGCGCACTGGGCCTGGTCGGCGAGTCAGGCTCTGGCAAGTCGACGATCGCGAAGGCCATCGTGGGTCTGGCGCCCGTCACCGGTGGGTCGATCGCGGTCGACGGCAGCCCGATCGATCATGCGCGAGCGCGCTCCCGGCGCGCCTTGCACGATCGCGTCCAACTGGTGTTCCAGGATCCGCGTGCGTCCCTCAACCCCCGCCGGAGCGTGGGAGACGCCGTGGCGGACGCCTTCGTCGGCGGGGCCACGATCAGCACGAGTGTCGAGCGCGGCCGACGGCTAGCAGAGCTGCTCGAGCAGGTGGGCCTGCCCGCCTCGTTCGCCGAGCGCTTCCCCAGCGAGCTCTCCGGTGGTCAGGCCCAGCGCGTGGCCATTGCCCGCGCTCTGGGTCGCCGTCCTCGGCTGCTGTTGCTGGACGAGGTCACGGCCTCGCTCGACGTCTCGGTCCAGGCCTCCATCCTCAACTTGCTGCGCGACCTGCGGGACGAGCTTGGCCTGACCTACCTCGTGATCGCCCACGACCTGGCGATCGTGAGGTACCTGTGCGACCACGCGATGGTTCTGCAAGCCGGAGTCGTGCTGGAGCGTGCGGCCGTCGCCGAGCTCTTCGACGAGCCGCGTCATCCCTACACGAAGGTGCTCATCGACTCGGTGCCCGAGATGGAGTCGCCGGATGGCCGAGAGCTCGCTCTCGTGACCGGTGATCCGCCGGACCCGGCGCATCGCCCCTCCGGGTGCGTCTTCACCAGCCGCTGTCCGATCGGACCCCTGCACCGGGTTGGCCGCGAGATCTGCCTCAGCGATCGACCGCCGCTGTCGCCCCAGGGGGACGCCGAGGTCGCCTGCCACTTCCCGATCACCCATAGTGCCGGCGCTCGCGAGGTGTTCGATGCGCCTCGCACGGTGTCCACCTAAGCGTCGAAACATCGATGAACCGAACGAAGGGCTGAGATGAACATTGTCGAGTCGCTGTGGAACCACGCCGATCAGACTCCGGACAGGCTGGCGCTACGCGCCGGCGAGGAGCGAATCACCTACGGCGAGCTGCGGCGGAAGATCGCACGGGTGGCCGGAGCGCACGCAGCACGAGGACTCGGCCCTGGCGCCACGGTGGTCCTCGTCGCGTCCAGCACGCCGGACTTCGTCGTCCACTACTACGCGCTCCAGGCGCTCGGGTGCACGGTCGTGACGATGAACACGATGTCCACCGATCGCGAGTTGCGCCACGTGCTGGGGGACACCGACGTTTCACTGGTCCTCGTCGAGGACGCGTCCTGCGAAGCGGTGGCAACGGCATGTGGCGCGACCGGGAACGCCTGGGTCGTGATCGAGGCGATGGAGGAGTCGGCCGAGGTGGGCGGGCTCGAGCGCTGGCACGACAGCGACCCCGACCACCCCGCGGTCCTGCTCTACACGTCGGGCACCACGGGAGCCCCGAAGGGCGCGGAGCTCACGGTGGCGAACCTGTCGGCCATGACACGCGTGCTGCCGCCCGTCCTCGAGCTCACCGAGGACGACCGCTTCGGGACGGGACTTCCGTTGTTCCATGTCTTCGGGCAGGCCCTCATCATGAACACCATCCTCTCGATGGGCGGGTCGCTGTCGCTGCTCAGTCCCTTCTCGGCGTCCGGGATGGTCCAGTTGATCCGGGAGCACCGCCTATCGGTCGTCGCGGGCGTCCCGACGATGTGGAACGCCATGCTCCTGGTGGACAACGCGTATCGGGCCGAGGACTTCGCCGACCTGCGCATCGCTGCGTCCGGCGGGGCGAGCCTCCCGCGCAGCGTCATCGAGGACTTCGCGGACCGCTTCCGATGCACGATCCTCGAGGGCTACGGCCTGACCGAGTGCTGTGGCGCCGCGGCGTTCAACGATGTCCGGCGCGAGCCGAAGGTGGGCACGGTCGGCCCGGCGCTGCCGGGCGTCACCATTCGGGTGCGCGACGCGCAGGGTGTCGAGGTGCCGGTGGGGGAGACGGGCGAGATCCACGTCAGCGGTCCGATCGTGATGCGCGGCTATCACGGGCGGGAGGAGGCTACCGCCGAGACGCTCGTGGACGGCGAGCTGCGCACGGGAGACCTGGGCTTCCTGGACGAGGACGGCTACCTCACAATCGTCGACCGGGCCAAGGACCTGATCATCCGTGGCGGCTACAACGTGTACCCGCGCGAGGTCGAAGAGGTGCTGTACTCGCATCCCGACGTCGTCGAGGCGGCGGTGATCGGGGTGCCGGACACTCATCTGGGCGAAGAGATCGGCGCGGTCGTCGTGCTGGCCGACGGCAGCGCGACCACCGTTGACGATCTACGAGAGCTGGCCCGTCGCGAGCTGTCGGCCTACAAGATCCCGCGGCTCTACACGTTTGTCGAGACCCTGCCCAAGGGAGCCACCGGCAAGATCCTCAAGCGGCACCTTGCCTCGGGCGATCTGTTCGCCCGCGCCTGACACGGACAAGGGCCGCGACCACCGGTCGCGGCCCTCGTCTGCGGTGCAAGGCTCAGACGGCGATCTGCCGGAAGTCGCCGAGGTGGTCGCCGGAGGGGAAGTCGTAGCTGCGCCCGATGAGGTAGGGCAGGTAGACGCTCCGGTCGGGGGTGTCCAGCGTGAACTCCTCGCATCGCGTGAGGGCGAGATCGGAGTAGGTGTAGGTCGCGTCGCCCCAGGACACGATCGGGATCGTCTCCAGGGGGTCGTTCTCGCCCCCCAGGAGGTCGACGGAGGCGGTTCCGGTCCATTGCGAGTGAACGTTGCGATGGGCGCCCCACACGGCAACGACGCGCGGGTCCTCCTGCAACGCCAACCCGTTCGTGGCCATCGAGGCCTTCAGCTCCAGCGAGGTCGCCTCCTGGGGCACTCCCGCGACCTGCTCGGTGAAGTCAGCCTCGATGCGCACGATCTCGCGACCGTAGCGCGTGCAGGACCCTCGGAAGGTCTCTCCCACAAAGCCGAACTCGGTCTCGCCCCGCTTCTTCGGCTCGCCCCACTTCTCGCGACCGATCGTGATCGGCATGTCTCCACTGAACGTCATCATGAGGTTGTAGGCGCCGGTGATGTCTCCGAAGCGAGCAGCCAGCCGGACGGTCGTGCACGTGAAGATCTCCCGGTCGCTGGCCTGGTGGCTCATGCTGACCGAGCCGAGCGGCTCGTCTGCGAGTTCGAAGCACGGAGGAAGCACCTCGCGGACGAAGCTCTCCTTCGTGCGGAACCCCACGCTGACGGACTCCCCCGTGTACACCGGTCGGTCCAGGAGTTGCTGGATGGTGTCGAGCTCCTCCGGTGAACTCACGAATCCCATGTCTGCCTCTTCTCAGTGGGTGAAACCAATTAATCGAACGATGCGTCAATTAAGTCCTACTGTAGACCAAACTCGATCGGAGCGGCAGGGCCTTGGGTAGAATCCTTGCCGCAGTAACTATTTAAGAGTACGTTAATAAAGCGCAGGTCGTCTGCGCTGGCCACAGGAGGATGTGAAAATGGGTTACGTCAAGTCGGCTGAGGAACTCGCCGGGATCGAGGCGCAGTTCGCGCCGTCGCGGCACATCAGCGAAGCGGTCTCCGTTCCGTTCGTCACCGAGCCGGAGTTCATCCGCGAGATCCTGCCCCCGTGCTTCTCGCCGGCGGACGAGCCCGTCGGCACGCTGCTGATCGGACGTCAGGTGAGTGGCCGCGGTCCCTACGAGGGCTACGGCATCCACGTCGCGGCGCGGTTCGGGGAGATCGAGGGCTCCTTCATCGTCTCGATGGTCCTGGATCTGGACATGCCGGTGGTGCTCGGTCGTGAGCGGTGGGGCGAGCCCAAGAAGTACGGTCCGAGCGAGATGGCGTTCGAGGGACGGAGCTTCCGGGGCTCGACCAGCCGCAACGGCGTGGCGCTCGTCGAGGTCACCGCTGAGTTCACCGACGAGCTGCCGGACCTCGACACCGAGGGAACGGCACTCGAGCTGAAGATGATGATGGCCGCCGAGGGTCCGGCGCTCCACTCGGATCCGATTGTCCTCGTGGACCGGGGCCGGGCCACCCACCGGTCGAGGCGCCGTGGCACCGCCGAGGTGCGCCTGTCCGGCTCACCGACCGATCCGTTGGGCGACCTGCCGATCGTCTCGTGGGGCGAGGCGACGTACTCCTACTCGGACTCGGAGAACATCTCGTGCGAGGAGACCGTTCTCCACGGGGCGGACCATGCTGCCTACCTGCCGTTCCTGCATGGGCGCTACTACGACGCGGTCGCCGGCGACTTCCGCCAGCGGTTCACGCCGAGCGCTGTCTTCGCCTGACCCCTGCCGTGGCCCGGCCCCTGACCTCACGGGTCAGGGGTCGGGCCACGTGAAGGGCTCCGCGTCGAGGAACCTCCTCAGCACGTTCGTGGTGAGGCGCGCGACATCGTTGTCGTAGTCGTCAGTCGGCAATGCGGTGGCGTACGCGATCGAGCCCACGGAGAAGACGGCGCCACCGGCGGGGGTCTCGAAGAACACGATGTCCGAGCGGACCAGGGGGTTGTTCGTCCCATCCAGCTTGGCGGCCGTGACCTCGATGTCCTCCACCACGAGCTGGTAGTGCGAACTGTGCAGTCCTTCGGATGTCGCGATCCGCACGGCGTGAGCGGGGGTGCCCAGGCTCGGGTCACACCGATCTATCTCGTCGCCGGCCGCACCTCCGTAGCCGATGCCGTGCTCGCCGAACATGCCGTCCCGTGGGATGCCGTCGAACATGAAGTCCAGCCGCGACGACCGCGCTTCGGGCAGGAGTCGATAGCCGGGAGTGTGGCGGCCCCACCCCTGCGAGGTCATTCCGACGCCGACGTACTTCTGCGGGGCACGCCCGCGATGCCGCCAGAGCCCGCCCGGTTCTCCGGACGTCGAGTGCACGGACTCACCCGGGGCGTCCGACCAGGAGCGAGTGCCGGCATTCCCCCGGCGCACCTCGACGACGCTCGGATCGAGGTCGGAGATGCTTGTGACCCAGTACAGGCCGTTCCCGCCGAGGTACATCACCCGCCCGCCGGCCGCGATGAAACCCTCCAGTCCGTCGAGCATCTGGCGTGTCCAGTACTCGGGGTGCGTGGCCAAGATGAGCACCTTCGCTCCGGCAAGAGCGGCCGAGCCACGTTGATGCACGTCGTGGTCGGTGACCAGCGCGTGATCGACGTCGAGCCGGTCCAGCCACGCGGTGAGGTAGAGATCAGCTCCCAGATGTCGGGGGGCCGCGGTCTGTCGGAGGTAGTGGTCCGGCCGGAAGCCGGGGGCCGGTCGCCGCCACCCGGCGTAGTAGACCGGGCTTCCGTCACGGTGGACGTCGTAGGTCGACGAGCCCCACTCGGGGTGCCGGGCGAGGTCGGCATCCAGCGGATGGAGCGGATTGGGCTCGTCCACCAGGCCCATCGCCTCGTAGTCGATGCGTGCGCTCAGCCGACTGCACGAGTAGGCGACGTAGGTGGCGGTGGGCACGAGGACCACGACGTCCGCCACTTGGTCCGGTCTCCGGACGATGAAGGGAATGCGCTCCCGGCGTGTACCGGTCGACAACGTGGCTGCGTAGAAGCCAGGCCGGGCCCCGGCGGGCACCTGCGCCGTGAGGGTCGAGTCCCAGTCCAGGTCGACGATGTCGTCGTCGTGGAAGTGCACGGCGTCGTAGAGATCCGGAGCCATCCGGTAATCGATCTCACTGCCGTCGTGGCCGTGGCCGGCGGCGGCGCGCGCCGGCCAGTTCCTCAACGTGCCGACGCGGTCAGGGGAGCAGCGATCGGTGAAACTGACTTCGTCCGGGGCGCTTCCGAAGGCGACATCACTCACGGTGGTCCACGACTCGCCACCATCGGTCGTCACGTGGAGTCTGGGGCGTTCGAGCCTGCCGGTGAAGTGGTGCGTGAGCGTGCTGGTGGCTGCGAAGGTGAGGTCGAGTGATGTCGGTCCCCACGGTCCGGAGGTCAACGTGGTCGACTGCTCCAGCCTCCGGCCGGTGTCGAGGTCGGTGGCGCGGAGCGTCATGGACCCGCCGGGCCCGATCCAGATCTGCGCGTGCGACCAGGCTGCAGGACGGATCGGCGCGGCCAGGGTGACCGTGGCCTCGTGGCCCGAGCGTCGGACTCGCGCGGTGAGGTGGCCCTGGGTGTCGAGCGCGAGGATGAACCCTGAGGAGTCGGTGTCGGTCGCCTCGGTCACCACCTGCTCGCCGACGGGGGACAGCGGCACGCTCGTGTGCAGATGGAGGTCGAAGTACACCCCCGTGGCGTCGGCGGGCAGAGGAATGTCGTGCAGGTGGCCCGACGACCCCGCGAGTGCCTGCTGGTGCCGCGTCGCCACGCCTCTCCAGGACTCCCACTCGCGCGCGACCTCTTCGAGGAGGCCGGGTCCGCCCACGCCTGCGTCGTCGCCGTGCAGGAGCCGGACGACCTCCACGTCCACGGTTGATGTGGTGGAGCTGATTCGTAGGTCGAGCTGTTCGCCCGGTGCCACGACGAGCTCCTGGGCGTATCCGGTCAACTCGTCAACGGGAACGGGCATGTTGCCTCCTCGGGAAATTGAACGGCGGTCAGGAAGTGCCGACATTGCGTCCGCCGTCGATGGGGATGACCGCGCCGGTGATGAAGTCCGACAGGGGGGTGACGAGGAACTCCAGGAGGTTGGCGCAGTCTTCGACTGTGCCCGCGCGACCCAGGGGGATTCCTTTTGCGCCCGTCGTGTGGGGCGTGAGTCGCTCCATCACGCGACCGGTCGCGATGAGGCCCGGTGCCATGCAGTTGACGTTGACGCCGAACGGGGCCATCTCCTGGGCCAGGTAGCGGGTGTACATGGCGATCGCGGACTTGGCGGCTCCGTAGTGCGCGTACTCGCCTCCGGCCATCGCCATGGAGCCAGCGACCGAGCTGACGGTGACGATTCGCCCGGAGTGCTGGGACTTCATGACGGGAGCGACGGCACCGCAGAAGTTGGTGGTGCCGTAGAGATTTGCCTCAAGGACACCGGAGATGACCTCCTTGGTGAGAAGACTGGGGGTGGTCTCGGACGGGAGTCCAGAGCCGCCTCCGGCGTTCACCACCAAGATGTCGATCCGGCCCCACGCGTCATGGACCGACCGGCAGGCGGCGGTGACCGCGGCCTCGTCCGCGACATCCAGCTCGAAGGCCAGGAAGCGCCGCCCGAGGCCGGCGATGAGGTCAGAAACGGGCTCGTCGGCCACGTCGCGCTCTCGCGCGAACTCACGGTGTGCGAGGAGGTCGCGGTCGACGACGGCGACGTCGGCACCGAGCTCCGCCAGGCGGAGAGTGTAGGCGCGGCCCAGGCCGCGGGCTGCGCCGGTGACCACCGCCGTCATGCCTCGCAGGTCGTGCCGCTGGTGGGCGATGGTTTCGCGCATGGCGCCATTACAGCGTAAATTTAATGCGCGTTCAATAGCCGTGCTCGAGTGAAGTCGCCGGCACCATGCCGACATCTTGAAATGTGGACGCTCGTCTCATCAATTGAGATTCGAGCGAGGTGGGGTGTGCACAACCGCCTACTGTGGGCGCATGTTCACGACACACCTGACCCGACGCCGCGCAGTGGACAACTGCCGCACGCGTTCGGCGCTGTGTCGTCTGCGCTGACCTCCGCCCGCACGTCCGTCAGCCCTCACTCCTGTTCGGAGAACCTCCATGCCCAACGACACCTCCGTCGTCGATCCGCGCGCGCTCCGCTTCACCGCCGCGATCACCGCCGCCGTCCTGGCGCTGGTGCTCGTGCTGCCGTCCCCGTTCCGCGAGGTGCTGCTGACCGTCCAGGTCGTCGTCTTCGCCCTCGGGGTCTTCGTGTCGCTGTCGGCGTCGCCGTGGGCCTGGCTGTTCCGCACCGCCGTCCGCCCGCGGATCGGTGCTCCCGCCCGCACCGAGGACGCCCGCCCGCCGCGCTTCGCGCAGGCGGTGGGCCTGGTCTTCGCCCTGATCGGCCTCGTCGCCTTCGCGACCGGCCTGACCACCGCCGGATTCGTCGCCGTGGGCTTCGCCTTCGTCGCCGCGCTGCTCAACGCCACCACGGGCTTCTGCCTCGGCTGCGAGCTCTACCTGACCACCCGCCGTCTCGCCAGGCAACTGGCGTGAGCGCCTGAACCGCACGTCGCAACCACCACTCCGCAGAGGAAAAGGAACCACCATGAGCCGCGAGACCGCACTCGTCACCGCTGACTGGGTCGAGGAACACCTGAACGACGAGAACGTCGTCCTCATCGAGGTCGACGAGGACGTCGAGGCCTACGACAAGGGCCACATCCCCGGCGCCATCAAGCTGGACTGGAAGAAGGACCTGCAGGACGGCGTCCGCCACGACTTCATCAGCAAGGACCGCCTCGAGGCGCTGCTGAGCGAGAAGGGCGTGTCGAACGACGACACGATCGTCTTCTACGGCGGCAACAACAACTGGTTCGCGGCCTACGCCTACTGGTACCTGAAGTACTACGGCCACCAGAACCTGCGCCTGCTCGACGGCGGCCGCAAGAAGTGGGAGCTCGACAGCCGTGAGCTGACCGACGAGGCCCCGTCGCGGGCGGCCACCACCTACACGTCGCAGGAGCCCAACGAGGACATCCGCGCCTACCGCGAGGAGGTCGTCGGGGCCATCGGCACCAAGAACCTCATCGACGTGCGCAGCCCCGACGAATTCGCCGGACGCCTGCTCGCCCCGGCGCACCTGCCCCAGGAGGCCGCGCAGATCGGTGGCCACATCCCCACCGCCGGCAACGTGCCGTGGAGCAAGGCCGCGAACGACGACGGAACCTTCCGCAAGGACGAGGAGCTCTCGGCCCTGTACTCCGACGCGGGCCTCGACCAGGGCAAGGACACCATCGCGTACTGCCGCATCGGCGAGCGCAGCTCGCACACCTGGTTCGTGCTGAGCGAGATCCTCGGCTACCCGAACGTCAAGAACTACGACGGCTCGTGGAGCGAGTACGGCTCGCTGCGCGGCGTGCCGGTCGCCCTGGGCGACGAGCCCGGAAAGGCCTGACCATGTGCGGAGCGATCAAGGGCGGACCCAGCCTCGAGGGCGTCGACGTGACGAACCAGGCCGTGATCCAGGGTGTCGTGCTGCGCGGTGAGCAGCCGGTGGGCAACGCCTACGTGCGCCTGCTCGACCGCAACGGCGAGTTCACCGCCGAGGTGCCGACGTCGGCGACGGGACAGTTCCGGTTCTTCGCCGCGCCCGGCACCTGGACGCTGCGCACGCTCGCGCCGCGCGCGGAGGTGGTCGACTCGCAGGTGGTCGCCGCCAAGGGCTCGGTCGCGGACGTGGCCGTCGCCATCTGACCCAGCGGTACTGAGGGGCCCCGGGAGTTCTCCCGGGGCCCTTCGTCATGTCCACGGCGATCCGTTCCGAGCGGTACCGAAACCGTGCCGAAGTGGGGATCGAAGGTGGATTCAGTGTGGAGATTCCGTGGATCTGGCCTCCGTAGCGTTCTTCTTGTCAACCCGGCCAGGCCGCAGAGCGCGGCCGGCAACCGAACACAGGAGAATCACATGCGCACCAACCGTTCCACCAAGGTCCTCGTCCCCCTCGCCACGCTGCTGGCCGCCGGCGTCATCGCCGTGGGCTCGGGCGCTACCTTCAGCTCGACCACGGGCAACACCATCAGCGCCGCCACCGCCGGCACGCTGACGCAGAGCAACTCCAAGGCCGGCCAGGCCGTCTTCAACCTCGACAACCTCAAGCCCGGCGACGTCCTCAACGGCTCGCTCAAGCTGACCAACACCGGCACGCTGCCCGCCAACTTCTCGCTGACCGAGGTGGCCTCCACCAACGGCTTCGACGGCGAGAACCTCAAGCTCGTCATCAAGAACACGACGAAGAACACGACCGTCTACTCGGGCACCTTCGGCGGCCTGGCCGACGGCACCAAGAACACGCTCGGCACGTGGGCCGCCGGCGAGGCGAACGACTACACCTTCACGGTCACCCTCGACCAGGCCGCGTCCAACACGCAGCAGGGTAAGGGCGCGACCGCCACGTACACGTGGGACGCCGTCCAGCTGGACGGAACCACCACCAACCAGTGACGCCCCGCTCCGGGGAACTGGGTTGACGGCAGGGCGTCGTTCGGGCGCCCTGCCACCCAGCCCGGAGCACACCGACCATCTCGCACCGACCGACGAAGGAGTCCTCCGATGAAGCATCTCACGCGCGCAGCCCGCCTGCTCGGTCGTGGCGTCACCACGCTGCTCCTCGCCGTCGTCACCGTCGCCTGCGTGGCCTACATCGCGCCCAGCCTCTTCGGCTTCGAGCGCTACGTCATCACCGGCGGCTCCATGTCGGGCACGTTCGAGAAGGGTTCGATCGCCTTCGAGCGTCCTGTGCCGGTGGCCGACCTCGCCGTCGGCGACGTCATCACCTACCTCCCCCCGGCGGACAGCGGCGTCTCGACGCTCGTCACGCACCGCATCACGCAGATCGAGCCCGGCGAGGGCGGCGCCCGCATCTTCACGACCCAGGGCGACGCGAACCCCGACCCCGACCCGTGGCAGTTCAGCCTGCTCTCGGGCACCCAACCGGTCGTGGAGCAGACCGTCCCCCATGTCGGGTACGTCTTCATGGCCCTGGCCGAGCGCGAGACCCGCATGCTCGTCATCGGCGTGCCGGCCGGCCTCATCGCGCTCGTCGCCCTGACCGACCTCGGCCGCGCCCTGCGTCGCCCCGAGGACGACGACGCCCCCGCCCCGCTGACCCCCACCGCCGGCACCCCGGCGACGAAGGCCGGCGCCCGGGCCCTCCCCGCGGCCGTCGGCGGCCGCCACGCGCTCACCTGAGCCGTCACCGCGCGCGCCGCCCTGAGCCGTCACCGCGCCCCGCCGCCCTGAGCCGTCACCGCGCCCCGCCGCGAAGTGTGGAACTCCCGGGGATCTCGTGTGGATCACCCGTGGAGCGCTGCTCCGTAGCGTTGAGCACATGAACTGGAACCGGAAGGTAGGTGGACCCATGAGCATCGATGCCAAGCGCCGTCCCCTGACCCTGCTGGCCGTTCTGGCCCTGCTCGCCGTGGCCGCGTTCATCTCCCCGGGCTTCTCGTCCGCCACCTTCACCTCCACCACGCAGGGCACGGCCACCGTGCGCGCCGCGGCGGACTGGACGCCTCCGACCGTCGCCGTGACGTCCCCCGGCACGGCGGTCCAGGGCACCGTCACGATCGAGGCGCAGGCCTCCGACTCCGGCCTCGGCGTCAAGGACGTCACGATCGAGTACGCCCCCGCCGGATCCGGCACCTGGACCGCGCTGTGCACCGACGCGACCGCCCCGTACTCCTGTGCGTGGACCACCACCGCGCTCGCGGACGGCCGGTACGACCTCCGCGCCCGCGCGACGGACCGCGCCGGCTACGAGACCACCTCCGACTCGGTGCGCACGGCCGTCGCGAACAAGCTGCTCGTCGTGATGAACGACCCGGGCGAGACGCTCCGCGGCACGGTGCAGCTCTCCGCGGGCGTCTTCAACACCGGCACGCTCAGCCACACGGTGCGGCTCCAGTACCGGCTGGCGGGCGCCTCGACCTGGTCGACCGCCTGCTCGAGCCTCACGTCGCCGTACACCTGCTCGTGGAACTCGGCCGCCGTCGCCTCGGGTGACTACGAGTTCCGCGCCCAGCTCACGGCCGGGTCGACCACCACCACCTCGGAGGTCGTCACCGACGTCACCGTCGACAACGTCGCGCCGACCGTCACGATGACCGACCCCGGCACACCGCTGAGCGGCACGCGCACCTTCGCCGCCACGGCCGCCGACGCCCATTCCGGCGTCGCCACGGTCGAGCTCCAGTACGCGCTCTCCGGCACCTCCACCTGGAAGTCGCTGTGCACCATCGAGGCGGAGCCCTGGTCGTGCCGGGTCGCCACCTCGACCCTGGCGAACGGCACCTACTCCTTCCGCGCCGTCGCCACCGACGAGGCGGGCAACACGACGACCTCCACCGCCGTGGCGAACCGCGCCGTCGACAACACCGTCTCCTCGGTGTCGCTCGACGACCCCGGCGCCATGCTGCGTCGCACGGCCACGCTCACCGCCGTCGCCAGCTCCACCGCCGGCGTCACGTCGGTGCGGATCCAGTACGCCCCGACCGGCGGCTCCACCTGGAGCGACGTCTGCACCGACACCACGTCGCCCTACGCCTGCACGTGGGACACCACGAAGGTCGCCAGCGCCGTGTACGACCTGCGCGCGGTCCTGCTCGACGGCTCGGGCCGGACCACGATCTCCGCGCTGGAGACGGTGCCGGTGGACAACAGTCCTCTCGCGGGAGCCGACGTCCAGACCGCCAACGGCTCGGGCAGCACCGCCGGCCTGGTGGGTGCGAACGACACGATCACCTTCACCTACACCGCACAGGTCAACCCGGCCTCGATCATGGCGGGCTGGAACGGCTCGGCCACGAACGTGCAGGTCCGGATCCGTGACGGCAACCTGCCGACGCTGCTCCGCGGCAGCAAGGGCGACACGCTCGACGTCCTCAACGGCAGCTCGGCCGTGGGCCTGGGCTCGGTCAACCTCAAGGCCGACCACGTCCGCTTCCTGCGCACCGTCAGCCTGAACGCCACCATGACGGCGAGCACCGCCACGGTCAACGGCCTGGAGCGCACGGTCGTGACCCTGAGGCTGGGCACCTTCGCCAGCGGGAAGGCGAGCGATCTCACGACCAACTCCACCGCCGCGGCGATGGTCTGGACCCCGAGCAACGCCGCCACCGACCTGTTCGGCAACCGCAGCTCCACCTCGAACGTCACCGAGTCCGGTGCCCTGGACCGGGACTTCTGATGCGACGCCTGCGCACGACCGCCTCTCGCTGGGCCGCCGCCGCCTGTCTGGCGATCGGCCTGGTCTACCTCACCCTGCTGCCGGCGGCGCCGTCGCGCGTCTACGTCGTCATGGAGATCGTGATCGCCGTGGTCGCGGGGGCCACCGCCTTGAAGATGTGGATGCACAACTGCTTCGAGTCGCACCTGGGCGCCGGAGCGCTCGTGGCCGCGACGGCGGGCAGCAGCCTGCTGGCCATGACGGTGGGCCTTCCGGGCGAAGGTGGGGGAGACCTGTCCGGCACGCGCCTGGTGCTGCTCGCGCTCAGCGCGGCCGTCGTGGTGCTGCTGGTGCAGGACGGGCGCGTGAGACGCGAGCAGGCTCTTCGCCGCCGCCGGCCCTATGCTCGGTGACCGTGGCCACCCAAGTGCTGGTCGTCGAGGACGACGACAAGATCGCTCCACCGCTCGTCCGCACGCTCGAGCGTGAGGGCTACGCCGTCGAGCGGGTCGCCGAGGGCCTCACGGCGGTCGAGCGGATCGCCTCCGGCGGCGTCGATCTGGTGCTCCTGGACCTCGGCCTGCCCGACATCGACGGGCTCGAGGTGTGTCGCAGGGTCCGCGAGGGCGGCTACGTCGGCGGCATCATCATCCTCACCGCCCGCGACGGCGAGCTCGACCGCGTGGTCGGCCTCGACGTCGGCGCCGACGACTACCTGTCCAAGCCCTTCGCCCTGGCCGAGCTCCTCGCCCGCGCCCGCGCCCTGCTGCGCCGCAGCGCGGCCGTCGAGCCCGCCGCGCCGGCGGCTGCGGCACCCGCCGCCGCGGGTCTGCGCGTGGACCCGGCGTCACGTCGGATCTGGGTGGACGACACCGAGGTGGCCGTGACGTCGAAGGAGTTCGACGTGCTCGTCCTGCTCGACGAGGTCCGCGGCGCGGTGGTCACCCGCGAGCGCCTCACGAGCGACGTGTGGGACGAGAACTGGTTCGGGTCGACGAAGATGGTCGACGCCACGGTGGGTCGCCTGCGCCAGAAGCTCGAGGAGGCCGGGGCGCCGGTGCAGATCACGAACGTCCGGGGCGTGGGCTTCCGGTTGGAGGACCAGGCCGATGCGTGAGCGGCTGGTCGTGGCCCTCGTGGGCATGACCGCGGCGATGCTCGCCCTCTACGGCATCCCGCGCGCCTACATGCTCGCCGACCTCGTCACCTCCTACGAGGAGCGCAAGATCGAGCGGGCCGCCGACCAGCTCGCCGCGGTCGTCGACGAGCGCCGCAAGACCGACGACGCGGTGGACGTGGAGTTCCTCAGCGGCTTCCTCAGCGAGGCCGAGACCCTGACCTACGAGCCCGAGACCGGGGCGTCCGTCGTCGCGGGACCCGAGCCCGACCCCGCGGACGACATCGTGGAGACGCGCGACCTGGAGGACGGCGGGACGCTCACGCTGTCGCGATCGCGCGACCTCATCGAGGAGCGGATCTCCGACGCGCTCGTGCCGCTGATCCTCATCGGTCTCAGCCTCGTGGCGATCGCCGCCGGTTTCGGCTACGTCCTGGCGCGACGGCTGTCGCGGCCCTTCGACGAGCTCGCCGAGGCGGCCGACCGCCTGGGTCTCGGACGCTTCGACGTGGATCCGCCGCACTACTCGATCCCCGAGGCCGAGGCGATCGGCGAGGCCCTGCGGACGAGCTCCGCCCGGCTGGGTGAGCTCGTGCGCCGCGAGCGCGAGTTCGCGGCCAACGCCTCCCACCAGCTGCGGACGCCGATCACGGCGCTGCGACTCGAGCTGGAGGACCTCTCGATGTGGCCGCAGACGCCGCCCGAGGTCGCCGACGAGCTGAACCGCTACCTGCCCGAGCTCGACCGGCTGAGCAGCGCGATCGACGAGCTGCTGGGGCTGGCCCGGGGACAGCGGCTCGGCGACGCCTCCGACGTCGACCTGAGCGAGCTGGTGAGTGACGTCGTCGCCCGCTGGAAGCCCATCGTCTCGCCCGACAACTACATGGTGCACCAGATCGACCGGGGCCAGGTCTTCGCGCGGATCGTCCCGGGTCCGGTGGTGCAGATCCTCGACGTGCTGATCGAGAACGCGTCGAGCCACGGCGTCAGCCCGGTCACCGTCGAGGCCAAGGACACCGGCTCCTACGTGGAGATCGTGGTCGCCGACCGGGGCCGCCGCACCTTCGGCAACGAGATCTTCAACCGGGGCGCCACCCGCAAGCAGGGCGACGTGGGCGGCCTCGGACTCACGATCGCCGCCGACCTCGCGAGCACGCTGGGCGGCTACCTCGAGCTGGTCGAGGCCGATCACACGACCTTCCGGCTGCTGCTGCCGGGTCGCGGCGAGTCAGGTGAGGTCGCGGTAGTGGTCGAGCAGGCGTGAGAGGACGCCGAGCGCGTCCTGCATCTCCTCGATGTGCGCCGGGTCCAGCACCCGCAGCATCTCCTTGAGGCCCGTGGTGGAGATGCCCTTCGTCCGCGGCAGGTACTCCACGCGGCACAGGTCGGACAGGTCGTCGAACTTGCCCGTCCAGTCGTCGCCCATGACGAACACGTCGACACCCTGATCGACGATGTCGCGGCGCTTCTGCTCCCACGACTCCTCGGGCAGGACCAGGTCGACGCCCTTGATCGCGCCGACGATGGCGGCGCGATCGGCGTAGGGGACCACGGTGCTCTTGCCCTTCCCGGCGTTGAAGTCGTCGGTCGAGACGCCGACGACGAGCCGGTCGCCCATCGAGGACAGGCGCTCCAGCAGGCGCAGGTGGCCGATGTGGAAGAGGTCGAAGGTTCCGTAGGTCAGGACGGTCGTCACGCGACTCAGGATACGGACGGGGCCGGCGCCCTCCCGCCCGGCGCGCAGGCACGGGCGAGGTTACGGTCGGAGCATGACCGACTGGCAGGATCCCGCAGCCGTTTCCCTCATGCTCGACGACCTGGACACGTGGGCCGTCGTGGGGTTGTCGAACAACACCTCGCGCACCGCCTACTCGATCGCGCAGCTGCTCCAGCGTCGCGGCAAGCGCATCGTGCCCATCCATCCCGACGCGCCGGTGGTGCTGGGGGAGCAGGGCTACGCGACGCTGGCCGACGTGCCGTTCCCGATCGACGTCGTCGACGTGTTCCGCCGCTCCGAGGAGGCCGGCCCGTTCGCCGACCAGGCCGTGGAGATCGGCGCGCAGGCGGTCTGGTTCCAGCTGGGCGTGATCGACGAGGCCGCGTTCGAGCGCACGATCGACGCCGGCCTGGCCATGGTGATGGACACGTGCCCGGCGATCGAGTGGAACCGCCGGGGCGCCTAGGTCAGGAGACCTCTTCGGGGTCGGGCAGGACGTCGTCGGGGTACTTCTCCAGGTACTCCGCCATGGCGTCCTTGCTCAGCGCCGTGAACAGCTCCTCCATCTTGTCCTGCTGGAGCACGACGATGCTGCCGTAGGTGGGGTCGGTCTGGGTGCCCTGCACCGGGGCCGTCATGAACGTGACGTCGTCGGTGCGGATGCCGCGCAGCGACAGGGCCAGCTTGGCCATCGCCGTGCCCGACCAGCCCTCGTCGACCGTGAGGTTCTGGGTCAGCGCCGAGACCGTCTTGGTGAGCTTCGTCGGGTTCGTGGTGACGCCCGAGCTGAGCATCTTGCCCATGAGGGAGCGCATGAAGTTCTGCTGGCGCTTGATCCGGTCGAAGTCGCCGCCGGCGAGTCCGTACCGGGTGCGCACGTAGTCGAGGGCCTTCTTGCCCTCGAGGGTCTGCGTGCCCGCGTCCCACTGGATCTTCTGCTGGGGGTCGTAGAACGACTCCGGGATCGTGACCTCGACGCCACCGACCGCGGTCGACAGGTCCTTGAAGCCCTCCCAGTCGATGATCGTCAGGTGGTCCATCTTCAGGCCGGTGAGGCTCTCCACCGTGTTGATCGCCGCGCGCGGCCCGCCGGCGCTGAACGCGGCGTTGATCTTCTCGGAGTGGTCGGTCTCGCCCTTCTCGTCGTAGATCGGGACGAACGAGTCGCGGGGCAGCGAGACGAGGTAGACCTTCTTCCGGTCCGCCGGGATGTGCACCACCATGAGCGTGTCGCTGCGGTACTTGCCGGTGGGCCAGTCGCCGGAGGCGGCGTCCTCGGCGATGGTGGTCTTCTTCGGCTGGCCCTCCTTCGGCTCGCCCTTGTCCGAGCCCAGCAGCAGGATGTTGAGCGCGCGACCCTCGTCGGGGTCGGGCTGCTCCTCGATGACCTTGACCTTGTCGACGTCGTCGAGCTTGCGCTTGAGGTTGAAGGCGTAGGCGGCGCCGCCCACGAGCGGCAGCAGCACGATCAGCACGGCGGCCCAGACGACGGCGGGATGACGTTGACGGAAGGATCGACGGTTCGACGCGCGCGATCCGGGTCGCCGGATCGCCTCGGGGGCGTCTGTCACCGCAAGCTCCTCATGGTTGTCGCAACCTTCCCAGTATGACGGCCGTTGCTGAGAGGAGTTTTCAGGAATCCAACACGATCGTCACGGGCCCATCATTGACCAGCTCGACCGCCATGTCGGCGCCGAACACGCCGCGCTCCACGCGCACGCCCGTGCTCTCGACGGCGGCACAGAACGCGTCGTAGAGCGGTTCGGCCACGGGTCCGGGAGCCGCTCCGCCCCAGGAGGGGCGGCGGCCCTTGCGGGTGTCGGCGTACAGCGTGAACTGGCTGATCGCCAGCACGCCGCCGCCGATCTCGTCCACCGACCGCTCGCCGGCCATGATGCGGAGCCGGGCGATCTTGGTGGCCAGCTGCCGCGCGTCCTCGGCGGTGTCGTCGTGGGTGACGCCCAGCAGCACCACGAGCCCCGGCCCGTCGAGGCGGCCCACGGTCTCGCCCTCGACACGGACTTCGGCCCGGCTCACCCGCTGCACCACCGCACGCATGGCAGGAGCGTAGCGGCGGCTTCTCCTGCGGCCGATAGCATGGAACCCATGGCCTTCCAGATTCCCAGCGACCTGCACCCCGAGCTGGTGCCCGTGGCCTGGCTCCTCGGGACCTGGCACGGCAACGGCCGGGGCGACTACCCCACGATCGAGGCGTTCGGCTACGAGCAGGAGGTGGCCTTCGCCCACGACGGCCGGCCGTTCCTGCACTACTTCAGCCGCACCTGGATCACCGACGAGGCGGGGGAGCGTGTGCGCCCCGGCGCCCTCGAGACGGGCTTCCTGCGTCCCTCGGAGGAGGGCAGGGTCGAGCTGGTCCTCGCGCACCCCACCGGCTACGCCGAAATCTGGTACGGCGAGGTCGACGGGGCCCGGATCACCCTGGCCACCGACGTCGTGGCTCGCACCGTGACCGCCAAGGAGTACACGGCGGGGCAGCGGATGTACGGCCTCGTCGAGGGCGCGCTGATGTACGCCCACGACATGGCCGCCGAGGGCCAGCCCATGCAGTCCCACCTCTGGGGAAAGCTCGAGCGTGCGTAGCCCGCTGCTGGACCGCCAGGGCGCCGTCGACTCCGAGGGTCTCGACGCCGGCGTCGCAGCCCACTACGGCTCCACCTTCGCCGCCGAGCAGCGCACGCTGCTGTCGGGCGAGGGCTTCGTCGACCTGTCGAACCGCGACGTCCTGCGGATCACGGGCCCCGACCGGCTGACGTGGCTGCACTCGCTCACGACCCAGTACCTCGAGGGCCTGGCCGCCGGGCGCTGGACCGACGTGCTGCTGCTCTCGCCGCAGGGCCGCATCGAGCACGACTTCAGCGGCGTCGACGACGGCGAGACCTTCTGGGCCCACACCGAGCCCGGTGCTGGGGAGGCGCTCGTGCAGTTCCTCGACCGGATGCGCTTCATGTCGCGCGTCGAGGTCGCGGCGGTCGACGACCGCTTCGTGGTCGGCCGTTACGCCGATGGTCTCGTCACCGAGCTCACCGACGACCTGACCACCGTCGCGGGCACGCCCGTCGGCGTGCTGGCCTGGGAGGCGCTGCGGATCGAGGCGGGTCGGCCGCGCTTCGGCCTCGACACCGACGAGCGCACGATCCCCAACGAGGTCGGGCTGCTCGGCTCGGCCGTCCACCTCGACAAGGGCTGCTACCGGGGCCAGGAGACGGTGGCCCGTGTCTACAACCTCGGCCGCCCGCCCCGGCGGCTGACCCTGCTCCACGTCGACGGCTCCGTCGACCACCTCCCGGCGCACGGTGCCGACGTCCTCCTCGGCGACAAGGTCGTCGGGCAGGTCGGCAGCGCCGCACGCCACCACGAGCTCGGGCCCATCGCGCTCGCGCTGATCAAGCGGAACACCCCGGTCGACGCCACGCTCCTCGCCGACGGCGTCGCCGCCGCGCAGGAATCGATCGTCGACCCCGACGCAGGCCTGCACGTGCGGGCCGGATTGAACTTGTGATGACCGAAGAGACCTCATTCGACGACCTCGGCCTCGACGACTCGCTCGTCGCCGTGGTGCGTGGGCTCGGCTACGAGACGCCCAGCCCGATCCAGGCGCAGGCGATCCCCGCGCTGCTCAAGGGCGGCGACGTCGTGGGCCTGGCCCAGACCGGCACCGGCAAGACCGCCGCCTTCGCGCTGCCCATGGTCCAGCGCCTTGACCCCGGCTCGCCGCGCACGCAGGCGCTCGTCCTGGCGCCCACGCGCGAGCTCGCGCTGCAGGTCAGCGAGGCGATCCAGAGCTACTCCTCGGGCACGGGCCTGAAGGTGCTGCCGGTCTATGGCGGCCAGAGCTACGGCGCCCAGCTGCAGGGCCTCAAGCGCGGTGCGCAGGTCGTCGTCGGCACGCCCGGTCGCGTGATCGACCACCTCGACCGCGGCTCCCTCGACCTGTCGCACCTCGAGATGCTGGTGCTGGACGAGGCCGACGAGATGCTCAACATGGGCTTCGCCGAGGACGTCGAGCGCATCCTGGCCGACACCCCCGAGTACAAGCAGGTCGCGCTGTTCTCCGCGACGATGCCGCCGGGCATCCGCCGGCTGGCGAAGCGGTACCTGCACGATCCGCAGGACATCTCGACCCCCGAGGCGAAGCGCAGCACCACGAGCGTGCGCCAGCGGTGGATGCCGGTCTCGCACCACAACAAGCTCGACGCGCTGACGCGGGTGCTCGAGGTCGAGCAGGGCGACGCGATGCTGATCTTCGTGCGCACGAAGTCGGCCACCGAGGAGCTCGCCGAGAAGCTTCGCAGCCGCGGCTACACCGTGGCCGCGCTCAACGGCGACCTCGCCCAGGCCCAGCGCGAGCGCACCGTCGGCCAGCTCAAGAGCGGCGCGATCGACATCGTCGTGGCCACCGACGTGGCCGCCCGCGGTCTCGACGTCGACCGCATCACGCACGTCGTCAACTACGACATCCCGCACGACCCCGAGGCCTACGTGCACCGCATCGGCCGCACGGGCCGCGCCGGCCGCTCGGGCGACGCGATCGTGTTCGTCACCCCGCGCGAGCGCCGGATGCTCGAGTCCCTCGAGCGGGTCTCGGGCCGTCCGGTGGAGCAGATGCCGGTGCCGACGCCCGACGAGGTCAACGCCCGTCGCGCCGACCGGTTCGCCAGCTCGATCACGAACGCCATGGGCGATCCGCAGTTCAGCGTCTACCGCGGGCTCGTCGAGCAGTACGCGCAGGAGCACGACGTCGACATGACCGACATCGCGGCCGCGCTCGCGGTGATGGGCCAGGACGACAAGGAGTTCTTCCTGCGTCCCGACCCGCCGCAGGAGAAGCGGGCCCCGCGCGAGCGCAGTGAGCGCGCCCCGCGTCCCACCTCCGACGGCATGGCCTCCTACCGGCTCGCCGTGGGCAAGCGCCACAAGATCCGGCCCGCGATGGTCGTCGGCGCGCTCGCGAACGAGGGCGGCCTGAAGCGGTCGGACTTCGGCAAGATCACGATCGGGCTCGAGCACACGATCGTGGAGCTGCCGGCCGACCTGCCCGACGCGGTGTTCGACCAGCTGGCCGGCACCCGCATCTCGGGCCGGAAGATCGACATCCAGCCCGATGCGGGCCGTCCGGGCGGCGAGCGCAAGCGCCCGCCGTCGAAGCCCTACGCCAAGGGCGCGAGCAAGCCGTACTCCAAGCCCGCGGGCCAGGACAAGCCCGACGCGAAGGACAAGAAGCCCCGCCACAAGAAGGGCTGAGGCGCGGCGCCCTGGTCAGGAGACCTGGGCGCGCACCATCAGCGGGTGGTGGTCCGAGGGCAGCGGGGCCACGAAGCGGCCGCCGGACATCCGGCCGACGTTCGCCCACTGCACCACGCGCGAGCGGCCGGGCCGCACCCAGACCTTGTCCACGTGGTCGCCCCACGTGACACCGACGACGGGCTTCGTGGACCAGCGCGGGTTCGCGGTGTTGAAGTGCTGGCGCGACACCGAGCGGGCCTGCTCGTAGGCGTCGTAGAAGCCGTTCGCGTGCATCACGGTCTCGAGCCGGCTGTTGCCGGCGCGACTGCGGTTCGTGTTGAAGTCACCGAGCAGGACGACGGGCAGGTTGTGCATCCGCTTGCCCCACCAGGCGAGCTGACCGTTGAGGTCGGTGAAGATCTTCGACGTCTGGGAGGCGCGGACGGCGGCGTTGGAACGGGCCTCGTCGACCTTGAGGTGGATCCCCACGAAGACGACGGCCTGGCCGCTGGCCCGGTGGCGCAGGACCGACCAGGGCGCGTCCTTGCCCTCGGGCTGTGCGACGCCGTCGAGCGGCAGGACGCACGGCTCGACCCGCACGGGCTCGCCGCTGTCGTCGCGGACGACGCGGTTGGTGGTCGGGTCGCGCTGCAGCTCGCACTCGGACGACTGCTGGGTGGCCGTCAGCCGCTGCGTGACCTGCTCGAAGGCCGCGGTGCGGTAGAAGAGGCGGTTGTCCTTGCCGCCGAGGGTCTCGGTGTAGCCCGGGATCTGGGCGCCCTTCCACTGGCTGGCCTCCTGGACGGCCAGGACGTCGGGCTTGAGCCGCAGGACCTCCTTGACCACGAGGGGCATCCGCGAGCTCCAGCCGCTGCACGCGTTCGAGCAGACGTTGTAGCTCATCAGGCGGTAGGCGGGGTGCCGCTGGGTGCTGAGCGACTTCGACGCGGCGGGGGTCACGCGGGCGATGCGGGCCGACCGCTTGCCGGCCTTGGAGCCGTTCACGGCACGCACCTGGATCCACACGGTGCGGTTGCGGCGCAGCTTCGTGATCGTCGCCTTGCGGGACTTCGTGGTGACCCGTGCCTTCTTGGCCTTCAGGACGCCGGCGTGGGAGCCGGCGACGAAGACCTGGTACTTCTTCGCGCGCGTCGCCTTCGGCCAGGTGATCGAGACCTTGGCGTACTTCTTGCCCGCCGACTCGTACGTGGAGGCGCCGGTGACCGACACCAGGCCGACCCCGCCGGGCTTCTTGGAGGCGGCCTCGGCGGGCGCGCCGAGCGTGGCCGCGGTGAGGACGGCGATCACGGAGCAGGCGAGCAGGCGAAGACGCATGGTCGAGAGCCTAACCGCCGCATGTCACTTCAGTCACATGGTTTTCGGCGCGACGGCGGGGCCGGGCGTCAGTTGAGCGTGCCCGGTGCGACGTCCTCGTCGATCTCCGCGGGCACCGTGACGACCTCGGTGGGCTCCTTCACGAGCTCCTCGTCCTCGCGCTCGAGGGCCACGGTGGCGCCGATCATGTTGTGGTCGGACAGCCACGGCCCGACGTAGCTGGTGCCGTTCAGGCTCGCCCACTGCTTCCAGGCCGGGACGGCCCACGCGTCGGACACGTAGATGTGGTCGACGTGGTCGGCGGACATGATCGCGGAGTCGCCGCGGCGGCTGCCGGTGTTGACCTGGGCGTTCTCGGTCTCCTCGGCGACCTCGACGGTGTCGCGGTAGCCGTTCGCGCGAACGATCGGGCCGACGGTGTCGCCGTTTCGGTGCGTGCCGGAGTTGAAGTCGCCGGCCAGCACGACGGGGTCGCCCGCGGGATTGACCGACGCGAGGCCCCCCATGAGGGTGCGCATCTCGGAGGCACGCTTGCCGGTGTTGTTGTGCCCGCTGAGCAGGTGGACGCTGACGACGACGAACGGCCGCTCGGTCTCCTTGTCCTCCAGGCGTGCCCACGTGGCCCAGCGGCCGTGGCCCAGCGACCAGCGACCGCCGGCGAGCTGCTCGAACTTCTCGGGCGAGTAGAAGAGGTAGCGCGAGTTGCCGCCGCCCTCGGCCATCACGAGGCCGCGCGGCCCCCCGCTGAACGCGGCGTTGGTGCTGGGGCCGACGCGCTTCCCCCCGGCCTCCTGCACCGCCATGACGTCGACCTCGGCCGCGTGCACCTGCGCGGCCTGCGGGCCGCGGCGGCCGCCGTAGCCGGAGCACGCCTCGGCGCAGATGTTCCACGAGCCGATCGTGAACTCCGACGCCTCGGGGGGAGTGGTGACCTTGATCGGCGGGCCGAACTCGCTGACGCCGGCCTCGCCGACCGAGCGGACGCGCACGTAGTAGGTCTTCTCGGGCTTGAGCGAGGTGGTGGCGAAGGAGGTGCCGCCCTTGGCCAGGCGCCGGACCTTCCGCGGCAGGTCGCGCTTGGAGTGCGACACCGCGATGTCGTACGTGGTGGCGTAGGCGGCGCGCTTCCACTTCAGCACCGCGCCCTCGGGCGCCGTGAGCTTCACCTTCGGCTTCGTCGGCACGTGCGGCAGCAGCGTGACGGTGCCCTCGACCGCGAGCTCGGTGGCCCCCTCGTCGACCGCCTCGACGCGGTAGCTCACGCGGCCCTTGGGGTCGGCGGCCTCCGGCGTGGGCAGGACCGCCTGCGGCCGGGTGGTGATGATCGTGCGCGTGGGCTTGGTCAGGTCGTCGCCGAGGCTGACCCGGTACTCGCTGCCGTTGCCCGCCCACGCCAGCGAGACCTCGCGCGGGTCGACGTCGACCGACGTGACCTTGAGATAGGGCTTCTCGAGCCCCGCCAGCTCGACGACCGGGCCGTGGCCCTCGGAGTCGGTGGTGGCGGCCAGCAGGCCGGCGAACCCGGTCAGCGCGACACCCGCGCCCACCAGGCACACGGTGCGAAAAAGTCCGGCCACGTGGGCATCCTACGGGGTCGCGACGACCAGCCTCGCGACGACGGGATTGTGGTCGGACGGGAACGGCGTGGAGTATTCGCGGCCGGTCTCGGTCTGGATGAAGTTCGCCGGCATCGACCACGACTCGACCGTGATTCCCGAGCTCGGGACGAAGATCGCGTCGACGTGATGACCGTTGGCCTTCGGCACCGGGACGCCGGCGTTGGCGCTGTTCAGCTCGGCGTTGATGACCGAGCCCGCCAGCGCGAGCGAGTTCACGATGCCGTGGCGCGCGAAGCGCTGGGTGGGGGCGTCGAAGCCGCCCGGGTAATTGCTCTGGTTCGCGTTCGACTCGTTCGAGTTGAAGTCCCCGCCCCACACCACGGGGAGGCGGTGCGGGTTGATGGCGTTGACCTTCGAGATCAGGCGCGCGGTCTGCTTGAGGCGGAGCTCGTCGCGAGGGGCGCCCTTGTGCGGCTCCAGGTGGGCGTTGGCGACGATGAAGGCGGTGCCCGTCCTGCGGTCGCGCAGCAGGTTCCACGTGGCGTACCGGCCGGTGCCGGAGTCCAGCGTGAGGCCGCCGCCGCCGAGGGCGGTGAATCGCGACGACCGGAAGTAGATCGTCTTGGCGCTCTTGTAGGCGCCGCGACTGAACCCGGGCAGCTGGGTGTGGAAGGCAGTCTTGGTCGCCGACTCCTGCGTCAGCACGACGTCGGGGGAGCCCGACCGGACCACCGCGCCGGCCAGCGGCTTGCGAACGGCCCACTTCGGCACGTTGCGCAGGAACCACGCGCCGCTGTCGGCACTGCGGCACTTGTCCTCGCCGCACAGGTTGTACGTCGCGACGGTGACCCGCGAGGGAACGGCAGCCAGCCTGGTACGCGTGACGGGACCCCACGCGCCCTTGACCGTGCCGTTCACGCCACGCACGCGGGCGTGGTAGGTCATGCCGCCGTTGAGGCCGGTCACCTTGGCGCCGAGGCCGCGGCGGCTCGCCTGGATCACCCTGCCGCTGAAGCGATGGTTGGTCGACAGCTGGATCTGGTAGCTCGAGGCGCTCCTCACCGGCGTCCAGTTGTAGGACAGGTAGTGCCCGCGGCCACCCACGAGGCGGTTCGCGGTGCCCTTGCCGACGCGCAGGTTCGCCTTCTTCCAGCGCGTGGAGGCCTTGTACTTCCCGCGGTACGACGTGAGGCGGTAGTAGAAGTCGGTGCCGGAGTTCGGGCGCAGCTTGCGGAACGTGACGGAGTTCTTGCGCGTCCTGACCTTCCGGATGCAGGACTTCGCGCGGGGCGCGGTCTTGACGCAGATCGCGACCTTCTTGGCGCGGGCGGGACGCGCCCAGTGGATCGTGAGGGTCGACGTGCTCGTCTTCGCGCGGATCTTCGTGACCTTGGCCGGCTTCTTGGGGGCGGCGTCCGCGGCGGTGGCGGGAGCGATGAGGAGGGTGCCGGTGAGGGCGAACGCGAGCAGGGCCCGGTGGAGCAAGGAGGTCATGGAGAAGCGGGCTGGGTCGAAGATGCGGCCGCCCGAGAGCACATCGGCCACCACAGGCTAACCCGAGCCCCACGCGTTCCATGTATTCGCGTCCCCGTGTCCGGTGCATCACACTTGCTTGCAAATGCTAACTTTTGCAAGCACGCTGGAGGCATGGGAAAGCTGAACATGCCGGGAAGCGTCGGGTCGGCCGTGGGGTCGCTCGGCGAGTACCTGCGTGACCAGCGCACCCAGGCGCAGATGTCGCTACGACAGCTGGCCGAGCTCGCGGACGTCTCGAACCCGTACCTCAGCCAGATCGAGCGAGGTCTGCGCAAACCGTCCGCCGAGGTGCTGCAGCAGATCGCGAAGGCACTGAGGATCTCGGCCGAGTCGCTCTACGTCCGCGCCGGCATCCTCGATGCCGAGCAGTCGGGAGCGCCCCTGGTCGAGGACGCCATCGACCGCGATCCGCGGTTGACCGCCCGCCAGAAGACGGCGTTGCGGGACATCTACCGTTCGTTCGTCGGAACCGCAGACCTCGAGGAGAACCCATGAGCATTACCGACACCATCAACGCCCAGATCAAGTCCATCCTGGACGACATCGCCGCCCTGCCGTCCACGGTCAAGGGCTTCGACGTGAGCACCCTGCAGAAGAAGGCCGAGACCCTCGCGCAGACCGCGCTCGGCTCGGCCACGGCCGCCTACTCCGATCTCGTGAAGAAGAGCGACGACTTCCGCGTCCTGGCCAAGAGCCTGACCGTCGACGACGTCCGCACGGCCGCCGAGGACTTCTCGGCCCGCGCCGAGGCCTTCGTCGCCGAGCTGCGCGGCAAGGTCGAGGACGTCAAGGTCGACGACCTCAAGAGCGCGGTCGACGACTTCCGTGAGAAGGCCGACGACCTCGTCGACGACCTCAAGGGCAAGGCCGAGGAGATCATCGACGAGCTCACCGCCAAGGCCGAGGACCTGACCGGCAAGGCCGCCGAGGCCGTCGAGGACGCCACCGAGAGCGCCGGCGCGGCTGCCGCGTCGTTCGCCAGCTCGGCCCGCATCCGCAAGGCCACGGCGCCGTCTGGCACGAAGAAGGCCAAGCCGGCCAAGAAGTCGAGCACCTCGGCCTCGACCGCCGCGAAGAAGGAGTCGGCCGCGACGAAGGCCGCGGCCAAGAAGTCGACGACCAAGGCCACCGCGGCGAAGAAGTCGACGGCGGCGAAGTCCACCACCGCCAAGAAGGCCTCGACCGCCAAGAAGGCCCCGGCCGCGAAGTCCACGACGGCCAAGAAGGCGCCGGCGACGAAGTCCGCGTCCACCTCGACCGCGAAGAAGGCCCCGGCCGCCAAGAAGACGACACCGGCGAAGACGACGCCGGCGAAGACGACGCCGGCGAAGAAGGCCACGGCGACGAAGTCCACCGCCGCGAAGAAGGCGCCGGCCAAGAAGGCCGCGACCTCGTCGACGACCACGTCGTCCACGGGCACGCCGACCGCCTCGGCCTGACCTCGTCCCCGAGAGAATCCACGGTGGGCATCACCTCAGGGTGGTGCCCACCGTAGTCTTCCCCCCATGGGTTTCGTGACCGGACTGATCTGGTGGGTCTTGGTGTGCACCAAGGTCTTCGCCCTGGTCGACTGCATCCGCCGCAAGCCGTACGACTTCGAGATGGCCGGCACGCTGCCCAAGAACATCTGGCTGGTGATCCTGCCGCTGTCGATCTTCGTCGACATCGTCGTGCGCCAGCCGATCAGCATCCTGCCGCTGCTGGGCACCGTCGCCGCGCTGGTCTACCTCGCGCAGACGCGGGGCTCGGGCTACTGACCCTCGCCCCGCGCCGGCTCAGCTGCGGCTGCGGGCGTACGCCTTGCGGAAGCCGTCGAACGCCTCCCACAGGCTGACCAGGCCCACGCCCGCCGCGATCCCGTTCATCGCCTTCTGGGTGATGCCGGCGTCCCACCCGAGGTGGGCGACGAGGTCGGGGTTCACGATCGCCCCGTCGAGGAGCAGCACGATCGTGGGCACGGCGAACAGCAGGGTGAGCGCGAGGTTCGCCCAGGCCGCCGGCCAGGTCCACCCGGCGCGGTACACCCACAGCAGGTGCAGCAGCTCCAGGCCCAGCGTGACGAGCACCAGTGGCAGGTACCAGGACCACAGGTCGGGGTCGGCCATCGGGATCCGCTCGCCGTCGGCGAAGAACGGCGAGCCGACGTGCTGCCAGATGATCAGCGCGGCGAACACCGGCAGGAAGACCAGCCCGGCGATGAGATCGGACAGGCTCGTCCCGGTGTCCGGCTGAGGCAGCTGGTCGACGGACCAGGTCTCGACCTCGGCCTTCGTCCCCGTCCAGTCCAGGACCACGAACACGAGCGTCGTCCAGAAGACCAGGTGGACGATCATCTCGAGCATCATCCACACGCCGCCGCCGATGATCGACCCGATCGGGTCGCCGTCGAATGCGTCGACGAGGACGACGACCGCGGTGACGATCGGTGCCACGACCGCGACGAGGATCGTCGTCAGACGCAGCCACGGGAAGAACAGCCGAGGACCGATGAGCACGGGCTCGCGCCCCGTGTAGTCGACGGCCACGCGCAGCGGGTCGCCGAGCTCCTCGAGGGCCTCGCGCTCCGCGTCAGGCGTGCCGCCGCGGGCCGCGACGGTGTCGCCGATCCGCTCGCGCAGCTCGGCGGCGACCTCGGTGCGGGTGCTGCCCGGCAGCCAGCGGGTGGCTGCGTGGACGTACCGGTCGGTCAGGGTGGTGGTCATCAGCTTCCTCCGGAGGTGAGCCGCCCCAGGGCGGTGTCGATCTCGTGCCAGTCGGCCAGCAGTGCCTCGGTGAGGCGCTCCCCGGCTTCGCTCGTGCGGTAGAACTTCCGCGGCCGTGCCTCGTCGGTGTTCCACTCGCTGGTGAGCAGTCCCTGCTTCTCGAGGCGTCGCAGCAGGGGGTAGAGCGTGTTGCCGTCCACGGCGATGCCCGCCGTGGCCAGTGACTCGAGCAGGCCGTAGCCGTACCCGGGCTCGCGCAGGCTGAGCAGCGACGCGAGCACGACGGTGCCGCGGCGCAGCTCCTGCAGGTGTTGCTGGGTCAACTCGTCCATGCGTCACACCATAGTGTGTGGCACACACTATGCGCAAGACGCACAGGTTGGAGTCCGGGCTGGCGGCGAAACGAAGAACCCCTCCCCGGCGAGGCCGGGGAGGGGTTCGGGTGAAGCGGGGTCAGGTCACTTGCGCTTGCGGGCGGTGCGGGAGCGCTCGCCGGCGTCCAGGACCACCTTGCGGATGCGCACGTTGCCCGGGGTGACCTCGACGCACTCGTCCTCGCGGCAGAACTCCAGGCACTGCTCGAGCGAGAGCTTCTTCGGCGGGATGACCTTCTCGAAGTTGTCCGAGGTGGCCGAGCGGATGTTGGTCTGCTTCTTCTCCTTGGTGATGTTGACGTCCATGTCGTCATCACGGGAGTTCTCGCCGACGATCATGCCCTCGTAGACCTCGGTGGCGGGCTCGACGAACAGCGTGCCGCGCTCCTGGAGGTTGGTCATGGCGAACGAGGTGACGGCGCCGGCGCGGTCGGCCACCAGCGAGCCCGAGGGGCGCGTGGAGATCTCGCCGAACCACGGCTCGTAGCCCTCGGAGATGTGGTGCGCGATGCCGGTGCCGCGGGTGTCGGTGAGGAACTCGGTGCGGAAGCCGATCAGGCCGCGCGCCGGGACCAGGAACTCCATGCGGACCCAGCCGGTGCCGTGGTTGACCATCTGCTCCATGCGGCCCTTGCGGACGGCGAGCAGCTGGGTGATCGTGCCGAGGTACTCCTCGGGCGCGTCGATCGTGAGGCGCTCGACGGGCTCGTGCAGCTTGCCGTTGATCTCACGGGTGACGACCTGCGGCTTGCCGACGGTCAGCTCGTAGCCCTCGCGGCGCATCTGCTCGACGAGGATGGCCAGCGCCAGCTCGCCACGGCCCTGGACCTCCCAGGCGTCGGGACGCTCGGTGGGCAGCACGCGGATCGAGACGTTGCCGATCAGCTCGGACTCGAGACGGTCCTTGACGAGGCGGGCGGTGACCTTGGTGCCCTTCTCGCGGCCGGCCAGCGGCGACGTGTTGGTGCCGATGGTCATCGAGATCGCGGGCTCGTCGACGTGGATGAGCGGCAGCGCGACCGGGTTCTCCGGATCGGCCAGCGTCTCGCCGATGTTGATCTCGCTGATGCCCGCGATGGCGACGATGTCGCCGGGGCCGGCCTTCTCGCCGGGCTTGCGGTCGAGGGCCTCGGTGATGAGCAGCTCGGTGATCTTGACCCGCTCGACCGAGCCGTCGCGCTTCATCCACGCGACCTGCTGGCCCTTCTTGAGCTCGCCCTCCTCGACGCGCACGAGCGCCAGGCGGCCCAGGAACGGGGAGGAGTCGAGGTTCGTGACGTGCGCCTGCAGCGGCGCGCCCTCGGTGTACTCGGGGGCCGGGACGTGCTCCATGATCGTCTGGAACAGCGGGATGAGGTTCTCGCCGGCGGGCAGCGTGCCGTCCTCGGGCTTCTCCAGCGAGGCGATGCCGGCCTTGCCGGAGGCGTAGACGACGGGGAAGTCGAGCGCGTCGTCGGCGGCGTCCTCGGGCAGCAGGTCCATGAAGAGGTCGTAGGTCTCGTCGACGACCTCGGCGATGCGGGCGTCGGGACGGTCGACCTTGTTCACCACCAGGATGACGGGCATCTTCGCCAGCAGCGCCTTGCGCAGCACGAAGCGGGTCTGGGGCAGCGGGCCCTCGGAGGCGTCGACCAGGAGCACGACGGCGTCGACCATCGACAGGCCGCGCTCGACCTCGCCACCGAAGTCGGCGTGGCCGGGGGTGTCGATGATGTTGATCGTGACGGCGTTGCCGGGGATGTCCTCGGTGCCGGGTCCGTAGTACTTGACCGCGGTGTTCTTCGCGAGGATGGTGATGCCCTTCTCGCGCTCGAGATCACCCGAGTCCATGACCCGATCGGTCACTTCCTGGTGGTCGGAGTACGCGCCCTGCTGTTGCAGCATCGCGTCGACGAGAGTGGTCTTGCCATGGTCGACGTGGGCGACGATGGCGACATTGCGCAGATCAGAGCGTGTAGGCACTCGCGCAATTCTACGGCAGGTTCTGAAACTCCCGATCCACGCAGGGCGTAATGAAGGTCACGTCCCTGCAATAGTTGCGGGTGCGTTAGTATTCTCGAGCCATGAACGACTCACCCCACGCCTGCGCGTTCGCCGCCGTCCGAGACTTCCTCGGTCAGGTCTTCACGACGGCCGAGGGTGAGTCACTCGAGACGGTCGCGGGCCTGAAACTGTCCTTCACGCACGCCAGACTGGTCTTCGCGCTCGCCCATCACGACCATCCGGTCGCCATCGGCGACCTCGCCGAGGCGGTGGGGTTGTCGGCGGCCTCGGCCGGTCGCAACGTCGAGCAGCTGGTGCGCAAGAAGCTCCTCGTGCGCACCGAGAACCCGGAGGACCGAAGGGTCAAGCTCGTCGCCGTCACCGATCTCGGTCGGAGTCTGGCGCAGAGCCACCTCAAGTCGAAGGAGGACGCCGTGCGCACGCTGCTCGACGACCTCGACACCGCACAGTGCCTCGCCCTCGTCGAGGCCCTCAAGCCACTTTCGAAGGAAGAACCAGATGTCAGCCAGTCCTCCTGAAGGAGTCGTCATCGACGACGACGACAAGATCACCCCGGAGATCCTCAAGGTCGCCGGCGTGGTGGTGCTCGGCGCGATCATGTCCATCCTGGACGTCACGGTCGTCAACGTCGCACTGCCCACGTTCCAGACCGAGCTGTCCACCGACGGCGAGCCGCTGGCGTACGCCACCGTCGCCTGGACGGCCACCGCCTACATGCTGGCGCTCGCGGCCGTCATCCCCCTCACGGGCTGGGCCGCCGACCGCTTCGGCACCAAGCGTCTCTACATGACCGCGATCGCGCTGTTCACCCTCGGCTCCGTCCTGTGCGCCGCGGCGTGGAACATCGAGTCGCTCATCGCGTTCCGCGTGCTCCAGGGCCTCGGCGGCGGCATGCTGATGCCGCTGGGCATGACGATCATGACCCGGGCGGCCGGGCCGCACCGCATGGGTCGCCTCATGGCGATCCTGGGCATCCCGATGCTGCTCGGCCCCATCCTCGGCCCGATCATCGGCGGCATCCTCATCGACGTCGCGTCCTGGCACTGGGTGTTCCTCATCAACCTGCCGATCGGCGCGATCGGCCTGGTCTACGCGGCCCGCGTGCTGCCGAAGGACGCGCCCGAGCCGAGCGAGTCGCTCGACGTCGTCGGCATGCTGCTGATGTCGCCCGGCCTGGCGCTGCTGCTGTACGGCATCTCGTCGATCCCCGGCGAGGGCACGGCGCTCGCCACCAAGGTGATCGTCCCCACCCTCGTCGGCCTCGTCCTGATCGCCGGCTTCGTGGTCTGGTCGTTCAAGCCGAAGCACCCGCTGCTCGACCTGCGGCTGCTCGGCAACCGCAACCTGCGCGTGTCGCTCATCGTGATGTTCCTGTTCGCGAGCGCCTTCTTCGGCGCGCTGCTGCTGGTGCCCACGTACTTCCAGCAGGTGCACGGCGAGTCGGTCATGATGGCCGGCATCCTGGTCGCACCCCAGGGCATCGGCGCGATGCTGACGATGCCGATCGCCGGCGCGCTCGTCGACCGGATCCCGGTCGGCCGGATCGTGCCGTTCGGCTTCATCGGCATCCTGGTCGGCATGTTCGGCGTGGCGATGAGCACCGATCCCAGCACCCCGTACTGGCAGATCATCCTGTGGCTGTTCGTCATGGGGTTGGGCATGGGCGCCACGATGATGCCGATCTTCACGTCGGCGCTCAAGACCCTCACGTCGCACGAGGTGGCGCGCGGCTCGACGTTGCTGAACGTCGTGCAGCAGGTCGCCAGCGCCTCGGGCATCGCGGTCATCTCGGTCGTGCTGACCAACGGCATGCAGAAGGGCTCGATCATCCCGGGCTCGGAGAAGATCCCGGGCGTCGAGGAGGGCCTCACGCCCGCCCAGCTGGCGGCCGGGTCGCACACCGATCGCGGCTCGGAGCTCGTCTCCCTGCTCGGCGTGACGCCCGACCAGCTGCAGGCCGGGTTCAACGACCTGGCTCACGCGTTCGAGCAGTCCTACTGGGTCGCGTTCGCGGTGCTGCTGGTGACGCTGATCCCGGTCGCGTTCCTGCCCCGCAAGAGCGAGCCGGTGAAGCTGCTCGACGACCAGGGCCAGCCCCCGGTCGTCATGCACTGATCGACCAATCCCTCGAACGGCCCACCCGCACACCGGGTGGGCCGTTCGTCGTCCACGGGTGCGCGCGCGTGCAGGACTACTGTTCAGGCATGCCCAGTCCGGAGGCCCTGGCGACGTTCGCGCTCGCGTCGCTCGTGCTGATCCTCGTGCCCGGCCCGAGCGTCCTGTTCGTCATCGGCCGGTCGCTGGCGCACGGGCGCCGCGCCGGGATCCTCAGCGTCGTGGGGAACGGGCTCGGTGGTCTGCCGATCGTCGTGGCCGTGGCCCTCGGGCTCGGCGCGATCGTCGCCGGCTCGGCCGTGGTGTTCACCGTCGTGAAGGTGCTGGGCGCTGCCTACCTGATCCACCTGGGGATCCAGGCGATCCGTCACGGCCGGATCGACGTGGCGGCCGCTGAGGACGGCCCCGACACCGACTCGCCGTGGCGCAGCCTCGCCGAGGGATTCGTCGTCGGCGTCACCAATCCGAAGACGATCGTCTTCTTCGTCGCCGTGCTGCCGCAGTTCGTGGACTTCGGGGCGGGGGCGATCGGAGCGCAGATGCTCGTGCTCGGCGTCCTGTTCCTGCTCATCGCGGTCGTGTGCGACTCCGGCTGGGCGCTGCTGGCGGGCACGGCGCGCGCGTGGTTCGTGCGGTCACCCCGCCGGCTGGCGGCGGTGCGGCGCACGGGTGGCGCGATGCTCGTCGGGCTCGGTGGGATGCTGCTGACCGCCCCGCGCACCTGAGCCGTCAGCGGCGACCGGCCTGCAGGGCAGCCCACACGCGACGGTCGGCCGTCTGGTAGCCCGGCAGCCCCACGTTCCTGCGGTACGCGCGCACCGCGACGGCGGTGCGGGCGTCGTAGATGCCCGTCACCTGGACCGACTGGCCCGCGGCGCGCAGCGTGCGCTGGAGCCGGTGCACGGGCTCGCCGACCTTGCCACGCTTGAGCGCGATCGGCGTCTTGCCGCGCGACAGCAGGGCGGTCCACAGAGGGCGCGACGCCGACGAGGTCTGCTTCCATCCGAGCGAGGCCCGGTAGGAGTTGACGGCCTTCGTGGTGCGCGCGTTCCAGCGGCCGGTGACGGTGGCCCGGTGGCCGGCGCGCTTGAGCAGGCACTGCAGCAGCTTCACGTCGCCGCCGCGCGAGCCCGCCTTGAGGCTGCGGTAGCGCTTCAGCGTGGGCGTGATGCCGCAGACCTTCTGCTCCTTCTTGGCCTTGGACCCGCCACCCACGGTGACGACGTTCTTGTCGATCGTGACCTTGCGTCCGCCGTAGGAGACCGCCACGTTGTTGTGGTACTGGTGCAGCCGGTCGCGCCGCCAGAACGTGTTGGCGAGGTAGGGCCGGCCGTCGGTGTTCGCCTTCCTGTTCGTCCAGGCGAACCACATCTGGTCGGGGAAGTCGAAGCCCTTGCGGTTCGCGTGGCGCGCCTCGTCGACGGCCTGGATCGCGGCGGAGGCGCTGGAGTAGAGGCCGACCTTGTAGTCGCGCTGGTGGACGCGCTGGACGAACGCGTCGATGAAGGTCATCACGGAGGCGCTGCACCGCGCGTTGCCGCGGTCGTACCACTCGATGTCGAGGTAGACGGCGTTCCCCTTGGCGAAGCCGTACCGCGCGGCACTGCGCACCGCCTCGTCGGCGTCGGCGCGGGCCTGGGCGCGGGCCTTCGTCAGGTCGTACGACATGCGCTCCTTCGAGGACTTCGAGTCGAAGCAGGGCGCCTGGTAGCCGACGTGGATCGGCAGGAACAGCCAGCCGCGGGACGCCTGGCGCTGGACCCACGCGGGGCTGAGGTGCGGCTGCTTCGACTCGTCGCAGTAGCGCGAGTTGCCCGAGGTGTAGATGCCGACGACCGTGTAGGGCGACGCGACGTTCCACGCGTCCATGACCTCGTTGGAGGGGGACACGCAGGTGTCGAACGCATAGCCGCCGAAGCGCTTCGGCGAGCTGGGCTTCGCCGCGTGGGCGGGCGCTGCCAGCATCGAGGCGACGAGCAGGAGTCCCAGCACCACGGCCAGGCGGCGGGCGATCGGGACGAGGGTGGAGCGCATCGTTCCAGCCTAAGCGGAGGCGACGGTTCCTCCAACGGATTCGTGGGGAACGAGAGAATCCCCGGTCGGGGACCGGGGATCTCGAGGTGGTGGCCAGGGCCGGGGTCGAACCGGCGACCTTCCGCTTTTCAGGCGGACGCTCGTACCAACTGAGCTACCTGGCCGTGCTCTGACGAGCGACGTTCACCCTACCGCACCGGCTGGGACGCGCTGAAATCGGTCGGACGTATCAACGGCGGCGGTCGTGTCTCCCTGCGTGCGTACCGGCTCGCACGGACGACAGCCGCGCCGCCGGTCGACGCACCCGAGACGAGAGAAGGACCATGACCCCCGCTCCCTTGCTGCTCCCAGGCCAGGCCGCCGCCCCGGACGGGCCCGCCGACATGACGATGATGTACGTCCTGCACCACGCCTTCCGGCGCGACCTGCGCGACTTCGACCGGGCGGCCGCGACGACGGCGACGGGCGACGGCGCCCGGTGGACCCTGCTCGCACAGCGCTGGCAGCGCTTCACGCACGAGCTGCACCAGCACCACGCCAAGGAGGACGAGGTCCTCTGGCCGCTGCTGCTCGAACGCGTCCGCGCCGCCTCCGACGCGGCGTCCGAGCGCGTCCTGCAGGAGATGGAGGCCGAGCACGCCGTGCTGGACCCGTTGCTCACCGCGGCGACGACCGAGCTGGAGCGGCTGTCGCACACCGACGACCAGCGGGCTCACGACCTGCTCTGCGACACCCTCGGGGACCTCGTCGAGGTGCTGGGATACCACCTGGCCCACGAGGAGTCGGCGGCGATCGCGATCCTCCAGCGGTACGTCGGCGGTGACGAGTGGGAGGAGCTCGAGCGCACCCGCTTCCGCTCGAAGCAGAGCCTCGCGGAGGCCCGCTTCTTCGTGCCCTGGGCCCTCAAGGGCCTCCCGGCGCACGCCGAGCACCGGGTGCTGAACCTGGGCGGCCCGCCCCTGCGTGTGGTCCACGCACTCTCGCGCCGCAGGTTCGCTGCGCAGGAGGCCGAGGTGTTCGGCCCGCAGGCCGCCTGAACACCGGCGCAGGAATGACGAGAGCCCCGCCCATACGGGCGGGGCTCTCAGCGATGGCGACCCCGACGGGACTCGAACCCGCGACCTCCGCCGTGACAGGGCGGCGCGCTAACCAACTGCGCCACGGGGCCTCATGCTGTGCGGTTGAACCGCGACCGCAAGCCTACCCGACGGTTCTTCGAGTCTCCAAAACGGGGTCCCTCACAGCGTGACGACCCACGGCTCGGGCGAGAGCGCAGGGAGGTGGAGCTCGTCGAGCAGGGCCTCGGGTGACCGGGCGCGGACCCCGAGCGAGGCGCCGATGAGGTGCCAGGCGCGCTCGGGGGAGAGGTCGCGGAGCGTCACGGGGCCGTCGCGCTTCGCGAGCCGCCTGCCCTCGGCGTTGAGGGCGAGGGCCACGTGCGCGTAGGTCGGAGGGACGACTCCCAGCTCGTGGGTGAGGTACGCCTGCGCGGGGGCGGCGTGCAGCAGGTCGTCGCCGCGCACCACCTGGTCGACCCCCTGCGCCGCGTCGTCGACCACCACCGCGAGGTTGTAGGCGTGGGCGCCGTCGCCACGGCGCAGCACGAGGTCGTCCACGTGCCCGGTGACCTCGCCGTGGAGAGCGTCCCGGATCGTCCACGTGCGCTCGCGGGCGCGCAGCCGGAGGGCGGGTGGGCGCTCGGCCCGGCGGACGGCTCGCTCGGCCTCGTCGAGGTCGCGGCAGGTCCCGGGGTAGGAGCCCGGGGGTGCGTGGGGCGCGCTGACCGCCTCCGCGATCTCGCGCCGGGTGCAGTAGCACTCGAAGGTCAGGCCCTCCGCGGTGAGGCGCTCGAGCGCCGCGGCGTAGAGCGGGTCGCGCTCGGACTGCCGCACGACCGGCTCGTCCCACGTGAGGCCGAGTGCCTCGAGGTCGGCCAGCTGGCTCGCCTCGAACTCCGGACGCGAGCGCTGCCGGTCGAGGTCCTCCACGCGGACGAGGAACGGCCGGCCGGTCGAGCGGGCGAACCACCACGCGAGGATCGCCGTGCGCAGGTTCCCCAGGTGCAGGTCGCCCGAGGGCGAGGGTGCGAAGCGTCCGGCCACGGGGCGACCCTAGCGGCCCTCCTCGTCGGGCACGGTCGCGCGCGGAGCGACCGCGCGGGCGAGCAGAGGGCACACCAGGACCGTCACGGCTCCGGCTGCCACCAGCAGCGAGGCGTCGGCACTTGACATGAGGTCCTGGTCGACGGCCACCGAGGTCACCGCCACGATGATGGGCAGGCCGGTGGCGGCGTAGAACCCGATCGAGAGCGCGTCACGGTTCCCGAATCGCTCACGGGCCGGACCCGTGAACCGCGAGGCGAGGTAGACGGGAATTCCGCGGACGAGAAGGATCAGGACGATCACCGTCAGGAACGTCGCCGGGGCCTCGACGATCGCGCCCGGGTCGATCGCCATCCCGGAGGTGACGAAGAAGATCGGGATGAGGAAGCCGTAGGCGATCCCGTCGAGCTTGTGCTCGATGAGCTCCCAGCCGTCGGGGATCGCGAAGCGCAGGAGGAACCCGGCGGCGAAGGCGGCCAGGACGATGTCGAGCTCGAACGTGACGGCCACGGCTCCCAGCGACACGAGCAGCAGCATCGTGAGGCGGATCGGCAGCTGGGAGGTGGTCTCCGCACCCTCCTGCAGCGCCGCGCGCAGATGGCTCCCGCCGCCGCGCAGTCGCCGCACCAGGACCGCCAGGAGGCCGACGATGGCCACGAACACGATCAGGACCACCAGCGAGGCGAGCGAGCCGCGCGTCCCGAGTGCCACCGCGATGGCGACGATCGGGCCCAGCTCGCCGAACGCACCGTGCCGCAGCACCGACGCCCCGACCCGGGACGAGAGCAGCCCCCCGTCGCGCAGGATCGGCAGGAGGGTGCCCAGAGCGGTCGAGGTGAGCGCGATCGCCAGGGCGATGTCCTTCTCGCCGGAGCCGCGATCGCCCAGCAGCAGCGCCACGGCGCCGAAGGCCAGGGCCAGGCAGATGCACCACGTGAACAAGGCCCGCCGGCCCGCGCCGCCGGTGAGCTCCGAGACGTCGATCTCGTAGCCGGCGAGCAGGAACAGCAGCCCCAGGCCCAGCTCGCGCAGCATGCCGATCGCCGGGTCGATCCCGGCGAGGTCCAGGGCGAAGGGACCGATCACCAGCCCCAGCCCCAGCAGCAGGACGACCTCCGGCACCACACGACCGCGGACCAGCCCGGCGAGCAGAGGCGCGATGACCATCGCCAGGCTGATCCAGAACAGCGAGGTCGCTGCCTCCTGCTCCATCGGCACCTCCGTCGGCACGAGCGCTGCGTGGGAGCAGCATGTACCCATCATGGGCCTGGTCGGACGATCACGTGCCGTCGAACCCGATGGTGGCCCTTCGGGAGTAGAGCCACCGCGCGAGCCAAGCTGCGACGAGGGCGCTGAGGACCATGTCGTAGCGCCCGACCAGGGCGACCAGCAGGACCAGCGCGACGAAGAACCAGAGCAGGCCCACCACGACACGAACGCCGTCGCTGCCGTACGGACCGGTCACGGCGAGCCGCGGCACCAGGACGAGTCCCACGGCAACCGGAAGGAGGGAGAGTGCGACGCCGAGCGGCCAGGCCAGGCCGGAGTCCGCCACCGTGTAGGTCAGGACCCAGTGCGCGAGCGCGCAGCCGAACGCGAGCAGACCGAGCCCGCGCCGCGGTGTGCGCTCGCCGGCCGGGCGCGCAGGGACGTCGTGACGGCCCCGGCGCCCCAGGAGGAACGCGCACACCACGACCGCGACGAGCACGGCTCCGGCGACCACGAGGACGGCGAGAGGTGGTCGCTGGTCGAACTCTCCGTAGATCACGGGCGTCACCGCGAGCACCAGGCCGGCGAGGACGAGGCCGGGCAGACCCACCCACGGGCGGTGCCGCGCGCGGGGAACGAGCCATTCCACGACCAGGACCGAGGCGCAGATGCTGATCGCGGTGTGGAACGCCGTGAGGTGCCCGGCGAGGAGCACGTTCGTGTGCCACACGACGCTGTAGGTGCCGATGCCGGAGTCCTCCCAGAACTGCGGGAGGAACCAGTAGCGGTCGACGATCGCCTCCTCCCACACCGCGTAGGCGACGCCGAGCAGGACCAGGCCGGAGAAGGAGAGTCCGCACCGATGGGCGACCTCGCGACACACCAGCGCCCCGCAGCCGTACAGGGCGACCATGAACGCGAGGTGCCAGGGAAGCACCAGGTCCAGGGGCGGGCTGGAGCCCGACAGGCCCTCCCCGAAGAAGGGTGCGAGGAGCAGGATCAGCAGCACCGGGCTCGTGAGGGCTCGCCGGAGCCGTCCGGGCCGGACCTCGCTCTGTGCCATGGCTCGACTTTCTCAGGAGTGGAGCCCGCTGCACACCGGTGGCGCAGGCCTGCCAGCGTGGGACCGGGTCCGGCTTCACTGGCACGCCGGCGCGGACCCGAAGTCATGAAGCGCCCTCGCCGAGCCGTTGCTCGGCCGTCCCGGCAAGCGTGCGGTCGCCGTGCGCAGGTTCGGCAGGTGCAGGTCGCCCGAGGGCGAGGGCGAGGGTGCGAAGCGTCCGGCCACGGGGCGTCCCCAGTGACCGATCGGTAGGCCGGTGCGCCACGCACTAGAGTCGCCCCGTGACATCAGACGGGGCGGAACTCGAGGACCTCTCGGAGCTGGCAGCGCGCCGGCGCATGTCCTTCCAGCGCAGCCCGGCCGCCATCAGCCCCCGCGGGCTCTTCGACGACGTGCGGCCGGCGGGCCGCTTCCGCTTCCTGGTCGCGGCCGTCGTCGCCTTCTCGGGCCGGGGCTTCCACGCCACCACGACGCGCGACATCGCGAACGTCGCCATGGCCAGCCCCGCCAGCCTCTACACCTACTACGACACCAAGTCCGAGCTGCTGCACGAGATGGCGACCATCACGTTCCGCTACGTGATCGACCTGCTGGAGGAGGTCGTCGACCGAGGCGAGCCGCCCGTCGAGACGATGACGCGGATCACCCGCGAGTACCTGCGCTTCCACGCCGAGGAGAAGGTCGTCGTGCTCGTGGTGAACCGCGACTACCAGGCGCTGGGCATCAGTCAGCTCGCCGACCTGATGGGGATGGCCGACCAGATCCACCAGATCGTGGAGTCGGTGATCGTCGCCGGCATCGAGCGCGGTGAGTTCAGCGTCCCGGACGTGCACACGGCCGCCCGCGCGGTCCTGCGCCTCGCCGACGTCTCGCCCTGGTTCAACGAGCGCTCGTCACGCACGATCGACGAGCTGGCCGACCATCACGTGGGGCTGATCCTGCAGATGCTCGGGCACGTCACCGCGGACTGACGATGCTCAGCCCGCCGTCGAGCGCGATGACCGTTCCCGTCAGGTAGGAGCCGCCCGGGCTCGCCAGCAGGATCGCGAGCGCGGCCGCGTCGTCCGGACGCCCGATCCGGCCCAGCGGCGCCGCGCCCTCGAACTCCTCGCGGGACTCGGCGAGCACCGCGGCCATCATCTTCGACTCGAACGGCCCCGGCGCGATGGCGTTGACCGTGATCCCACGGGGTCCCAGCTCCACCGCGAGGACGCGGGTGAGGTGGTGCAGTGCCGCCTTGGACGCCGTATAGGAATAGGTGGAGAGGGTGGGCACGCGCAGCCCGTCGATCGAGCCCACGTTGACGACCCGCGAGGGGTCGTCGGCCCGGGCGGACTTCTCCAACAGACCCACGAGCTCGCGCACGAGGAAGAACGGCGACTTGAGGTTGAGGTCCAGGACCTTGTCCCAGGCGGCCGTGTCGAACTCCTCGAGCGGGGCGCCCCACGTCGCGCCGGCGTTGTTGACCAGCACGTCGAGGCGACCGGTCTCGGCGCTGAACTCGGCGGCGAAGTCGCGACACCCGGTCTCCGTCGACAGGTCGGCGGTCCACGGCCGCAGCCCGGCCTCGCTCAGCTCCTGCTCGTCGAGACGGCGTGACACCACGTGGACCTCGGCACCAGCGTCCGCGAATCCGTCGGCGATCATCCGTCCGATGCCGCGGCCGCCACCGGTGACCAGGACGGTCCGGCCCGAGACGTCGAACAGGTCGCTCACGCGTTCACCGTCGTGGGGGTGTCGTGGCCGGACTCGAGGGCGGCGGCCACGCGCTCACGGTAGAGCTCGACGTTGCGCATCTTGATGTGCTCGTACCCCCGGACGAGATCGGGCAGGGCGGCGATCTCGCTGGCCCGCTCGACCCCCAGGTCGGGCAGGTCGCGGGAGAGGCGGTCGACGAGCTCGATGTACTCCTCGCGCAGGCCGCGCTCGATCCGGCGCAGCTTCGCGATGCCGAACGGGTCGAACGCGGTGCCGCGCAGGCGGCGCATCGCGTAGAGGACGTGGAAGACCGGCTTGAACCAGGCACCGAGCGACAGCTTGCTCTTCATCCCCAGGGCGCGGAAGACCGGCGGGTGGATGCGGTACTGCGCCTTGGCGCCGGGGCCGAACTCCGCCTCGAGCGCCGCCTGGAGGGCGGGATCGATCGACAGCCGCGCGACCTCGTACTCGTCCTTGTACGCCATCAGCTTGTGCAGGTGCTGGGCCACCGCCAGGACGAGAGCCGTCGAACCCGGCGCCACCTGGGACTCGCGCTCGCGCACCGCGGCGACGACGTCGATGTAGCGGCGGGCGTAGGCCAGGCTCTGGTAGGACTCGAGGTCCGCGGCGCGCGACGTGACGAGCTCGGTGTCGGGGCCGCCGACGGGGAAGCCGGCCGCCGTGACGAGCGAGCGGACCTCGTCGGAGACAGGCGCCAGCTCGGTCTCGCCGTGATCGGCGACGAGGTCGGCGAGCAGGCCGTTCTGGTCGGCGACGAACTGGCGGCCCCGACGGAATGCCTGGACGTTCCGCTCGACCGCGACGCCGTTCAGCTCCAGCGCGGTCTCGAGGCTCTGCGACCGCACCGGCAGCGCTCCGGTCTGGTAGGCCACGCCCAGCAGGAAGACGTTCGCGTACTGGTCGTCGTCGAACAGGTCCAGCGTCAGGGCACGTGCGTCGACGAACTGGCTGTCGGCGGCGCGGGTCACCTGCTGGATGCGGCCGACCGTGCTCTCGGCCTCGGGGAAGGAGACGGTCGTGTCCGTCACCATCGCGCCGGTCGGCACCTCGGCCGTCGAGACGATCGCGACGGTGCGGTCCTCGCGGGCGACACCGAGGTAGTTCTCCTGCGCCGCGACGAGCACGTCGCAGCCGAGGTAGAGGTCGGCCTGGCCGCTGGCGATCTTGTTCGCCCGGTCGACCGGCCCGTTCGTGAGCTTGACGTCGGAGACGACGGCGCCGCCCTTCTGGGCCAGGCCCGTCTGGTCGAGACCACGGACGAAGCGTCCGTCGATCTGGGCCGCGGTGGCGACGATCTGCGAGACCGTGACGACGCCCGTGCCGCCGATGCCGGTGATGCGCATCTCGAAGGAGTCCGAGGAGACGACGCGCTCCGGCTCGGGCAGGACCTCGGCCGAGATCGCCGGGACCTCGCGCTTCACCTTCGAGCCACCCGGGCTGACGGTGAGGAACGACGGGCAGTCGCCGTCGAGGCACGAGAGGTCGATGTTGCACGACGCCTGGTGGATCTTGGTCTTGCGTCCGAGGGCAGTCGGCACGGGCTGGACCGAGAGGCAGTTGGACTTGTCGCCGCAGTCGCCACAGCCCTCGCACACGCGCTGGTTGATGAAGGCGCGGGTCGGCGGGGCGTCGATGATCTTGCGCTTGCGCTTGCGACGCAGCTCGGTCGCGCACTCCTGGTCGTTGATGAGGACGGTCACGCCGGAGGTCCGGCTGAGCTCCTCCTGCGTCTCCATCAGGCGGTCGCGGTGGCGCACGTCGACGCCGCGGGGGAGCCGGCGGCGGCGGTAGCGGCGGGGCTCCTCGGTGGTGATGACAACCTTGGCGACGCCCTCGGCGAGCAGCTCGGAGACGATCTCGTCGACCGTCATCAGGCCGACGGCCTCCTGGCCGCCGGTCATGGCGACGGCGGAGTTGTAGAGCAGCTTGTAGGTGATGTTGGCGCCGGACGCGACGGCGCCGCGGATCGCCAGAGACCCGGAGTGGTGGAACGTGCCGTCGCCCATGTTCTGGAACAGGTGGCCGCTCTCGACGAACGGCGCCATGCCGATCCACGTCGCGCCCTCGCCGCCCATCTGGGTCATGCCGATGACGTCCCCGACGCGCTCCTCCGGCATCAGCGAGACCATGCCCGAGCACCCGATGCCGGCGCCGACGAGGGAGCCCTCGGGGACCTTCGTCGAGCGGTTGTGGGGGCAGCCCGAGCAGAAGTAGGGGGTGCGGTTCGCCGAGAGCAGGGGCAGTGCGATGCGAGCGCGGCGGCGCGGGCGGGTCGTCAGCTCGAAGTCGACCTCGGGGAGCGTGACGTGCTCGGCCAGCCGGACCCGCAGGACGTCGGCGATGATCTCGGGCGTGAGGTCGGCGTCGGCGCGGAACAGCGGCAGGCCCGTGAGGGTCTTCTTGCCGCTGACCGACGGCGCCTCGATGTGGCCGTACAGGATCTCCTTGAGGGCCGACTCGATGAACGAGCGCTTCTCCTCCACGACGATGACCTCGCACAGGCCGAGTGCGAACTCCTTGACCTGGTCGGCGTCGATCGGGTGGACCGCCCCCAGCTTCAGCAGCCGGATGCCCTTGGCCTCGAGGTCCTCGTCGTCCAGGCCGAGGCCGGCGAGGGCCTGGCGCACGTCGCGGTAGGTCGGGCCGGCCGCGACGATGCCGACGACCGCGCCGTCGCCGGCACCCTCGGTGCGGTTGATCCCGTTGGCCACGACGTAGCGGCGGGCGAGCTCGATGCGCTCGTTGAACAGGCTCCGCTCGAGCTCGGAGAGGGTCGGCTGCAGGAAGCGCGCGCTCACCGTGTGCGTGAAGTCCCGCCCCGCGATCCGGCTGGACGGGAAGACGGGCTCGAAGTCGGACGAGACGGTCGTGCTGGCCGTTCCGTCGGCGACGTTCGTGGCGATCTTGAGGCCGGTCCACAGGCCGCTGAAGCGGGACAGGGTCACGGCGTGCAGTCCGAGCTCGAGGCACTCCGCGGGGTCGGCCGGCACGAGGACCGGCATCCCCAGCTCGGCGATCGCCATCTCGCTCGAGCTCGGGACGGTGGAGGACTTGGCGATCGAGTCGTCGCCGACGATCGCGACGGCCCCGCCCTCACGGTGGGCGCCACCGAGGTTCGCGTGCCGCAGGGCGTCGGAGGCGCGGTCCAGGCCCGGGGCCTTGCCGTACCAGTAGCCGACGATCCCGTCGTTGGTCCGGTCGGGAGCGTTGCCGGCCAGCTGGCTGCCCTGGACGATGTTGGCCGCGAGCTCCTCGTTGAGTCCGGGCTTGAACTGCACGTCGGCCTCGTCCAGCAGCTTCTGCTGGCGTGACAGCTCGAGGTCGTACCCGGCCAGGGGCGAGCCCTCGTACCCGGACACCAGGCCGGCGGTGCGGCGGCCCTGACGACGGTCGTGACGCGCCACGTCGAGGGGCAGGCGCACGAGCGCCTGCAGCCCGGACATGAACACGGTTCCGTCCTCGACGGTGTACCGATCCGAGAGCTTCATCGACGACCTCCTGTGACGTGGATCTCTGATTCAATCGGAGTCGGCCTGTGATTTCACCGGTCAGAATCCCGAAATCCGCGGCCGAGTACCGTTCGCTTTGGGGGATTCCACAAAGGAGGCATCATGGACGACCACGAGAAGGCGCTGGCGGCGGCGCTGTGCGCCCGGGTGGCCGCGGATCTGGACGATCTCGGACCGCGGATCACGCGCAGCATCAGGCTCGCCCAGCCCGAGTACTCCCTGGTGCCGCTGGACGACCACGTCGAGCACGTGACCGAGCAGCAGCGGCTGCTGCTCGTCGCCCTCGGTCGGCACGAGGTCGTCGGCGTCGGCCAGCGAGCGCGTGCCGCGGACCTCGGCCGGCTGCGGGCGACCCAGGGCGTCAGCGTCGCCACCGTGATCGGCGCCTACCACGTGGGCAACCGCGAGCTGTGGCAGACGCTCGTCGCGTACGCCCAGGACGAGACGCCGTGCCTGCCCGGCCTGGCGACCCTGCTCTGGCGATCTATCGAGGTCATGACGGCCGAGATCGTGGCCGCCTACGAGACGACGGCCCGGGCCCGCCAGAACCACGTGCTGTCGTTGCGCCAGCGACTGGTCGAGCTGCTGGAGCGCGACGAGCTCGCGTCGGAGGCGCACGACGTCGCGGCCACGCTCGGTCTCGACCCGGCGGGGGAGTTCGTGGCCGCGTGCGTCGGGCTGGACGACGACCCGCTGTCGCACGCCGCCCGCCTGACGACCGGCCTGCGCCGCGGCACGGTGCTCGCGGTCGGCCACGCCTCCGGAGTGCAGGTGCTCGCCCAGGGACTGACGGCCGACGAGCTCGAGGAGGGGATCCGCTCGGTCGAGCCGGGCGCGCGACTCGGGATCGGCCTGGCCCGTCCCGCGCTGGTGGGAGCGCGCGAGTCGCTCGTCGACGCCCGCCTGTGCCTCGAGGTCGCGACCGACGCGCACCCCACGCGGCGCTTCCAGGAGGACTGGATGCGGGCCACGATCCGGGCGCAGGTGGGGCGGCTGGAGCCCGTCGTGAGCGAGCTGCGCGAGGTGGTCGCGGCCAATCCGCATCTGGTCGAGACGCTCGACGTGTACGTTGACTCCGGCTTCTCGATCGCCGAGTCCGCGCGGGTGCTGCACCTGCATCCGAACAGCGTCGCCTACCGCTTGGAGCGGTGGAATCGTCTCACTGGGTGGGACGCAAAGACCTTTCGAGGCTTGAGCCAGTCACTGCTCGCCGCAATCTTGTAACGATTTTTGCCTGCAATATAACGATTTTACATTGCAGAAACGCAATGTTGACTAAGCGCTCGCTTGTCTCCCGCTATCTTCGGATGTCATAGTGCTGGATCTGTGACGGATGTCACGCGGAGCCGAAGAGGAGACAGAGCGCATGACGCAGTCCGAATTCGATGTGATCGTCGTCGGCGGCGGTATCGCCGGCGTGTCGATCGCCAGTGAGCTGTCCGCGGACCGGTCGGTCTGTCTGGTCGAGATGGAGTCGTCCCTGGCGTTCCACACGACGGGTCGATCGGCGGCCACGTTCCTGGAGACCTACGGCGGTCCCAACATCCGCGCCCTCACCACCGGGAGCCGCGAGTTCCTGACCCGGCCCCCGGCGGAGTTCGAGCAGATCCTGATGACGCCCCGCCCGTTGCTGCAGTTCGCCAAGCAGGGACGCGAGAGCGTCATCGAGGAGCTCCACGCCGACGTGCTGCCGCTCGTGCCCGACGCCGAGCTGGTCGACGAGGCCCGCATGATGGAGCTCTTCCCGCTGCTGCGTCCTGGCTTCTCGAACGTCGGCATGTACGAGCCCGGCGCCATGGAGCTCGACGTGCTGGCCATCCACGGCGGCTACGTCAGGACCGCCCGCCAGAACGGCGCGGAGATCCACAAGAGCGCTCGCGTCGAGCGCATCGAGCGCGGTGACGACGACCGCTGGTCCGTCACGACGAGCGACGGCGAGGCGCGCCGTGCACCCCTGGTCGTGAACGCGGCCGGCGCGTGGGCCGACGTCATCGCCCGCACCGCGGGGGTCCGCGAGATCGGCCTGCGCCCGCTGCTGCGGACGATCTTCATGGTCTCCTCGCCCGGCGGCGCCACGACGAAGGACCTTCCGATCCTCGGCGACATCGACCAGGCGTTCTACGTCAAGCCCGAGGGCGAGCAGTTCCTGTGCTCCCCGGCCGACGAGACGCCCAGCGATCCCAAGGACGCCAAGCCCGACTCGCTGGAGATCTCGCGGGCGATCGACGAGGTCAACGACGCGACCACGATCGGCGTCAAGGGCGTCTCGACCTCGTGGGGCGGCCTGCGCAGCTTCGTGCCGGACCGCAACTTCGTGGTCGGCGAGGACCCGGAGGCGCCCGGCTTCTTCTGGTTCGCAGGCCAGGGCGGCTACGGGATCCAGACGGCACCCGCGACGGCGCGGCTCGGCGCGGCACTCGCCCGCGGCGAGCAGGCTCCGAAGGACCTCGTCGACCGCGGCCTCGATCCGGCGGCCCTCGTCCCCCACCGCCCCGGCATGCTCGTCGACGCGGGGCACTGAGACCGCCATGGAACTCCTGCAACAGATCATCAACGGTCTGACCATCGGCAGCACGTACGCCCTCGTGGCGATCGGCTTCTCGGTCGTCTACGGCGCACTGGGCCTGGTCAACTTCGCCCACGGCGACATCCTCATGGCCGGTGCGTTCACCACGTACGGCCTGTACACCCTCGGTGTCCCGCTGCCGCTCGCATGCCTCGGCGGCATCGTCGTGGGCAGCCTGCTGGCGGTCGCGGTGGAGGAGGTCGCGGTACGGCCGGTCCTCAGTCAGCACCTCCTCATCCCGATGATGACGACGCTCGGCGCGGGACTCATCATCCGCAACGTCGTCGAGCGCATCTGGGGCAACGGCACGCTGCCCTTCCCGTCGTTCACCGGCGGTGGCTACGTGCACATCGGCGACCTGCAGATCTCCAAGTCCGCGGTCGTGACGCTGATCGTGGCGTTCATCGCGATGATCGCGTTCCTGGCCTTCCTGAAGTTCACCAAGGCCGGCTTCGCGATCCGGGCGGTCGCCCAGGACATGACCGCGGCCCGCCTCATGGGCGTGCCCGTCAACCGCACCATCGCCGTGGTCTACCTGACCGGTGGCGCCATGGGCGTCGTGGGCGGCCTGCTCTACGCGAACACGCTCGAGGTCGTCTACCTGGGCATGGGCTTCGCGGTGCTGCTCAAGGGCTTCGCGGCCGCGATCGTCGGCGGCATCGGCAATCTGCAGGGCGCGATGATCGGCGGCCTGATCATCGGCGTCCTGGAGTCGACGGTCGGACCCGCGGCCGGCTCGTACCGGGACGCCGTGGCCTTCGTCCTGCTGATCGCGATCCTGCTCATCCGTCCCACCGGCCTGCTCGGTGCCCGAATCCAGGAGCGTGTCTGATGTTGCAGGTCCTCCCCAAGAAGCTCCTCTGGGCGCTCGGTGCGGCCGCGCTCGTGGTGGCCGTGCTGCTGCCGCGGATGGTCGAGCCGTACACGGTGCGCGTCGCCGCGCTGATCCTCGTGTTCACGGTGTTCGCCACCGGCCTGAACATCATCCTGGGCTTCACCGGCCTGCTGAGCTTCGGCCACGCCGCGTTCTTCGGCGTCGGGGCCTACGTGACGGCGCGCCTCTTGCTCGACACCGGGATGCCGCTGCTGCTCGTGATGGTGTGCGCCACCGTCGGTGCCGGCGTGGTCGGCCTGCTCGTCGGCCTGACCTCCTGGCGCTCGGGTGGCGACTACCTCGCGCTCGTCACCCTCGGCGTGGGGCAGATCTTCTACCTCTTCCTGATCAACGAGAAGGAGCTCACCGGAGGGGCCACGGGCCTGCCCGGCGTGCCGGCCGGCAACTTCTTCGGCTGGGACCTGGCGCCGCTGGAGAACACCTACACGTTCATCCTCGCCGTGGCCGTCCTCGTGACGATCTTCGCCTGGGTGCTGGGGCGGTCGTACTTCGGCCGGGCCATGCTCGCGGTGCGTGAGGACGAGATCATCGCCCGCGCCCACGGCATCAACGTGCCGTTGACGAAGGTCCTGTCGTTCGGCATCGGCAGCGCGATCGCCGGTCTCGCCGGCGTCCTGCAGGTCCTGCTGCTCGGCTTCGTCGGCCCGGCCACCTTCAAGGTGGACCAGTCGATCCTCGTGGTCGAGATCGTCCTCATCGGCGGCATGGCCACCACGATCGGCCCGCTGCTCGGCTCGGCGCTGGTGATCGGCTCGACCGAGTACCTGCGAGCGCTCGCGGACTACCGCTCCGCGGTGTTCGGCGTGCTCATGCTCGTGATCCTGCTGTGGCGCCCGGGCGGCCTGGCGCAGATCTTCGGCCTCAGCTCGCGCACCCCGAACGCCGTCCGGCTGCCGTTCGTCGGCAAGTACCTGACACGGCGCGCCGTCGCCGCCCGGGCGCGCAAGATCGGCGACGGGAACGCCGAGGACACCCGCGAGAAGGAAGAGGTGGGCCGATGAGCACGACCCTGCTGAAGGCGACCGACGTCGGCTGCCGGTTTGGTGGCGTGATCGCCCTGGATCGCGTCGACTTCGAGGTGGCCGAGAACGAGATCGTCGGGCTGATCGGGCCGAACGGCTCGGGCAAGACGACGCTGCTGAACGTCCTGTCGGGCATCTACAAGCCGACGGCCGGCTCGCTCATGATCGACGGGGCGGAGGTCAGGTGGCCGTCCTCGCGCATCCTGAGCAAGAGGTACAAGCTCGCGCGGACGTTCCAGAACATCCGGCTGGCGCCCGGGCTGACGGTGCGCGACAACGTGCTCATCGGCATGCACTCGACGTTCCACTGGTACGACGCGCTGCGGCGGGGACGGTCCTCCCGCGAGGCGTCGTCCCGGAAGGCAGCCGACGAGATCCTCGAGTTCGTGGGCATCGCCGGCAAGGCCGACGACATCGCCACCGACCTCAGCTACGGCGACCAGCGCCGGGTCGAGATCTCGCGCGCCCTGGCGACCTCGCCGAAGCTGCTGCTGCTCGACGAGCCGGCCGCGGGCATGAACCCGCGCGAGGCGGCCTCGCTGGTCACGCTCATCCAGCAGATCCACGCCGAGCGCGACCTGTCCATCGTCGTGATCGAGCACAACATGAACGTCGTCATGAACACCGCCTCACGGGTCATGGTGCTCGACGCCGGCCTGTGCATCGCCCACGGCGATCCGAAGACCGTGAGCTCGGACGAGCAGGTGCTCGAGGCCTATCTGGGGAAGAGGTTCCGCGATGTCTGATCTGTTGCTCGAGGCCAAGGACCTGGTCGTGAACTACGGTCCCGTGGCGGCCCTGGAGGGCGTCTCGATCGAGGTGAACCGCGGCGAGATCGTGGCGCTCGTCGGGGCCAACGGCGCCGGCAAGTCGACGCTGCTGAAGACCCTCTCCGGACTGGTGCGGCCCGCGACCGGTCACATCACGTTCGAAGGCACCGAGATCACCCGCACGCCGGCCCACCGCATCGTGTCGGCCGGGCTGGTGCACGTGCCGGAGGGACGCCACGTGTTCCCGCGGTTCACCCTGCGCGAGAACCTCGTCGCCGGTGCCTACACCGGGGACTTCCGCTCGGCGGCCAAGCGTGCCGACGAGATCATCGCGTCGACGCCGATCCTGGCGCGCCGCGCCGGCAGCACCGCCGGGCAGCTGTCCGGCGGCGAGCAGCAGTGGCTGGTCGTGGAGCGCGCCCTCATGGGCAACCCCACGATGATCATGCTCGACGAGCCGTCGATGGGCCTCTCGCCCGTGCTCGCCGACCAGATCCTCGAGCTGGTGAGCCAGCTGCGCGACCGCGGCGTGACCGTGCTGCTGGTCGAGCAGAACGCGCTCGGCGCGATGGAGATCGCCGACCGGGTCTACGCGCTCGGCACCGGCTCGATCCTCTACTCCGGAACGTCGGCGGAGCTGCGCGACAACGAGCACTTCGCCGACCAGTTCCTGGGCGTCGTCTCGGCGGACGCCGAGGCGGCCGCCGCCCCCAACCCCCCGCAAGAGAAGTAGGAGAACACATGTTCAGCAAGCGCGTGGCCCTGGCCGCAGCCCTCAGCACGGCCCTGTTGGCCGGTGCGTGCGGCGGCGGATCCGGTGGCAGTGACTCCGACACCGTCGTCTTGGCGGTCGCCGGACCGATGACCGGCGACAGCGCCGAGTACGGACAGCAGCAGCTGGCCGGCATCCAGCTGGCGGTCGACCAGTACACCGAGGACGGCGGCATCCCCGAGGGTCCGCTCAAGGGCAAGAAGATCAAGGTCGTCAAGTACGACGACGCGGGTGACCCGAACCAGGCCGCCTCCGTGGCGCAGAAGATCTGCGACGACGGCGACGTCATGGGCGTCTTCGGCCACGTGAACTCCTCGGCCACGTTGGCTGCCGAGCCGATCTACGAGCGCTGCGGCGTGCCGCTGATCGTCAGCTACTCGTCCAACCCCGAGATCACCGCGGAGCTGCACGAGAACCTGTTCCGCACCCTGGTCGACGACGCCAAGCTGGGCGCCGAGATGGCCAGCTTCACGCAGGGCGAGCTCAAGGGCACGAAGGTCGGCGTCATCTCCTCCGACGACGACTACGGCGTCGGCCTGAAGGAGAACTTCGAGGCCACCGCCAAGGAGCTCGACCTCGACGTCGCGAAGAGCCTCGTGACCACGACGGGCCAGAAGGACTTCAGCCCGCAGCTGACCGAGCTGAAGAACGCCGGCATCGACAGCCTCGTGCTGCTGAACCTGTACACCGATGCCGCGCTGCAGATCAAGCAGGCCAAGGGGCTCGGGCTCGACGTGCCGATCCTCGTGACGGCCAGCGCCAACAACCCCGAGCTGGTCAACATCGCCGGCGCGGAGGCCGCCGAGGGCACCTACGTCTCGGCGATCTTCGACCCGGGCAGCAGCAACGAGGGCACGCAGGCGTTCGTCTCCGCGTTCAAGGAGGCCAACGACCGTGAGCCGAGCGAGGGTGCGGCCGTCGCGTACGACTCCGCCTGGGTCGTGTTCAAGGCGTTCGACGAGGGCGCCGAGGACCGCGAGTCGCTGATCAGCACGATCGACGGCATCGAGTCCTTCGACCTGCCGATCGTCGGGGAGTTCGTGTTCAACGAGAACCACGAGCCCACCGTCGTGCCCGGCAAGCCGTCCCAGTCGCTCCTGCAGGTGCAGGACGGCGAGATCAAGACGCGCCCCGGCGCGTGAGTCCTCGTCCGGCGGGTGTGACCTCACACCCGCCGGACGCTCTTCCCCACCGTCGTCACGGCCGACCGGCCGAGGCAACTCCCAACCAGTGAAAACCAGGAGTGACATGTCGAGGAAACAGCTGATGCTGGCCGCGTTGGCCGGTGGAGCGCTCGTGCTGAGCGCGTGCGGCAGTGGTGACGAGAGCGGCGATAAGGACAAGATCGTCGTCGCGGTGGCCGGTCCGATGACGGGCGAGAACGCGATCTACGGCAAGAACCAGCTCGCGGGCGTCCAGTTCGCGGCGAGCCAGATCAACGAGGCAGGCGGCATCGAGTCCGGTCCGTTCAAGGGCGCCACGATCGAGGTGAAGTCGTTCGACGACGTCGCCGATCCCAACCAGGGCGCGTCCGTCGCCCAGAAGATGTGCGACGACGACGACATCATGGCGGTCTTCGGCCACAGCAACTCGTCGGTGACCCTCGCGGCGATGCCGATCTACGAGCGGTGCGGCATGCCGCTGTTCGTCAGCTACTCGTCGAACCCGGAGATCACCGCGGAGCTGCACGAGAACCTGTTCCGCACGCTGATCGACGACGCCTCGATGGGCGCGGAGATGGCGTACCAGGCAGGCCGGGACATCGGCGCGAAGAAGGTCGGCCTGCTCGCCTCGGACGACGACTACGGCACCGGCCTGGTCGAGTCCTTCGAGGAGACGGCCCCCGACGCCGGACTCGAGGTGGTCGACGCGATCGCCACGACGACCGGGCAGAAGGACTTCACGCCCCAGCTGACGACGTTGCGCAACAAGGGCATCGACACGCTGGTGCTGCTGAACACCTACACGGACGCCGCCCTGCAGATCAAGCAGGCCGACGCGCTGGGCTGGGACGACGTCAAGATCCTCGTGACGGCCGGGTCCAACACCCCCGAGCTGGTGAAGATCGCCGGCAAGGACGCGGTCGAGGGCGTCCTCGTCAACGCCGTGTTCGACCCGAACTCGTCCACCGAGGGCGTCAAGTCGTTCGTGGACGCGTACTCGGCCGAGAACGGCGAGGCGCCGGGCGAGGCGAACGCGGTGGCGTACGACTCGTTCTTCGTCTTCCTCGAGGGGCTCCAGGACGGCGGCAAGGACCGCGCGTCGCTGATCTCCTCCGTGGCGGACACCGAGTCGTTCGAGCTGCCCATCCGTGGCCCGTTCACGTTCGACGAGAACCAGGGCGCCGCAGTCGACCCGGACTCCCCGGCGACGGCGCTGCTGGAGATCAACGGCGGCGAGTTCGTGTCGTTCACCCCGTGACCGGTCGGGGTGCCCGTCCCTTCACGGGCACCCCGACCCTCCCCACCCCGCACCGCGTCCCCAGGAGACCCTCATGACCGATCCACTGAAGAAGATGGCCGACTGGGCCGCCGGCCTGCGCTGGGAGAGCATCCCGGCCGAGGTCCGCGAGCGTGCGGCGGACGCCCTGAGCGACACGGTCTCCACCATGGTCGGTGGCGCCACCACGACCTCCGCGGGCATCGCCGCCGAGGTGGCGGGACGCACGGCCGGCCCCTCCCCGCTGGTCGGTCGCGGGAGTGGGTCCTCGCCCACGATGGCGGCCTTCGCCAACGGCGTCGCGGCCAGCGCCCTGGACTTCGACGACGGTCACTACCTGGCCGGCGCGATCCACCCCGGCTCGGTCATCGTGCCCGCCGTGCTCGCCGCCTCGACGGCCGAGACGACGGTCGCGCAGGCCCTCACGGCGCAGGTCGTCGGCTACGAGATCGGCCTGCGCGCGGCCCACCTGCTGTGGCCCAAGCACGACGGCGACCACTACCACTGCACCGGCTGCGCGGGCGCGATCGGCGCCGCGGCCGCCGCGGCCGTGGTCTCCGGCGCCGACGCCGACGGCATCGAGCGCGCCGTGAAGATCGGCTGGCTGCACGCCCCCATGGCCACCTTCGGCACGCCGATGGTCAAGGAGTCGATCGGCTGGGGCGCCGCCACCGGCGTCATGGCGGCCGAGCTGGCCGCCGCCGGCTTCATGAGGTTGCCTGCCGGGTACGCCCTGTCCGAGAACGGCGTCCTCCCGGCGACACCGTTCCACGAGCCGGGAGCGTCCACCGATCCGTTCATCACCAGCATCGGCGAGGTCTACGAGACGGCGAACACCTACTTCAAGTCATTCGCGGCGTGCCGCTACACGCACGCTGCGGGGGCGGGCTTCCAGGATCTGCTCGCCGAGCACGCGATCACGCCCGAGCGGATCGCCCGCATCCGGGTGGGCACGCACCAGGCGGCCACCTTCCTCGACGAGGTCCGCCCCGGGACCATCGACTCCGCCCAGTACAGCTTCCCGTTCGTGCTCGCCTCGATCGCGCTGCACGGTGCCGCCGGTGCCGTGGAGATGGACGAGTCGGTCCTCAGCGAGCCCACGCGACTGGAGCTGGCCTCCCGCATCACGCTGGAGCACGCCCCGGACCTCGACCAGCACTACCCGGCCCGCTATCCCAGCCGGGTCACGATCGAGACCACCGACGGCACGACGGTCGACGGGGTCTACCTCGACGCCCCGGGCGACCCGGGCACCGACTTCGGCGCGGCCGAGCTGCAGGCGAAGTGGCAGCGGCTGCTGACCCCCGCCGTGGGGGAGCGCGCGCAGGACGTCCTGACCGGCCTGCGCTCCGACGACGCCCTCGTCCTGTCCGTCACGGCGCCCGCATGGGACGCCTGGGCATGACGTCCACCCACCTGAGGGCGCTCACCGAGCCGTTGCGGCTCGGGCCCGTGACGCTGCGCAACCGCATCGTGGTGACGGCCCACGCGACGCACAACATCGACACCGAGCACCTGCCGAACGAGGACGACGTCGCGTACTTCGCCGAGCGTGCCCGCGGTGGTGCCGCGATGGTCTCGATGGGAACCACCGCGGTGCACCCGAGCTCGCCGACGCCGTACGGGATCTACCACAACTTCGACGACCGGATCGTCGACCGCTACGTCCGCCTCTCCGAGGCCGTGCACGCGCACGGGGCGATCATCGTGCCCCAGCTCGGGCACATGGGCGGCCGGACGGACGGCGGCGACGGGGGAGTCTGGGCGCCCTCGGGCTTCTCGCACCACCTCCACGGGGCGGTCCCGCGTGAGATGAGCCGGCGGCAGATCGACGAGATCGTCGACGCCTTCGCGCAAGCAGCGGGGCGCGCCGTGCGCGGTGGGATGGACGGCGTCGAGATCGCGGTCGGCCACGGCCAGCTGATCAACCTGTTCCTCTCGCCGCTGACCAACCGGCGGTCCGACGAGTACGGCGGCAGCGACGAGGCGCGGTTCCGCTTCTGCCAGCGCGTGCTCGAGGCCGTCCGCGAGCAGATCGGCGGCGCGCTGCTCATGGTGCGCGTCAACGGCTCGGACGAGACCGAGGGCTCGCTGGACACCGACGCGTGGCTCGACATCGACCAGCGGATCGACGAGCTGGGGATCGTCGACGGGATGAACGTCTCGGCGAACTTCAACGGCTCGGTCATCCCCACGATGGCGGTCCGTCGCGGCTGCTACCTGCACTACGCCCGCGCGGTCCGCGAACGGGTGGGGATGCCGGTCGGCGCCGTCGGCCGGATCACCGATCCCGCCATGGCCGCCGCCGCGATCGAGGCGGGCGACGCCGACTTCGTCGGCATGACCCGGGCCCACATCGCCGACCCGCATCTCGTGACGAAGGTGCTCGAGGGCCGCGAGGACGAGATCCGGCCCTGCATCGGCTGCATCCAGATGTGCCAGGGCGAGCTGGGACGCCACCGCAACGTGAAGTGCGTCTACAACCCGGTCACGGGACGCGAGCGCTTCCTCGGCGACGTGGAGACCACGCTCGCACCGACCCCGCGCCGTGTCGTCGTGGTGGGCGGCGGCCCCGCAGGCCTCGAGACGGCTCGGGTCAGCGCGCTGCGCGGCCACGAGGTCACCCTCTTCGACGAGCGACCCGACACCGGCGGCACCGTGCGCGTGGCCGCCAGGACCGAGGGCCGCGACGGCCTCGTCGACGCGGTGGACTGGCTCGGCAACGAGGTGCGCCGGCTGGGCGTCGACCTGCGGCTGCGCCGCACGGCCGAGGCCAAGGACATCCTTGCGGTCGACCCCGACATCGTGGTGCTCGCCACCGGCGCGGCCGAGACCGTGCCCCAGTGGGCGGCGCGCGATCATCGCCGGCTCGTCGCCGCGGCCGACGTCGTGGCGGGCCGCCCCCAGCTCACGGGCCGCGTCATCGTGGTCGACGAGAACCACCGCACCAACGCGATGTCGGCCGCCCTGGTGGCCGCCGGGTCGGGGTGCGAGGTGACCTTCGTGACCGCCAACCCGGGTCCCGCCGAGCTCGTGGAGCCCGAGGTCCGCGACGACTTCCTGACGCTCATGCACGCCGCCGGGATCGCCATCGTGTGCTCGACGAAGGTCGTCGGCTTCGACCCCGACGGGCCGAGGGTGCTGTGCCGCGAAGGTGGCGTCGAGGCGCTGACCTACCGGCACGTCGACGAGCACGGCCGCCCGCTCGAGGCCTCCGGCGAGGTGGTCGGTCTCGAGGCCGACTGGATCGTCCACACGTGGACCGAGCCGCGGTCCGAGCTCTTCGACGAGCTGCCCGACGACGTGGTCGTCCACGCGGTCGGCGACGTCATGAACCCCCACCGCATCGAAGGTGCGGTCCACGCGGCCTTCCGACTCGCCGCGAAATTCTGACCTACCGAAAGGAACCACCATGTCCACCCCCTTCCCCCTGCGCGCGAGCGTCCGAGCCGGTTCGCTGCTGTTCGTCTCGGGCCAGCTGGGCCTCGTCGACGGCGCGCTCGCCGACGGTGCCTCGGACCAGACCGACCGCGCCCTGGCCAACTTCGAGGCCGTCGTGCGCGAGCACGGCGCCACGCTGGCCGACGTCGTCAAGACGACGGTCTTCATGTCCTCGATGGAGCACTACGCCGACATGAACGTCGTGTACGGCCGCTGGTTCCCGACCGATCCGCCTGCCCGCTCGGCGTTCGCCGTGCAGGAGCTCCCGCTCGGCGGCCTCGTCGAGATCGAGGGCATCGTCCAGCTTCCCGAGACCCGATGACCACGCCGGTCGCCGTCGTCACGGGCGGATCGCGCGGCATCGGACGAGCCTTCGTCCTGGAGTGCGCGCGCCGTGACCTGACCGTCGTCCTCACCCATCGGGGTCGGGGCAACGACGCCGAGGAGACCGTCCGCGCCGTCGAGGAGCTGGGCGGCCGTGCCGTCGCGGTCGTCGCCGACGTGACGACGGACGAGGGTGTCGCGGCGGTCGTGACGGCGGCGGCCGGCCTCGGCACCGTCCAGCTGCTGGTCAACAACGCCGGAATCCTGGCCCACGGCGAGCTCGACGAGACCACCGACGAGCTGTGGGACGCGGCGTTCGCGATCCACGTGAAGGCGCCCATGAAGCTGACCCGGGCCCTGCGCGACGACCTCGCCGCCAGTCGGGGCGCGGTCCTCAACCTCTCCTCCACCGGAGGCGTCGTCGGATCCGTCCACGGCGTCTCCTACGGAGCCTCGAAGTCGGCCGTGATCGGCCTGACCAAGTCCCTCGCGCGCGAGCTCGCCCCTCAGGTGCGGGTCAACGCCGTGGCACCCGGACCGGTCGCCACGGACATGTACAGCTCGATCCCGGCGGACGAGCAGGCGGCGGTCGAGAACGAGACGCCCCTGCGCCGCATCGCCGACCCGTCCGAGATCGCCCGGACCGGGCTGGACATCGCCTCCTGGCCGAACGTCACCGGTCAGGTCATCGTCTCCGACGGTGGACGCGTCATGTGACGTCGGCACATCCTGAACACCTTCCCCCCTCATTCCCGAAAGGACCCTTCATGGGACACACACCCGGCAACGACGCGACCAAGGTCGGCACCGCCATCATCGGCGGCGGCATCGTCGGTGTCACGCTCGCCTTCTACCTGGCCGAGCTCGGCGAGAAGGACATCGTCGTGCTCGAGGGGCGCGAGCTGGCCAGCGGGTGCACGGGCGGTTCGCTCGGCGGCGTGCGTCAGCAGTTCAGCACCCCGCTGGAGATCGAGCTGGCGATCCGCGGACGCCGCTTCTGGCAGACGTTCGAGGACGTCTTCGAGCAGCCGTGCCAGTACTACCAGGACGGCTACCTCATGCTGACCGGCCGAGAGGAGCTCTTCGAGAAGCTCACGCAGGCCGCCAAGACGCAGGCCTCGCTCGGCGCCCCGAACGTGGAGATGCTGTCGGCGAACGAGCTGCTGGAGGTCGTGCCGTGGCTCGGCGTCGACGGGCTCATCGGCGGCTGCTGGACCCCCGAGGACGGTCGCGTCAACCCGACGGACGGCGTCTACGGCGTCGCCGCCGCGGCGCGCCGCCTCGGTGTGAAGATCCGCGAGCGCCACGAGGTCGGCGACCTCACGCAGGTCGAGGGCGGCTGGCTCGTCGACGGTCCCGAGCCGCTCCTGGCCGAGCGCGTCGTCGTGGCCAGCGGACTGGGCTCGCCGAAGCTGCTGGCCAAGTTCGGGCTCGACATGGACATCTTCCCGATGTGGGTCCACTACGGCTTCACGACGCCGGTGCTCGGCGACCAGCGCCTGCCGCTGACGATCGACCTGGAGACGGGCTGGTGCGTCGAGCGCGAGCAGGACGGCGCGATGGTCACGATCCTGAGCTCCACGCTGCCCGAGCGCTACGGCGTGAGCGACATGCTCGCGGAGTTCGCGGAGGCGTCCGAGACGCGAGCCCCGCTCTTCGCCGAGGTCGGCATCCGCAACACGATCAGCGCGGCCGCCGACGCCACCGGCGGCGACGGCCACCCGTTCATCGGCGAGGTCGAGGCGGGACTGTGGACGATCACGGGCTTCGACGGCCACGGCACGATGATGGGCCCGGCGGCGTCGCAGCTGCTGGCCAAGCTCATGCTCGGCATGCCCGACCCGGTGCTCGACGTCAAGGCGTTCGACCCGCACCGCAAGGCCACCGAGAACCTCGAGTGGCTGCGGGCGGCCCGCAAGTGACGCGACCGGTCGCCGTCGTCACGGCGGCGAGCAGCGGCATCGGCGCCGGGATCGCTCGCACGCTCTCGTCCTCGTACGACCTCGTGCTGTTCTCGCGCTCCGAGGCCGTCGAGGAGCTC